>MFJJ01000040.1 GCA_001780895.1 Candidatus Gottesmanbacteria bacterium RIFCSPHIGHO2_01_FULL_46_14
TCCTGTGCCTGCATGGATACGCAAACCGAACCCCAAGGTTTTTTTATCCGCCGGCACCCACCGCATCGGGACATCAAAGGCGGTGGAGATCATGGAGCAAATTTCTCCTTAACGTGTTGTATTTTGCAATTGCGGTCGCAGTGCTATTTACAACGTAATTGGACCAAGACTCGCAACGGCTTTTGCAAACATGCCGTGATTTAACATCGCTAGCGGATAACCCACCTTATAATGTACTGAATCAAGCAGGAATCCGTTCTGGGTACCCGTGAGTGACACCTCTTTACCATTTGGAAGCTCAACTTGTATTGTTTTCCCTGCATTAACATGTGTTTTGTTCCCGCCCCCGCCGCTATGAAAAATGTCAGCATCATGATAAATAGCCCTTTCCAACTCAAAACCAAATCTCATACTTCTCACCTCCTCCGGACAGAAACGTTGAGAGGAAGTGTACTCTCTCTCTCTGCAAAACGCAAGTATTGTAAATGGCGTTGCGGTCGCAACTGTATTTACAATACTTTTGTATTGATCTATGATGGTGGGAACATGGGAAAGATGAAACGAATTCTCACCGCAACGGGCGAAGGGCTTTTTTCTTATGTGACGGATGTGGCGCTGTGGAACGCAATCTTTTTGGCAGAAGTTTCCCTCCCCCAATCCTCTTCCGGCCAGGTATGGCGGGCGCATGTAGCTGCGGACCGATTCCTCCGACAGTGGAACTACGAGACCATCAAAACGGCAATCGCCAACGCCCGACGCCAGAAACTTCTCCGACCCGTCACGCGCGGCCGGCAGGCGATTCCCGAAATCACCAAAACGGGCAAGAGGCGACTTGCGACCATCATCCCCGTCTATGACGAGAAACGCCTCTGGGATGGCCGTATGCATCTGGTCACCTATGACGTACCGGAAACCAAACGACTCGATCGGGAGGCACTCCGGGATGTAATCCGCCGTCTTGGAGCCGGTCGACTGCAGGATTCGGTGTGGATCACACCATATAATCCTGTTGATATATTACGAACTTGTATAAATGAACACCATTTGTCTGGATCAGTAATCGTCTCGGACATGGGCCAAGGCGGTGCCATCGGAGAGGAAAACCTCGCAAGTCTCGTCGTTCGTGTCTGGCGGTTGGACCGGCTCAATGACCGGTATGAAGAATGGCTATGGGAGTACAAACGGTCCGACAAACTTGACCAATGGCTGGTAACGAGTTACTTGACTATCCTTCGCGACGACCCCCAGCTCCCATTTTCCCTCCTGCCGAAATGGTGGAAAGGAGACCGTGCGTGGCGTCTGGTAGCCCCAAAGATAAAAGAAATGTATTTGGCGTTGCGACCGCAACGGTAATTACAATAGTTTCTACTATAACGCTGTAACTGCGTCCGCTAATGCCTTTCCTCCGGCATTCTTTCCCACATCCACAGTCGTACCGGGAACACTATTTCCCGAAAAGCCAACCGTTGCTCTTTTAATAAACGCAGTAACACCTGACTATCGTTATGCCGATCCTCCGGCATCTTCCATTCTCCAAGGTTTCCTCCAAGTACCACAATAATTTTTTCTGCACCGTATTGTTTTTCCAACGCTGGTATTTGAGAAATCATCGCCTGAGCCTCCGTCAGAGTGGCTGACTTCCTAACGACATCGTGCCCGGCTTCACCAAGGTGAAACTCCATGTCCTTGACTATCAAGGGATCGTCTTCCGCGATAAGCACTTTTGCATGTTCTGGTGACATATCTTCACCTCCTCCGGACAGATAGATAGCTTGGAGGTTACTCTCTCTCTGTACAAAAATCAAGTATTGGAGGCGCTCAATGGTCAAGACCGGAGTTCTCATTGATGACTTTCCGGTTAAAACAACGGATGTCTGCAGTCAATGATGCTATAGTAATAGCTATGCAGATCGACTCCTCAAAAGTCTACGAGCAGAAGAAAGCGAACGTACTTAGGCAGTTTCACCGGATCAAAGGCGCGAAACAAATTTCACTCAAGCCGAAAAAGAACACGCACTTCCTGCGCAAGAGAATCAAAACCAACACGCTTGACCTCTCCGCGTTCACCAATGTTTTACGTGTGGATACGGACCATGGCTTGGTTGAGGCAGAGGGTTTGACAAGCTTTTTTGACCTCTTCGCCGCGACGAGCACCGTGGGGTACATGCCCGTCGTCGTCCCGGAATTCCGGGCCATAACAATCGGCGGGGCGATTGCCGGCTTAGGGGTGGAAGCAACGAGCTTCCGCTATGGCTTGGTCCATGAAAATATATTGGAGATGGACATCATCACCGGAACTGGGGACATCCTTACTGTAACGCCGCAGAAACACCGTGACCTATTCCTCTGCATGCCCAACTCGCTGGGAACGCTCGGCTATGTGCTTCGTGCCGTTATGCGCATCACCCCCATCAAGCGTTTCATCCGCGTGGACATCCGGCGGTTCCGGGGGTCGGGAGCGTTTATTGACGCGATCAGATCCTCCGTTTCCTCTGGCCGTCAGGATTTTTTGGAAGGGCTGATCGTGGGGCCGGAGGAGTATATCCTGGCAGAGGGAAGTTGGACAGATAAAACGGAACAAGACGATGTGTTTGACGTCTCCGTCCAATCCTGGTACCGATACCTTACCGACGCACGACACCAACGTGTCGTATGTACCGCGGCCGACTACATGTGGCGCTGGGACACAGATGTGTTTTGGGGAACGAGGGAGCTTGGATTCCTTGGCAGCCTGTTTGACCGGCCCGTTCTTCGCCGGACCATTCTCAAACCGATGTTGCGTTCAGACCGCCTCCTCAAACTTCATCATATGCTCGCCTATCATCCTTGGTTCCCCAACGTTTTTACCGGCATCGTCCGAAAAAAGGAACAACTCATACAGGATGTAGGGATTACGATAGACCGGTGCGAGGAGTTTCTTTGGTGGTATCAGAACACTATCGGTATGTACCCGCTGTGGGCCTGTCCGGGGACCAAGGCGCATGCCCAGCAAGTATACCCGCTCTACCAGTGGAAAGGGAACGTGCTCGTGGATTTCGGATTCTACGGGTACAAACGTACACCAGCGGGCGTCTCGGATCACTATTACACCACGCTCGTTGAACAACACATGCTTGCCCTCGGCGGCATCAAAGGCCTCTATTCTACGTCGTACTTCACGCCACATGAGTTTTGGGGGATGCACGACCGGGATGCCTACATGGAAGCGGAGAAGCGGTACGATCCTAACTCAGTCTTCCCCGAGCTGTACGATAAAGTCGTCGGTGACGTGACGAAGTAGTTATCTGCAAATGGTACTTAACGTTGGGATTGCAAGGAGTCGGAGAGAACCGCGTATTTATCATCGATTGACTTAAATGTTTCGTCGTCAAGAACACCCCGTCCCCACGCTATTGCTAAATGCGTACGGGTTTTGGCAACTTGGCCAACCGCACTCCACAAAAGATCCCGAGCGAGCTTCCTATCCTGACGGGTGAGGCTATCGGCAATGGTCGCTGCGACTTCCTGCGCACTTTCCAAAAGATCATGCACCTCATTCTGTTCTCCTACCTCATAGATATCCATGAGTGCCACATAGGACTCTTGCCACAGCTTCTGATCATGAAAACTCATTGTTGTAATTGTACCCTAAGACGAGAAGATAGTATAGCCGTCGTCTACTCACACACGCCGTCTAGGGTCACTACAGAGGCTTTCTTAAAATTGGAAAAAAATTTCCTCAATATATGAGTCATGGGCTCTATTTGAGTACATTTTGTGCATGTTATGCACGTACTGTGTTTTCATAGAGGTGTTTGTACGCCCGAGGGTAGTGGCAAGTTCGGAGTATTAATTTTGGATTTATCAAGCATCCTTTAGATGCGCGTGTAGTAGGTAGATCTGCCGTGGCCATGGGCGTAAACTAAATTCAGCGTTGCAAGCTTTGCCAGGTCGCGCGACGCCGTCACCTGGGATATTTTGAACCGGCGTTGTACCTGTCGATTGGTGATCGAGGCGCCCGGGGGTTCAAGGAGGGCAAGAATTGTCTTTTGCGTAAAACACCAGGCTGTCGCGGTACTGGAATAATGGAGTCAGACCATACTGCCCTGTAATGCTCCGGATGGCGGCGTCAAGTTGTGCAGAGGTCAAATCAAGAACGTTGGGGTCGTTGACCATATACGAAAGCGTTTGGGAGTTAAATATCCTGTAGCCGATCCTGCTGGTAACGTTTTTTATAAGATGCACCGAGACGGCATCATATGTTTCGCACGTTAGGGTAATTTGGCGGTTCAGCTTGCCGGTTATGGCAAGCGTTGCGGTCATCGGGGTATCGCTATAGGAAATAGTCGCGTGGCCTTCGTTTTGTTTTGTCACCCCTATCTCGCCCACAAACGTCAACAGATAATCAATGATTTTCTGTAGGTCGCCTTTGGCATCGGCGGGGGCGTGGTCGCTCGTCAAATGATACGCGGTCATGCGGTTCACTTTTGTTCTATGGTTTCTATGGCTTTAATATCTGTTTTTAGCGCGGTTATCATGTCCTCTACTCGCTTCATTTCGGTTTTTTCTTTTTGTATCGCTTCCTCAAAAATTTTTATGTTTTTTTTGATTTTTTCTTTATACCGCTCCAGATCCTTCACCCCATATTGGCGGATGATTTTTGTACTCCGGATCCTGGATTTTTCTTCTTTGGTGACTTTCATTTGTTGGCGTCAATGATGGCGATAATCTGGAACAGCCGTTGAATTTCTGCTTCTTCTTGGCTGATTTGGTCTTGGAAGAGTTTAATATTTTTTCTGCGCCTGGCAACTTCACCTTCAATCGCAGTTTTGTCGTAGCGGAGAGCCTCCTCTTTGGTTACGGGCATAGTTGTGTTCATTTCTTCAAAAATAGCATACGAGCGCAACCGATAATCATGCTCTTTTCAAAAGTATTACTTGACAAAAAGTGTGCTTTTTGTCTAAAATAAGTATCTATGTTTGTGAAACGGAAAATTCTTCCTCTCCTGAAAACGTATCTGTCCGCTCCCGAAGCGCTGGTGCTGACCGGCTTCCGACGCGTCGGGAAGTCAACCCTGGTAAAACATATCTTTGATCATTTAGAAACAGATAACAAGGTGTTTTTGGATATGGAAAGCCCGGTGAGTCAAAAAATTTTTCAGGAGGAAAATTATGACGCGATCGCCACCCGACTGTCAAAGCTGGGCATTACCATGAAAGGCCGCGTACCGTACGTATTTATGGACGAAATCCAGTACGTCAGAGAGATTCCGTCTATTGTCAAATACCTGTTTGACCACTACCGCATCAAGTTTGTCCTTACCGGATCAAGCAGTTTCTATCTTAAACATCATTTTACGGAGAGCCTTGCGGGAAGGAAATTTCTTTTTGAACTCATGCCGTTGGATTTTGAGGAATTTTTGTGGTTTAAAGGGGAAAAGCTATCGTTGGATGCCGACTATGACTTGCTGCGGCATTTGTATGATGAATTTATGCAGTTCGGAGGATTGCCGGGCGTGGTGTTGGAGCCTGATGCAGTCGGGAAGCAGTTAAGGCTCGACGACGCCCTCGGGTCATATTTTCAACTGGATGTGGTCAATCTCTCCTCCTTTCGAAATATCAAGGTGTTAAAATCGCTTCTTTTCTTGCTTGCACCACGGGTAGGGACGAGGCTCGATATCACCAAACTGTCCGAAAACCTGGGGGTTTCCCGGCAAACACTCTATAACTACCTGGAATTTTTTGAACAAACATATCTCATTCACCTTGTCCCCGCGTATTCGCATTCTCACGATGTGATCACCCGAAAAGTCCCAAAGCTCTATTTTGTGGATAGCGGAATCTTCGGAAGAGTCGGTACCGCGTCCGAAGGGCAATTATTTGAACAAACGGTGTTTCGGCAGCTTCTGACAACCAGCTATTTCCACCATCCGGGAGAAACATTGCCTCCGAGAGTAAACTACTTTCAGAAAAAAAGCGGGGCAGAAATTGATTTTATCGTCGGAGATAAAGGATATGAGGTGAAGCTTGCCGGCAGCAAAAGTGACGTAGCAAGACTCGCCAGGTTTACGAAACATCTAAATCTCTCCGCGTATGTGGTCATAAGTCTGGAAAAAACCAGACATGACGGCGGGGACATGGTATACCCGTTCAGTCTTTAAGCTTTGAGGCGCTCCCAGAAACCTTTTTTCTTGGAGGGTTCTTCTTCAAGCTTGCTTTTGCTGATAAACTTTCCGCCAATCCCGCGGGTAACTCT
>MFJJ01000041.1:0-24884 GCA_001780895.1 Candidatus Gottesmanbacteria bacterium RIFCSPHIGHO2_01_FULL_46_14
CAAATCATCCAATGGAAAACAATCGATTTGACATCCACGATCGAATTTTTACCTTCGTTATTCGCGTCCTTAAACTTATAAAAGCTCTTCCGAAAACATTTGAAAATAAAACGCTCATTGATCAGCTGATACGATCAGCAACCTCGATGGGTGCTAATGATCAAGAAGCAGACGGTGTATCAACGAAGAAAGATTTTACCCATTGTTATACCGTTGTACGGAAAGAGTCAAAAGAAACGTATTACTGGTTGCGGCTCATCGGAGAGACTAACGAGAATATAAGTACTCGAATGAACGCACTATTACAGGAAAATAAAGAAATTATTAGCATCGTCAGTACCATTCTCAAGAATGCTAATAAAATTGGATAATTAGTTGATTGGAAATTAGTTGATTAGTTGATTATGAGATACGTAGGAATAATTACAGTTCTTGTAATAACAACGTTACTATTGTTCTACAGCCTCGGAGATAACGCGCTTTCTCATTGGGATGAGGCGTGGTATGCGGATGTTTCGCGGACGATGCTTCGGACGGGTAACTATTTTACGCCGGTTTGGAATGGACACCCGTTTTTTGATAAGCCGCCGCTGTTTTACTGGGTAACTGCGTTTTCGATGAAACTATTTGGAGTGGGAGAATGGAGCATTCGGGCAGTCTCGGCAGTTGCCGGCGTTGGAACTGTACTCATAACCTATCTTCTTGCACAACGATTATTTTCCAATCGATCTATGAGTTTGATTTCAGCAATGGTGTTGGCTTCAACCATCGCGTTTCTCTTTCGTAGCCGGACCGGCAATCTGGACACGTTTCTTACGTTTTGGCTGACACTCGGTATGTATGCAATCTACACAAAGCGACGATTAGTACTCGTCATAGCAATTATTGCAGCATTTTTGACCAAATGGTTTATCGCATTTCTATTTCCTATACTTTTCATCCTGCGGTCAAGATCGCACGTTAAATCTGTTGGAATAGCGCTTCTATTTGCAATCGCCTGGATTGCTATCTACACAAAAGCCTATGGTCAACCATTCCTCGACGAATTTTGGTTTAACCAATACGGCAAGGTCGCACCGGGCGCATTTTCTTTTGATTATATTTTGTATCTTAAAAGTGGTTTAAAACTTTGGTTTATTTTTTTGATTCCGGCCATCTACCTCGCAAGAAAACTACCTATATCGATATATATTTTCCTGATAATTTTTGGGTTATCTTTTTCTGCAAATAAAAGTGATTGGTTTTTAATGCCTCTTTATCCACTTATTGCAATAGTAATTGGCTTTATGATGAGGAGATGGATTATAGTTGTTGTCGCTATTGCCGTTTTTCATATCACATATTACGGATCACTATACATTCCTGCCAATACAGCAGCTGATGATGCGGCTGTTGCCAAAGTAGCCAAAGCACGCACCCTGCCTGGCGACAAATTGTACGTCACCAATTATTTAATACCAACGATTGCGTATTACAGTCAGCGGCAAACGTATGCCGTCTATGGTAATCGGCGGGATCCCAACTCACCCTGGATTTTACCCCAGGAGGATTGGCAGAGGATAAAAGAGAACCCACGAGTATTTGTAATTACGAATTTCGGAGAACTTGAGCAGCTCAAAAAAGATCTCGCGCCGCACGAAGTAGAGATGCTCTATCAATCCGGAGATAAATTGTTAGTAGGGAAGCGGGGGTGATTTTTTGTGCATATACCACCAGGTGAGCAGTAATCCGGTAAGAATGATTGCGCCGACGCCGATTGATGCCCATGGGAATGCCTTTTCTTCTTTTTGTTCTTCCATAGGTGTTGGTGAGGTAAGAGGAATAGTTGGTGTTGGCGTTATCGTAGTAAGCGCGACGAGTTGTGTACCGATCGTGGGTTGTGGTGTTGGGGGGATGGGGGTAGCAGTCGGACGAAACGTCGTGGTTCCTGCCCGACTCACCGCAATGGTCTTTTGGCACGTTCCCGGACGGGACGAGAAGCTACCGTTGTTGTCGCGTACCCGGCACGATGCGGCAAACGAACCGGTTATCGTATAGGTGTGGGTCGTAGATATCGTTCCTTTCGCCCCTATATTTTTTTCGATTGAAAGTTGTTGGCCGTCTCCGAAGGTGAATTCTGCATAATTAACGTCATCGTCTGTGTCTGAACCAGTACACGAGAATGTTACGGTCAGCGGTGTCGTGCCGCTGGTTTTATTGACGGAGAGTCCCTCGCAGACCGGATTGATATTATTGCCACTATCTGGCGCACTCGTTGCGGTCGGGAGGGGCGTTGCCGTGGGAACGGGTGTGTTCGTGGGTTGGGTTTGTGAGTCAAACGTGATCGTCGACTGATTGAGACTACCACAGGAGAGGATGTTGGTGCCGGTGGTACTCAAAATTTGAGACGTGGGCGAAACAGGTCCGCACCGAAACGACACCGTGGCGCTTCCCGAACTCTTTTTTGCCCTGAGCGTTATTATGGCGAGTGTTCCCGCGCCGGTATTACTTGAAAAGATCTGGAACGAACCGGCGTGAATTTCGAGCCTGTCATTTTCCGGGTCGTTTGCCCAGGCAAAGTTAGGGAAAAAACCGCCGTTTGAAACTCCTGTGACATCAAAATCATCATCGTCGTAGGAGATGACTGCATCGCTGCCTATTGCCTGGTTGCTTTCGACGTCAATCGCAACACGTAATTCAAACGTCGCGTTGTTTAGAACCGTGATAGAAGCAGGCTCCAAATTCAGGCGCGGGGCCGCATGGGCCTTTGTTGCCCCCGCAAAGCTGCCGACTCCGGCAAGCAGGAAGATGATGACGAGGCGGGCAAGCTTAATTTTCATCGTATCGGGTTTCCAAGGTCTTGCGCATGAGGAACACATCGGCAATGTCGATGCATCCGTTGTAATTGAGATCTGCAGTCGCCTTTTCTTGTGTCGTAAGAGCAGAACAGGGTTTGGTGAGGAGGGATTTAATGATATCAAAGTCGGCCATATCTGCTTTTCCGTCTTGTGGCGGCAGATCGCCGGGATCCAAAGGCAGTCCGGTAAAATCGAAAACAGATGTTAATGTTCCAGATGGAAGAGTTATCGATTCATTTCCGACACATGGTTCGATTTGACCTGTTTGTTTACAGAATTTCCGCGCGACATGTTTTTCTCCTTTCAAAATAATAGTGTACCCAGGTCCGGCGGGGAGGTAGGATCTAGACCAACCGATGGTGGCTTTATATACGCCGTTTCCATCATGCGTAAACAGGATCGGTGGCGTGATGAGATTAATGTCGTTTCGGACAAATCGGGCCGTTACTTTTGCACCTTGGGCCGCGCCACCAGTGACCCCGGAGAATTTTATTTTAAACTCAATAGTGATTCCTCCTTGTGGTGGTGTTGGCGTCGGGGTAAACGTCGGCGTTGGAGAAATCGTAGGGGTTGGAGTGGGAGTGCTGCATGGTCCACGATGCCCCATAAATTCTTGGTTTGCAAATAAAGCAGGAGAGCCAACAGTGAGACAAAATTTTTCACCAAAGAGTGGATCTGCGGAGATATTGTTGTTCACACCCGTCAAGTCAGGTATTGTTCCATAGTTTTGTCGATTTCCAAAAAGGTCATTGCTGCGCATGGTATAACTTCCTGCACCTGATCCTTCTTTGATATCAATGCCGATGCCCGCATTGAACGCAACGATATTTTTTTCAAAAAGAAGATTTGTGCTCCCGTCGATGGTAAATTGGGACAATACTGCCGCCTGAAAAGAAGGATCACTCGCCTGGTTGTTGACGATCGTATTGTTGTGAACATTTAGATTTTGCGTTCGTACGAGATTGATCGCCCGTTCACGATTATTTCTTATGACATTAAATGCTACAGTGCCCGACGAATCAGACAACGATATTCCGGTGTTTGCATCATGAATTATATTGTTCGTAATCGTGACATCGTTTGATCCACTTACTTCAAGAGCTCCTGCGCTACTTGATATCTCGGTATTTACTATTTTATTTCCAGAGCCTCCCTGAATATCGAGCGTATGTGCCGATTGATCTGAAAGGAGAGCGTATCGGACAGCAAATCCCGAGCTGTCACGGATGCTCACGAGCCCATTGGACGTCCGTCCGTTGATTTCCATCCATTCGATACTCCCGCTTGAGTTTTGAATGTTGATGCCACCCCGGGTTCCGTTAAATTCAAGTCGTATCGCTTTTGATGCTTGTGAGGCATCACCCTGTATAAGCAAATTTGTTTTATTGACTATGTTGATACTAAATGTATTTCCCGATTCGGGTATAGCATACGTACCGGGTTGAATTCGGATCGTGATATTCGGCCCGTTCACATGGTCTATGGCGCGCTGGAGGTCATGGCATGTGCTGGTGGTGTCTGTGATACCCACCGTTATGACATTGTTAACCGGAAGACAGTTGCCTTGTTCCGTATCCGCTGCTTTTTTCCTCAGTTCCAGCCGTTGGGTTTGGACAGCCCAGATGGAAATACCGGAGAGAATGAGGAGGACGAGGAGAAGAAAGAATCCTTTTTTGGAATGCAATAAACTCATGTACAACCATCATGGAACAATGGGTATGGTAAGTCAAGAAATTTCGATTATAATGGCGTTACCTTTTTATGAAATCCCATTCCTCCTTCGTCTGTCAACAGTGCGGGTATGAGACGCCCCAGTGGTACGGGAAATGCCCGAACTGCGGGGAGTGGAATACGTTGGTGGAGACGGTGAGGGAAGAAGGTAAACGGCAAACGGAAAACGGTAAAAGGGGAATACAAAGCGCAAAGCCCCAAAAACTATCTGAAGTAAAGCATATCGAGAAGAATCGTTTAAAGAGCGGATACGGGGAATTTGATCGGGTGATGGGCGGGGGGATTGTGCCCGGGTCCGTCACGCTCCTGGCCGGCGATCCGGGGATAGGGAAATCCACGCTTCTCCTTCATGTGCTTTCTAAGATCGGTGGCATGTATGTATCGGGAGAAGAGTCGGCAGAACAGGTGAAGCTGCGGGCGAAACGGTTGGGGATAGATGGAGCGAACATCAGTGTCTTTGCAGAGACGAACGTGGAAGGGATTGTCTCTGTCATTCCGGCCACCGAGCCGGAATCCAGTGGGAAAGAAGATGGATCCCGGGTCAAGCCCGGGATGACAAGGGTGCCCTTAGTCATCATCGACTCGATTCAAACGCTTTCTTCCTCGGACCTTGATGGCATGGCCGGATCGGTGGGGCAGATACGGCGAAGTGCCGAGCTTTTGATCGCTGCAGCAAAATCTCGCAGCATCCCCATCCTCATTATCGGACATGTAACGAAAGAGGGTGCGATTGCCGGGCCAAAGGTACTCGAACATATGGTCGATACCGTTCTTTATATAGAAGGCGAGCGATTTGCCAATGCCAGAATTTTACGAACCCTCAAAAATCGTTTTGGTCCGGTGGAAGAGGTGGGAATTTTTGAAATGGCAGACGAAGGACTAAAAGAAGTAGACAATCCCTCTGCTCTATTTCTTCAAGATCGAGTAAAAAATGTTCCCGGGTCTGTGGTGACGGTAATAATGGAAGGAACCCGCCCGTTGCTCGTTGAAATCCAGGGATTGGCGGTTCCCAGTCAACTTGCGATGCCCAGAAGAGTGGGAAGCGGAGTGGACTACAACAGGTTGCAGTTATTGGTTGCCATTTTACAAAAACGACTCAATGTGCCTCTTGGAACCTTTGACATTTTTGTCAACGTGAGCGGCGGACTGAAAATTTCTGAACCCTCTGCAGACCTTGCTATCGCTCTTGCAATACTTTCATCATTCAAAAATAAAGCGCTTGATCCAAAGACCGCAGTATTTGGCGAAGTGGGACTTTTGGGCGAAGTGCGATCGATCGGATCAGAAGATAGAAGAAGTAAAGAAGCAAAACGGTTGGGATTTACGACGGTTCTGTCTCCAAAAATAGCACGAAACCTTCAACAAGTGACGAAGTATCTCGATGGGTAAACCAAATCATTTAGAGCGCCTTACTGCTTTCCGGAGGACTGAGCGTTTCAGGTACGACCATGTCATTGGCTGGTTGTCCCATGAGTGACTTCATAATCCGGATCGGTGGCTCCGCGGTTTGAGTCGATAGGGCAAGAAGGAGAAATGCCACGAGATAGATGACGAGCCACAAAATGGTACCTATCGCCGTTGTGACCCCATACGCTATGCCTTTTCGAAATCCTAAGAATAGCGCCGGACCAAGAAGGAAGAGGCCATATACAAGAACAGAAAGAATGCCTCCGAGCAAAATGATGAAGAGGGAGTATTCTCCCAGATAGTATTGCTCGAGCATCCGTGCTGCGAGCATGAGAAGGATTGTAAAAATAAGGAGAATGAGTGAGGCTCCAAAACTTGTTATTCCAACGATGGCGATATTTGAAATCATCGATACGTCCGAAGATGCGCGTTTTTCTGTTGTACTACGGCGCATGAGGAAGCGAAAACCGAGGGCGATCGCAACAAAAATTACCGCAGTTATAAGAATTCCTCCGATGATTTCTTTTGCATACAATTTCCATCTACTATCAGCATAACTGACCTTTACCGTATAAGAATCGAGCGGTTGCAGATTCGTTGCTTTTTTGGTGATCTCTCCCTGGCCGATTTGCTGGACAAATTGATCCACTTGAGGAATTCGTGCGGGAGAGGAGAGGGTATCACTTTTCATGGCCATCATGGGTTCTTCAAATCGATAGGAGATTTTCCCTTTGGCACCGCGAAGAAACAAATCACTATCAGTGGTGATACCAACAACGACGTCGCTAATTTTATCGTTTATTTTGAGCGTTTCGAACGTCGTGTTGTAGGCGCCGAAGATATCTTTTTTTCCGTAGCCCAGCGCTCGATAGGAGAGGATAAAGCTACCGGACGTATTGGGAGCGATCGGCTTGGGAAGGGAAATAGTCACCGTATCGCCACCGATCTTGTGCGTTGCTTTTTGGTATTTGGCATCACCGTACCAGTATTGGAGGTAATCCGGATCCTGGTATTTTATACATGTGGGTGTTTGGGTACCATTTCCCTGACCGTATTGAATGCATTGCGGTTCGCGTATGATTTGAAATGAAAAAATATCTTGCGGTTGGACGCGCGGGACGCGGAGAGAAATGGTCTCGAGTGATGTATTGTTTACGTTAAAAAGTGTTACCCTAAGCGTCACGACTGCTTCACCATTGCCCCTATAGGTGACGGTATAACTATGTTGCTGGCCGAGGATATTGGGCAGACGATCCGGGGGAAGTGGAAATATATCGCTGACAGTTGATGCGGACGAATTTTTCGATTCCTGAGCAATGACATGGGTGGAATCGTTCAAAAACAAGAGGGAGACCGAAGCAACAAAAAAAACCAATAGTTTCTTCATTAGCCTAACTGTACAAAAAAGTATGCTGGATTGTCAAACATTGTATGAGGCAGTCTGTGGTACAATGATCACCCAATGATAAAGACGAAACAGACTGATTCCAGCCTCAAAAAACCTCCTATTTTTTCCGGTCCGCTTCGGGGGATTGCTGCGAGCCGAGATTTTACCCAGGCGCTCGCGCGCGAAATTGTCAAAAATCTCACCAATATTGGCCAGATAACGACCCGTCCGTTTCGGAGAGGACCTACCAACGGCAAAAAGACGTCAATTGTCGGTGAGCAGCCCATACTTTTGGATACGAGCGTTCTCATAGACGGGCGCATTCTTCCGATCGTCAACAGCGGATTTTTAACCGGAACGCTCGTCGTGACGCAATTTGTACTCGGAGAAGTGCAGCATATTGCCGATAGCAGCGATAGTTTACGGAGGGCCAAAGGGAGACGGGGACTTGAGGTCGTTGAAAAACTCAAAGGCCAAAAGGCAAACCCAATGGCCAAATATAAAGTCGTAAGTGATGATGTCGTCGAGCAGCATGAGGTCGATCACAAACTTGTGTATCTTGCAAAGCGTTGGAAAGGACGTTTACTCACCGTCGATTATAATCTGGCTTCTCTCGCCAGAAGCCATGGGGTACGCGTGCTCAATATCACTGACCTAGCCCAGGCACTTAAAGTGTCCGTGGTTCCGGGAGAAGAGATTCAAATAAAAATCACGCATGAGGGGAAAGAACGCGAGCAGGGGGTAGGGTATTTGCCCGATGGGACGATGATTGTCGTTGATAATGCCAAGCACCTCGTAGACCAAAATGCCACCGTAGTAATCACCAAGGTCCACCATACTCCAGCTGGTCAACTCTTCTTTGCTCGCCTCAAGTAATTCCACAAGTTATCCACAGAGAATTTCTAGAGTGAATTTCCTTGTCCTAATGCTCTGGAACGTTTGTATTACTATAGGTATGACCTATAATGAGGAGTAGAAATCCTATGGGACTTGACAAGATGAATCAAATAGAAGTAAATGGGAGTACATGATCAAAACATTATTAGCAACATTGGGTTTGGGCTTTCCCTCGATTCGTCACCCGGCGGATCGGGGTGAACGAAAATCACCGGTAGTGACGGAACGTGAGCGCTTTGAGCGTGACGTAAAGGATCAGTTTCTGAAGTTGAAAGAAAAAGGATTGTCGATTCCTGTATTTACTCTGTAGGGGTTAGAAACCAAAAAAAAAGCATCACTACCGCTAGCAACATTGGGTTTGGGCTACGAGTAGTAATGCCTTTTGTTTTGGTATCACTTCTTTTGAGCAGAGAAGACAGATACCTATCTTGTTACGTTACCAATCATCAAAAGCATTGTCAAATAATTCCTCGAAGCTAGTAATTCTCTTTTAGACTATTAGGACGATACTATTACAATCTCATTTTTATGTTTCTGTCTAGCATTTGACAACTCGAATTTTGGCGAGTACAATCTTTGCACATCAATCTCGTCAAGCATTATTGAAAAAGAAAAGTATCCAACGAAAACGTACTTTGCATGGGGGATAGTTTGTTGGGCAGGCGAGCTATCTCCCATAAAGAGTACGTTTTTTTGTGGTTTACTTCGGAACAAACAGGGCGAGATCTCCGAGCGACGTGCCACCAAGATTTGTGATAAAGCGGTAGGAGGGAAATCGATCTTGAAGAAGTGTCTTGGTTTCCATTGATGGCTGAAGAAGGATGAGAGTACCCCCGGAATACTGTTTGAGAATTTTTTCCGTGTCATCAGATATCAGCTCCAGATGATTGTTCGTCCGGAACAGGAGTTCCTGGCCCAGATAAAAAGATGGATAGGAAGCGATCATGATCGCTTGTTGTTCTTGGGTATGGTTGTTGAGATAGTCGCCAATGACCCTGCTGTTTTGAGGATATATTCGCGCGTCAGCCAGAATCATTTCGCGAGCATGAGTAAAGCCCAGAATGATCGTCAGGGACAGAAGCGTGAGGAGCAGATAGTATCTCTTGCCATGCTTGGTTATCCGGTCGATTCCCAGGGCAATACAGAGGGCGAGGGTTGGGTAGACGATGGAGAGCCTGTGAAACGGCGGCGGATGAGTCGTCAGGATGTATCCGGAGACAAACGGGATACCGAGGGCAATCAAAATAAACCACGATTGCCATTGTTTACGTACTGCCAATATGACGAGAAATAGTATTCCGAGGAGAATGAGAGACAATGAGAATGGATCCAAAAGCCCCAGTTTGCCGAAATTATAGCCGCCCAATCCGCCGACACCAGGCTGATAGAGTGCACCAATCGCATCAAAACCGTGGGTGAGTATGCGATTTAAAACCGGGCCGGCGCTCGTATTGTCCTGCCAGGAGCCCCAAAAGATATTCACCTGATCAACGCGCTGCCCGAAAAAATTATTCACCCGCAGGGCGTATACGAGAAAAGGAGCAAGCACCATTGCCGTGACGATCGTTGCTTTGGTCAATCCGTCCAAGATGTACTTTTTTCTGATGATGAGAAAGGACACAATGAGAACGCTACACAAGACGGGGTAGGCAACATACGAGCTGGTATAGGTGAGGTAACTCAACCCGGACCATATTCCAGCCAGCAATGCACGTCTCGTTTGTTTGGTTTCAATAAAACGCGCAAGCTCCATCAACATCAAGTTTAAAAATGCCGTACTGCTGACAAAATGCAGTCCCATGCTTGAGAGGTAGAGGTGCGGGGCAAAAAATACATAGACGAAAAGTGCAACCACGGCAGTCTTGCGCGAGAAGAGTGTTTTGGCTGTTCCGTAGAGGGCAAAAGTAATGAGTATGACGTAGGGCCAGACAGAGATCCGAATGGCGTTGAGAGTCGGACCCAATATCAGAAAAAAAGGTTTTTGCAGGATATGAAAGACAATCGGAAACTGGCTGACCCAGACCGGCGGGTATGCGGCAAACCAGTCGATACTGGTAAGCCCCGGAAGCGACCATGACGTGTAGGCGGTGATAAATTCATCCTGATGATAATGACTGGTGACAGCACTGAAGTACCAAAGTAAACCCAGTCCGATGGTACAGAGAATTACAATGTATATCCAGTCTTTTCTCTCAATGAATCGATTCTTTGACTCCGGCCCCCTGGGGCAAAGCAGGTAATACGTAGTGACGATGCTGCCAATCCACGAAACGAAAGAAACGATAGAAACCTGACGGTGATATACGGTCACCAGCGTAAATGCCTGAAAAATAACAATACATCCGGCAAGGTGCCATCTATATTTCATTACAAAGTTCGTCTGTCGAAAAAATCATGAATGTGTGATCTTTTGTCTCGTATGCCGCATGAAACCTGTCTTGAAAATAGTCGAGGTCGATGGTGGGAAGATTCGGGTCGCCATGGGTATCTTCAACGGTCACATAAGAAATGTTGTCCAGTGCAAGAATCGGGCAAAACACGGACGGATCTTCGGATTCATAGATTTGATTCATCACCTGATCCCGGTTGCCGATGTAACCTTCCGACCAGGCAAAGTAGGGCCAGCCCAGGAAAATGCTTCGACCGGCAATCGAAGCGGGATGGTAGAGAAACGAGCTATTGAGGAAAATTGCATCGGGCTCTGTGTTTTTTGCAATCCACAAAACGCGAGGGTCAGCATCGTCTACCGATCCTCTTGCATCATTTTTGACGACGAAAAAGTCAATGATGCCCGAAAGAGTAAGTATTCCTATGAGGAGCACACTTATGATTCCTTTGAGCCGCTTTCTAAGCGAAAAAACAACATAAGCTGAGATCATACTGCCCAGGATAAGGGCAAAGTTGAAAAATTTATGACTCGCAGCAACTTCTACCGAAAACCGAAAGAGATTGGCGACGAGAAAAATAATGAACAACGGGAAGAGAGTTTTTTTGGCGATTTTCGGAATAAATAAAAATCCTAGCGGAATAAGAATCGCATGAAGGCCGAGATTTTGAAACCAATATGACCCGAATCGAGAGAGGGTGAGGTCGTCATGGATAAAATAGCCCGGATACCAGGAGAGAGCATTGCTTTTGGGCATAATAAGGAGCTGCGGGACAATGAGCGCGGTTGCAATAACGCCGATAAAGAAAAGTGGGGCCCGTGATTTTGGGAAAAAGAGAAAACTGTATGGCAAGAGTATTGCCATGATAAGAAGCATCGGCTGATGAAAATATGGCAGGGTACCTATAACGATTCCCCAGAGGATCGTGGATAGGGTCGTCTTTTTTGATCGGACGACCCAAAGCAGAAACCATATGCCAATCGCAAATCCGGCAGCCAAGTGGCGCTGATTGGTATAGATATTGAGATTCCAAAATGCCGTAATATCCCCCGGACCCCAGGGGGCAAATGCCGGGAATTCCCGGATCGTTGCGAGGTCTTTTATTGAGTGTTCGGAGAAATACCGGACAAAGGAGAGAGATCCATTGCATAAGAAAAACAAGACAGAGAGCAGGGCAACGGTCTTTGATCGAAAAAGTGTTTGTGCTAAAAGGTAGATACCCAGAAGCAGTGCAAAGAACCCCGCGATACTGGGGACATTGAGCGCCCAGTCAATGCGCAGTCCCATGCGCTCAAGCCCTCCGACGAGTGCATAAAAGAGAAAATGTTTGCGGATCGGTTCGCCGGCATAGATCGGGTAGTCCGGAGCTTTCCATGCGAGCATGCGATCAACATTTGCTCCCAGAGAGAACGAGCGGATGAGGGGTATATTTGCCCCAAAGTCACTCCATAATCGAGATGCAATAAGAATAGAATTGGTTTTGCGGTCATATCCGAATGTATGAAACATGAGCCAGAAGGAGAAAAGAAGAAGCACTGTCATCCCAGCGAATGCTGGGATCCAGTTCTTAGGAGGAGATGGATTCCGGGTCAAGCCCGGAATGACACTAAGAATCTTCATGAATTGTTCTTGCAGCTTTTACCCCCAATTCTACTGCATAATTTGTTCCCCGGTCCCAGGGATAGATGCTGTCGAGATTGGCAAGATACACGCCCGGAACTGGCGTATTGAGCTTTGGAGCAATTTGGGAATAATGCAGTTCGGCAACGGGTTGGGCAAAAGGACCGACGAAAGAATGTAAACGGTAAACGGTAAACGGTAAACTTTTTTTGGAAGAGTTTACAGTTTTCATTTTGCCGTTTGCAGTGATGGATAGGCGGTTGATAAACGGAAGAAATTCTCGGTACAGTTGGTCTGCGGTCATAGATAAATATTTGTGTCCGTCGGGGAGGTAATTGCCGATGTAGGTAATGTGGTGGCCACCGTAGTGTTTTTTATCAATCATGTTGGTGTGGGCGACGACCGCAAGGAACGGAAATGACCGATCCGTGACATTGAGCCAGTAGACATCTTTGAGAATAGGCTCTTTTGTCTCAAGAATAAGTACTTGTGCATGAAGATGGGGGACGGAAGAACGTTTCATTTCAGGAAAAAGTTTCATAGCTATGGAAGTAGGAACGGTTAGCAATGTCCTATCGAATTTTGAATTTTGAATTTTGAATTTTGAATTGGTTTTTATTGTTCCTCCTCGTTTTCGAATTGCTCGGGCGAGTGCGTCAACGAGTGTTTGAAATCCTCCTTGCATGTAAACCAAAGACGGTGTGCGTTTTTTGACGCGTGCCCAAAGCCAAGCCGCTGAAATCTCTGGCGCATAGTCGCCGAATTTACCATAGAGCAATGGTTCCCAGATTGTTCTGTAGGCATTCGTTCCTCCAATTGTTCTAAATAAGTGTTCAGCAGTAATTGACTCAAGAGGTTCCCAAAATGGATTAAGTTTTAATCCAGACAACAGGAGAGCCGTACGAATTTTGTCCAAAAACGATAATCCCGGAAACGATAGAAGCGTCGAAGGGGAATCAAACGGGTACATTCTGCCATTCCACCAGATACTCGTTATTGGTCGTTTGATAATCAATTTTTCATACAATCCAAGTTCGCGGATGAGGCCGAAAATCGAATTATCATTAGTGAACCAGTGATGATAGCCTTTTTCCAAACTCCACTGCCATCCTTTTTCTTTCCATCCGACGGCAAGTCCGCCTAATTGTTTTTCCTTTTCAAAAAGCGTTACTGTGTGGCCGCACTTGGTGAGTTCGTATGCAGCAGATAGTCCGGTAAATCCGCCTCCGATTATGGCAATATTCATTGGGGTGATTGTAGCACAGGATTATTGTTTGTTATGATCGATTGATGCCAGGAACTGATATCGCAATTGTCTTTCATTGGTGGACAGCATTGTTTTTATTTGGTGCCGTCGCATTTCCCCTGACAAAAAAACTCTTCCCCGATTGGTTCGACCAGGGGTATTTGTTTTCAAAATCAGTTTCTTTGGCTCTCGTCACCTGGCTCGTGTATGTGATGGGGACGCTTCGGATTTTACCCTTTACTGCTATATCGATCGTATTTTCTTTGACTTTAGTTTTTATATGTGGTCTTCTATTCAATTTTCAATTTTCAAATTTCAAATTAAAACATCGTTCTACGATTCTCCTAGTAATTGAAGAGATATTCTTTTTTGGAGCACTCCTTTTGTGGTCGTGGATTAAAGGATACGAGCCGTCGATTCGGGGACTTGAAAAGTTTATGGATTATGGATTTATGAAGTCGATACTCGTTAGCACTTATTTCCCACCTTCGGACATGTGGTATGCGGGAAGTTCTATCAATTACTACTACTTCGGTCATATGGTGGTTGCGGTATTGACTAAACTGTCGGGACTGGACTTGGCCTATACCTTTAATCTCATGCTCGCGACGATTTTTGCGTTGACGCTCACTATGTCTTTTTCCATAGGTTACCAAATTAGTCAAATTAGACAAATTGGACAAATTTGGCAAAAAGTCGCAAGCGGCGCTTTGACTGCGTTCCTTGTGACACTTGCCGGCAACATGCAAACGATCTACGCATTTACCCGTGGATACACGGGTGAAAATGTCAAACCGTTTTGGGAACTTTTGTGGGGGATCGGGGAATTCTGGCAGAAATTGCCTGAGGGATTAAATACCTATTGGTATGCCAACGCGACGCGTTTTATCCCATTTGCTATCCACGAGTTTCCGAGCTACTCATTTGTCGTTTCCGATGTCCACGGGCACGTGCTCTCATTGCCATTTGTGCTTTTGGCAATAGCGCTCCTTATTCAAGGCTCGGCCTTAGGGGGCTTCAAAGGCCGAGCCTTTTTTATTTTTTATGGTTTTCTTGTTGGTGTACTTCTTATGACCAATGCACTTGACGGACCGATGTACCTCGCGCTTATGGGTATAGTGCTGTTTTTCAATACCGTGCAAAAGAAATGGACGATGCTTCTTATGGTTTTTGTGGTTGCGGGACTCACAAGTTTGCCATTTCTTATTCACTTCACATCCTTTGTCAATGGGCTTGCAGTCAATTGTCCGCCGGCGTTTCTTGCCAATACAAAGATTGGACCGCTCCTTTTTGAAGGGGTAGAGAAGTGCCAGAAATCACCCGTATGGATGATGACGTTACTTTGGGGATTCTTTATATATTGCGGCGTATGGTTACTATTGAAAAAGAAATTTACCCAGGTTGAAAAACTCCTCCTTATCTTTTTTGGATTCTCGGTACTGCTCATTATTTTCCCAGAGTTTTTCTATTTTAAGGATATTTATCCGGCGCATTTTCGCAGTAACACCATGTTTAAACTCGGCTACCAGGCATTTATTTTATTTTCGATTGTTTCCGGATACACGATCGTCAACCTCAAAAGAAAAAAACTTTTTCTTATACTCTTAATACCTCAGTTGTTTTTGATCTCGATCTATCCGATCTTTAGCGTCCGGTCGTACTTTAATAGTTTACGAAACTACGAGGGAATCTACGGACTCAATTGGTTGTCCCGGGAATACCCCGATGATTATGCAGCCATCCAATGGCTCAATAATCAAGCGATTCGTCCGGGCATCCTGGTCGAAGCTGACGGGGATAGTTATACCGATTACAATCGTTTTTCGGCATTTACGGGAAGGCCCACGATCGTGGGGTGGGCGGTCCATGAATGGTTATGGCGGGGAGGATATGAGTTTGTATCACCACGACGGGAAGAAGTGCGATTGATCTACGAAAGCGGAGATCAACCGAAAATACAGGCGATTTTGGAAAAATATCACGTACGATTCATCATCGTGGGAAATCTCGAACGGCAGAAATTTGGCAGTCTTAACGAGATGGCTATTTCTGATGTGGCCACGCCCGTCTTCCAATCGGGTGAGACCATATTCTATGAGGTTAATCAACCTATTGACAGGCAGTCGGGTTCGTGATGTAATACCAAGCAGGTTCAGTGAATTCCTCTCGTTACAGTTTCGTAGTTTTCCCATGAGAGCATAACGGCAGATACTTCGGTATATATCTATATGGCATTTCGTGCCACACGTCAGACCACTTCTCAAGCAAATACCCAAGACACGTCTGTGGATCAACAGAATCCATTGAGCGTGGAGACTCTCGTGGGCAAACCCGTCGAAGCTAAACCACCACCGGAACGGGTCAATCGATTTAGTGGAAATTATCACGCAACAGGCGGCCAACAAAATAGGCGCCCTATGGGCAGACGCCCTTGGAATGACCGTCCATATCGCCCTCCTTCTTTTGACCGGCCGGAAACCGGAAATGGATTTACGCAAGATATCGATGTACCTACAGAAACTGTGCGTGGCATTTTGGATGTGATGCCCGAAGGACATGGGTTTCTCCGTCCGAAATTTACCCCGAGCGAAAAAGATATTTATATTTCTCAATCCCAAATTCGCAGATTTCTCCTCAGAAACGGCGATATGGTGGAAGGGCAAGCCCGTCGGCCAAAAGATAACGAGCGGTTTTGGGGATTACTCAAAGTTGAAAAAATCAACGATGAGCCGGCAGAAGAAATGGCAAAGCGGCCAAAATTTGAAGATCTTACCCCAATCTATCCCAATTTACAGCTCAAGTTGGAAATACCATCGCTGCCGCTTTCGACCCGTATTATCGACCTGGTTGCTCCTATCGGTTTTGGACAGCGCGGGTTAATCGTATCGCCGCCCAAAGCAGGAAAAACGACGATTCTTAAAGAGCTTGCGGCCGGCATTTCTGCCAACTACCCCAATGTTCACCTTATGGCAGCCCTTATCGGCGAGCGGCCGGAGGAAGTCACCGATATTACCAGGTCGGTCAAAGGGGAAGTTTTAGCAAGTAACTTTGATGAATCGCCGGCAGAGCAAACCAGAATTGCAGAAGTAGCCCTTGATCGAGCCAAGCGCCTTGTTGAAATGGGTCGAGATGTTATTATTCTTCTTGATTCCATAACGCGGCTTGCCCGTGCATATAATCTTGTGGTTAACCCATCGGGGAGAACACTTTCCGGTGGATTTGATCCTGCAGCACTCTATCCGGCCAAACGGTTTTTGGGAGCAGCCCGATGTGTAGAGCCCGCCTTCGCTGAAGCTTCGGCGGGTAAACCCGCTGACGTCAAAATTCCTTCGCGCTATACCACGGGGGGGTCGCTCACTGTTATTGGTACGGCCCTCATTGAAACCGGAAGCCGGATGGATGATTTGATCTATGAAGAGTTTAAAGGGACGGGCAATATGGAGCTTACACTTTCCCGAATGCTCCAGGAGCGCCGGATTTTCCCGGCTATTGATCTGACCCGATCCGGAACACGGCACGATGAACTGCTCCTGGGGGAAGAAGCAATGAAAAAAGTGACAACCCTTCGCCATATGCTTTCACTTCTGGGGGATGAAGAGCGCACCACTATGCTTATTGATCGCCTGTCGAAATCAACCAACAACAATGAGTTCCTCGAAAGCCTAGCTAAAGGGTGAAATCCAAATTTGACTAATTAGTCTAATTAGACTAATTTGATCCTCACTAATGAAACACTGGTTTTCTATGTTTCATGATGATCTCCGGTCGTGGGGACGGGGATGGAGTATTTATCTTGAAAAAAAACTCGGCCGGTTTGGCAATTGGTTTGAGCGGCAAAAAACGGTCATTGTTGATGTGCTCATGGCACGACGCGGTAGTTACCAGCGGCCGTTCTTACATTTTTCTCTGGGAATATTATTTACCGTCGGTCTGGTCAGTGCACCGATAGTAGCAAGCGCCTATCCGGGTGGAATACCCAAGAGTCTTGCTGATTTTACGCCGCCTTCTGCCGTGCTTACGTCGCTTGACCCAAGCGAATATGGTGTACAGACGGAAATCTCCCAAAAACCCCGTGATCAAGTGATCACCTATGCCGTGGTATCCGGAGATACACTCTCGACGGTTGCGGAAAAATTTGGTGTTTCTATTGATACAGTAAAATGGGCTAATGATCTAAAACGAGATAGTTTGACCGTAGATCAGGAGCTCAAAATTCCGCCGGTTACCGGTATCGTTCATAAAGTACGGGAAGGAGAAACGATATATTCAATAGCAAAAAGATATCAAACAGATGCACAAAAAATCGTAAACTTTCCGTTTAATGACTTTTCTGACCTCGAAACATTTGCATTAAACATAGGTCAAACGCTTATTGTCCCCGACGGCGTTATGCCCGAGTCTGCTCCCGTTCGGACGGTTGCATCCATTGCTCCAATTATTGCCGGCGGCAACGGGCAATTCCAATGGCCGACCAATGGGGTTATAACCCAGTATCCGGTTTGGTACCACATGGCCCTTGATATTGCCAATAACGCTGCTCCGGGTATTGCGGCAGCTGATTCTGGAACTGTGTCGCTCGTCGAGTATCTCCGCTACGGCTACGGGCAGCATGTCATTGTCGATCACGGCAATGGCCTTCAGACGCTCTATGGCCATATGTCCGAAATTTACGTCAAGCCCGGCGATCGTGTGGCACGAGGTCAAATCATCGGCCGGATGGGATCAACGGGCCGATCGACGGGAACCCATCTGCATCTTGAAGTACGCAAAAACGGTGTTATCGTCAACCCACTGCCGTTTTTGAAATAGTCCCAATTTGACTAATTGGGCAAATTAGGCTAATTTGGCAAAAGGAAAATGTCTTTTTGGGCCCGTAGCTCATTTGGTAGAGCACTGCATTCGCATTGCAGGGGTGGTCGGTTCGAATCCGATCGGGTCCACAATGGGCCCGTAGTACACCGGTAGTATATTTCCATGGCATGGAAAAGAAAGGGGTTCGATTCCCCTCGGGTCCACCAAATTAGAAAAACCAAATTAGACAAATTGGTCAAATTAGACTAATTTGTTTTTGAATGCATTCCGCTTCCTGAATAGATTCTCCTTAAATCCACCTTTTTCGACAAAAATCTTCTCTTTCGCACGCAAGAACTGGTCCATGAGGTAGCCTTGTTTATGGCACAGGGTGAGCATGAGATTAGCAAAGTTTTCCGGCATGGAAAAATCCAAATTAGTCCAATTGGACAAATTGGGCAAATTGGTAGGAATATCAATTACTTCGCGGAACGTACGTATGCGAAGAACGCCGGGATCGGTTTTTTTCCAGATCGGCAATTCTCTTAAACGAAGAAAATCTTCGTAGTCTTCTGCAAGCTCGGTATATGAACTTCTGCTAACGCTATTTAACATCATGTCACTAGCGGTTGATACTTCTTTTGACGCTTCCGCGATGTTTTGTTTTCCGGACCGAGCAGCTTGAATCATCTGGTCGAACGTTCTGGAACGTTTTTCTATCCAACGATTACAGAAAAGATTGGTGAAATCAAAAATCGTGACTGCAGTCCGATAGATGAGGAGATCTTTGTAACCGCCCATACAATCAAATTAGTCTAATTAGACCAATTTGTCTCATTGGAAAAACCTAATTTGCTTCGACGGAGTATCCTGCAACGGCAGGGGAGGAGAGATTCATTTGTTCATTGACGAACGTGCCGATTAACGCCCCCAAGCCCAGCATCAAGGCAAAAGCCACAAGAAACATCCAGCTTTTGACGATAACAAGATAGTCTTTGTTTTGTCGGGGGGATCGTTTGACTGTCTTTTTCTTCATTTACTTCTAGTTTGCGTACGTTTATTGTTCTTTGTCAAGAGGGCAATTTCACGCCTTGACAGGACGTTGCCGCACCCGTCATATTAATATAATAAGGGAGAATTTATTCGTTTGGCACGAGTCCGCGGGTTTGGGCGAACGAAAATTTTTCCTCATGACATGCCTGGACGAACACTCCGGAACTTTCTCATTCATCCGAGAGAGAAAAGGAGCCCTGCCCGGAGAGTTTTTAGTGCGGCGGTTTTGGGAGTTCTGGTAATTGCTGGTGTATGGGTGGTTGGTCGCGGGGGGACCGGAGACATCAGGAGCCGCGCCTGGAGCGGGGTCGTCGTCAACGTAGAAAATCTCCGGGCAAAACTGGGGGGATTGCGGGTACCAGAGACGGGTCAAGATCCCAATCCGGTGAAGGGTACACAAGGCAAGGACACGAAAGACTCCCGGGAACTTTTTCATTCTTTAACCAGGACATACTATAACGCAGAGGTTCAAAATATATCAGAACCCTCAGTTGGCGTCGCGGGAGTTGCATTTCTTCAGTACGACCAAAAACTCAACAAGACCTTCGTATTTACCCGTATCGAGAATCTCCCGGTTCCGGCCACAGGATTTGTGCGTCTGTGGTTGGTCAGTGACGCAAGCGAGTACCAAAAAGCAGGGGTAGCTGAATTTTTTACCGAACAAGGCAAGCCAGTCATCTACAGCGTTTTTGTGCGTGATGGGGATCTTCGGACGTACAAAAAACTCCTTTTCTCCTATGACGATGTATTAGAGGCCAGAGAGCCGGAATTGGTTGTTGTATCGATTAATTTTTGAGATGCATCATGGAAAATAGCAAACGCGGTAATTATATAGGAATCATAGCTATGAGTGTGCTTCTCGTAGGAAGCATGGTGACCGTTGGAGTCCTCGTGCGTCGGAGCAAACTGCAATCAACCGATACCCGCACCCAAGCAGCAAGCTGCGCTCAGGTGGTTTGTCCATTGGGCACCAAACCCGCCAAGAACGCAAACAGCTGCTCCTACCGATGTGTACCAGCCAATGCTGTCCAGACAGGAAGGAGCGATGTCATACCGGAACACTCTTTCAATGTAGCCAACGTGACCACAAACGCATTTTCTCTTTGGTGGTGGTCGAGCGCGCCAACGAGCGACTGTATCAGTGTAAAAACCGACAACGGGCAAGACGTCAACGTCGTGTGTGAGGATAGTCCAAAAATATCTCATTTCCTTACCATAGACAACCTTGAGCCGGGTACGTCCTACGCTGTCGAGAAAAAGATTGGATTCCTTTCCGCCATCAGGACGCTAGCGGCAGAGGAGGTTTCTCCTTCGTTTCTTGCCGCGCAAGGATTGGTGACCTATGAGAGTGCTTCATCGTCAGCCGCGTCCAACGTAGCGGTATTTATCTACCGCCAGGAACAGTCTCGATACGTGTACCCCGTAGCTGCCATGACGGATGAGCGGGGACATGTGTCTATCGATGTTCCCGAGAACGCTACTTCCTATGTGGTCGACGTGATCGATCAAACGGGTCATGAAAAAAGAACAGTGGTAGCGCGTGAAGCTATTTCATCCTTTCAGATGACTATATCAAAATAGTATGAAAAAGATACTTTTTCTATCAATATCAATCATATTTCTTTTTTTTAGGCACCCTATGTATGCCGTCGATAACATGTGCAACGTGACGCAAAATTGCACGACGCAGCAGGATTGGGAGCAAGGCTGGGGTGCGGCGCGGGAACCGGAGAATCAAAATGTCACGCCAAATCAAACAGAGTATACGAGTGACGGCGATGTCATCCGAAATACCGGTGAATCTAATTCAGTGGATCGACGTGATGGGAAGCCTGACGTCCATGTGGGCGGAGGCGGTGGCGGAGGAGGCGGATCAGGTGGAGGAGGCGGGGGTTCTGGGGGCGGCGGTAGCGGTGGTGGAGGTGGTGGTGGCGGAAAGTGCGATGGGTGGGCCGCAGACGGCAGTCAACACAGAAATTCAGGAAACGGCTGTTTTTATCAGTGTAGCGGTGGATCATGGACCGGCCCCTCCAAGTGCGACGGGCAAGGAAACGGGTTGTTTCAGGGTGAAGCTGCCAAAAGTGATGACGAGCGCGCGGCCCAAGCATCAGAAGTTGCCAAGCGGCAGGATCAGGCGACGGCAAAAATAGTAGAACAAGGGGCCGCACTGACTGCCCAAATTGCGGGTGAAACACAGTCGCAGCGGGCAGGAGAGGCCACGCGTCAACAGCAGATGGCCCAGACCCAACTGCAACTCGCCCTTTCTGAGGCCGAGCGCCTGCGCGCTGAAGGGAAAGGCGCAAAAGCAAATAGGATAGAAGAGCAGGCAAAAAAAGTTGCCCAAGACGCGTTGGCAAAGATAGCCCAGTCTTTATCCACGAGTCCATCAACAGCTCCGGCTGGTGGTGGCACTGTTGCCACTCCGACGACGGCACCATCACCAAACCAGTCTCCTGAGGCAGCGCCGCCGAGAGGCTGCTGCGGCGCGTGGGATTGCGGTGGCGATGGATGCGTCGGGGCTGGGTGCGTGATAGAAAACAACGCGGTAAAAAGCGGGTGGGGCTACTGCGTAGCACGAGCTAACCAGGATTACTCCGCAGTAGACAATTATAAAGCATGTGTTTCTGTGGCGGGCGCGGATAAATGCAAGGATATTGTTTCGTCACGGGCGCAAGATTTATTTGGCGCCAACGATTACAAAGCGATAGAAGCAGGGACCGATAAAAACAAAATAATCGCGGACCTTAAGGCCGGAGTGGGAGTTGAGCTGACGGAGGTACCTTTGCCGATTGCCGCAACACCGACACCCGTAGTTGGTCCTGCGGGACAGCGCGCAGAAACGATAGATTCTGGAGCGCTCATACCTGCCGGCTTTACCGATCCTGGAAAAGCAGGGGAGGAGGCGTGGGGCGCATGCAAGACCGGCGGAGGAAGTGACGACGCATGTCGTCAGGCTGCACAAGTAGCCTATGGCGTAGCAGAACAGGCACTTCCAGGCAATGTATACCTTAGTCCTGCCTACCAAACGCTCAAAAATATAGGGAGCGCAATCGATCAGGCCAACGTTGCCGCGCTCAATACTGCCAAATCTAAAGCGAATGTGGGAGATGGTTCGCAACTTTCTCCCGACGTGCTTTTGGCTATTCAGCAACAGCAGCAATATCTTCAGTCTCAGCTCTACAAACTCGCTCAAGAAGGTAAATCGCAGGATGAACTTGTCGCATACGCGTTAAAGATTGGGAATGCGGTGGGATCAGGTGCAGATAGTAAAAAAATAGATCAAATTATAATAGAAGTGAATCAAAAATCATTGGCTGAACGTGCAATTGGATTTATTGAGAATTCGATTCTTGATCCCTTGGGACTCAAACCATATAAACCAACATTCACGCCACCAACGCCTTACAAAATCGGAGATGCGCAATGCACAGTTGTTTGTAACTATTGCGGCGGTGGCGGATTTTGTGGAGACCCCGGCGGCGGCCACTGTCGTGATCAGGCCATCAAGGCATGCCCCGATGAATCCGGTACCAAACCTGCAATCGTCGGAGCTGTATGCCGCAATGCCCCGGATCCTGCAACGGGAATATCAAGTGTCTGCGCGGGAGGAAATTATGGGACGAAAGAAACGGAAAGTGGTATTGCGATTCTGCGAGCAAGCGATCAAATACAGAACGGAAAATGTCCTGATGGATCCACTCCTATCGGCGGTAAATGCTGGCAAACGCTTAAGGATTCTCCTGACATTGCCGGCGTCGTAAACAATCAAATTGCTACCGGTAACCCGAATTCCTGCGGGAGTCTCACTCCCGCAGAGTGTTATCAGGTGCGGACTTTAATCGTGCCGACGGAAAAGATCAACCGCGCTATTGAAGCTTACTACTATATGCAGGAGCATTCCGAGATTTCCATTGACAGTAGTCAGTTCTCTCTTGCAATGGGCAAGCTTAGCGATAAAGAACGGGCAGAAGTATACCATGTACTTGAAGAAAACAGACTTATTCAGGAGGCAGCCAAAGCACAAATTGCGTGCAATGAAGCCGGTGCACATGATGAACGGAGCGTCTGCGGAAAGCTTTCTACCGTTTTAGCACAACTTGACCGACTTCCAGTGTCGAATCCAGCATTTGCACAAGAAGAGCTTACCAATAGACGTGCCCGTGTTGCTGGTGTGGTTGCTCAAATAGAGGAACAGCAACGTGATGATGCTGTCGCTCGGGTGCTTACGTGGGGGAGCGAGCGGATGATTACTCAACTATGTCAAAACAAATCCTATGGTCTCAAAGGAGATGATTGCAACTCGTCGCATGTGCGAGACGAGCTCTACTCGAGGCTTCCGGATAACTACAAAAAATTTGTCGATAGCGTCCAACAAGAGACGATTGATCAGAATCTCGTCAATCGCGCCATTGAGGCAAAATTTGCCTGCGAACAGGCCCAGGACAGTAGTGCTCGGGAAGCGCTTTGTAAACAGAGTGGCGTATTAAGGGTCCAAGTAGAACGACAGTCACTCGACGCACAACTGACTTCGGGATTGGTCGATGCGAGGAAATACCAGGAGCAGCAACAATTTTTAGATCGGGTGGGTAACGGCACGTTGACGTCTGAAGATATTCGGCTTGCGTGCGAAGGGAATAAATCGAAACCAAATACTCCGTATCCGGTTTGTACCGACCAGGGCACCGCACTCTCTATAGCACTCAATGGGTTTGGACTTAGTCAGGTGGAAAAAGGTGCCATAATTGACCAATATCGACAGGCACAACTGGCACAAGGGGAGCTTCGACGGCAATACGATTTTCTGCTTACCGGTACGCCGTTGCAGTTAAAGAATGATTGTATCGCATCGCTCAAGACCACATCGTCGGCTGCAGCTGGATTTTGTAGCGAGGGGAATTACCGTAAATTCCTCGCGGGATCGGTTTTGCGACAATTGATTGATACTGATCAGAAAACACTTCTTAATCAGATTGTTGATGCGCGGGTGGGATACGATCGGGCATTTAATATCTATGCCCAGAGCCACCCCAATGCAACGCTATCTGACTTTGAAACGATCCAGCAGAACGCGTGGAATCGTATCGCGCCAGCTCTTTCCGAACGAGGCGTGGCAGATGAGTACTACCAACGATGGAAATCAGGTCAATTTGTTCCAACGGAACTTGAACAAACGTATACCAGGGCATCACGTTCAGGACCCATGGTGGATATTGACCGCACAGGTGCGACTGACGTCATCGTCAACAGTCAAGATGCTGGGGCGAAATACGCGAGTTTTATTGCCTGGCAATCTCGGTCAGAGAATAAAGGGAAGACTGTCGTAGATTTTGATACCTATCAGCGCGAGCAAATAGATTATCTTCTCACAAATCAAAGGAAACTCATCGGAGCCGGCGTCATCGATATCAAAGCTCAGTCATTTGACCCGCGCTCCATGGACTCGGTGGTTGCCGCGGTACTGCGCGGTGACACAAAGATTACCGGTGCAGCATCTCAAATGACGGGTTGGACGGGGTTAGCACTTTCGG
>MFJJ01000041.1:24909-34899 GCA_001780895.1 Candidatus Gottesmanbacteria bacterium RIFCSPHIGHO2_01_FULL_46_14
CTCAGGGGTTGGAAACTCAATATGCTGCCGACAAAACCATTGCCGATATTCTCCAGTCAAATCCCAACATGTTGGAAGGGAAAGACATCTCTGGAATACGATCAAATCTTGTCGCTGCCTATACGGTTAATGATCTGGCCAATTATGGAAAACTTGCGCTTCCCCAAACACAGTTGCTCTTTACCCAAAATCCTGGTTGGCTTCAACAAGCGGCACTCAGTGGACTTGATGTACAGAAACTGGCCGATTCTATTAACCCTACGAAACTACAGCAAGAATTCAGAGGGGAGAGCGGGTACGACGCAGCCGCAGCACGCACCGCGACTGCCGACCGTATCGCCAGCGCCTACCAGCAATATTATGCCTCATCAAATTCGCCGGCACATTTGGTTGAAGTAGCTGCACATATCACCAATACGGATGCGTTTAAAGCATCGGGATTAACCGTAGCTGAGTATCAAAAACGACAAATTGCCGACTATCTCCTTATTCAAAAAGATTTCGGCAACATCCTCTCCGGTCTTCGCGTCACCGGCGGCTACGAACAAGCCGCCGACGCCACTTCTCTTGAGAGCGCAATCGAAGGGCGGATTGACTATGGAGTGATTAAATCTCAGCTGGATTCTTCCAGTACTACGGTGCGTGCCGCGATAGCGCTCAATAACTTCATGCAAGGGGGACTGGTGCGGGGGCGCCTAACGCAAGAACAAGGGGTGAAAGAATGGGCAGAAGGAAATTATATTGGCGGAGCGTGGGATGTAACGCGCGGAGTCATCATGCAGACGGCAAAGCCGGTCGGTGTCGTGTTGGCATTAGCATTTCCTCCGCTCCGACTCGGACAGCTAGCGATCGCCGGCGCGAGCGCGGCAACTATTGCACCTGTCATTTTACCCGCACTGGGAGAAGCGTCATCGTTTTACTTTGCCGGTGATACTCTTGGGCAGGCAGCTGAGGCTTGCGGTGGGCGAGAATATGAAACTGGTGCGTGTATTCGTTCCGGGGCAATGTTTATATTCGCCGCGGCGTCATCTGGATTGTCCCTTAATCAAACAAGTAATCTCGTGCGTTTAGCAAGCGGTATCAGTAAAGCGAATGCGGTAGCGGCAGCGGCAATTGCCAAAGCGGAAGCCTCTCTTGTTGACGAAGAAGTGAATGCTGCTGTTAATGCCGTAAAAAATAGTACCGCAGCTCAATCGGGAGTTGCCGCCACTGGGAGTATCAACTCACGGATTCTTGCTGCCGGAAGCAGATTTTGGCAACAGCCGATTATAGCTCGCGGATTGCCTGTTTTGGGAACGGGCGTATTTACCGCCGGCGCCATCGATACGTGCGAAAAAACCGGCATGAGTGCCGATTGTTTCGTGAGTTGGGGACTTGCGGGAACGTCGTTTGCCCGAATATTTACTCGTGTCGGTGCACCACCAGCCCAGACTGCCGCTCTTCCCGTGCCACAGGCAATCGCCCAAACGCCATCGGCATTTGCGGCGAGTGTGCAACGGGCGGATGTATTGGTCAACGTCGCGCTTGCTGGTACATCGTGCTTGGCTGCAAGTCAGGGACAAACCGGGTGGGACAACTGCGCCGCTGCAGCGGTGATGGCCGGAATTGCTGCGGGCCACGGTGTCCAGGAAAATCTGCAGCGAGAATTAACTGGTCGCTCAGCGCAAGTTGTTGAAAATCCGCGCGAGACTCTTGCATTAGCTCTTGCGGAGGCCAAAGGTGCTAAACTGGGAGATCCGGCACAAATAAAACTTGCCGACGCCATTATTGCAGTTGGCGTTTCCGAAGCACAAGCGCTGCAGGCGCAGAAGTACCTCCTTGGCCAAACGCAAGCACAACAAGATCTCAAGACTTCCTATGACAACTGGAGAAGCTTTTTTGACCAAAACGGTAATCCAGTGAAAGGTACATCAGTACAACAATTGGAAGCGGCGCGGCTTGCCGTTGTTGCCAGTGAACTTCGCGTTGTGGCGGAGCAAACAGTTTTGACAGATCCCCGAAGCGGAGTACGCCGTTTCGTCGATGGGCTTCTTGGTGATACATTCGGCAGTGTCTTTGGACGCGATCCAGAAGCACAGCGAGCGTATAGCGAAGCACGAGATACCTATCTAGCCAAAGCACGTACCGAAGCGATAGTACCAACAGATCCTCTCTACCAAACACTCGTTGCCTCGCGAGAGCGACTCGCGTCGCTTGCAACACAGCCGCGAAGTGGCGTCGGAGACCTCATAACGCGTACCTACAATGATGAAATTGAACTTCTTAAGCGAGATATTCGAGAAGCCGGTGGAAAGGCACTGAGCTTGTTAGAAGAGCGGCGAATCAGGTCTGATCTTAACGCCATCGATCGGGTAGAGGCTCGCGATATTCGAAACGAACTGACGAGCCCCGGGGGTCAGGAGCGTTTAGCACGAGTATCAGATGAAACTGCGCCGAGTCTCCGGGAACTCACACGTAATATTCTCAATGGCGAATACGGGGGAAATAGCGCCAAGATCGCCGAGGCAAAGGGATATGCAACGGAAATCTGGATTCGCCTCCATCCCCAGGACCCCGGTGTGCAAGCGAGAGTCACGAACGAACTTCTCCCTCAGCTTGGGACAGATATAGATGTTGCGGTACGACGAACACTTCTTGATAGGGTACAGGCCGAAATCAATCGTATTGTGGGAGACAATCGATTCACGAATAACGAGACGCGCGCTCGTGGTATTGAGCGGCAGATGGGAGAATTTGTCGATCGAATGTTTTCTGGTGATTCATTTGCCCAAAATTTGAGGGAGAGAGTAGCCGAGAGTGTTCGTCAGAGAGTGGCAGAGCGCTTCTCTGGTATTTCTGATACTGCGAGAGAAACCATGGTTGACAACATTCTTCGAGAGGCAGCACGTCGCTATACGTCTGATATCCGCGGTAAACTTGCTCAAGAATTTTCGAGTGGTTTAGTAGCAGGACCAAAGAGTATTCGTTTTGTTGATTCCGGAAGAAGCAGTGGTCAATTTATTCCGCAGACGGGTGAGGCAGCACGGGCGGACTTTTCTCCACGACAAGAGTTGGTGGGTGTTGCGGCAGCGATGGGTACATTCACACCCGTAACGGTCCAAGAGCCCAAGCCTCCGCCGAAACTTTTTGGCATCGAACTTACCAAGCCCAAATTTATTTCTGACGCCGGGGAAGCGGTCGCCCGAGTCGTCGACCGTCTGGCCGGGCAAGATCTTAAAACCGATGTGCTGCGATTAAGACTTGAGTATGTCAAGAGCGAGTCTTTGCGACTTGATCTTGAGGCAAAACGCAATCAGTTGGCTCTGGAGGGTAAAACTATTCCTACAGAGCTTGATCGATCATTAGCGCAAGTGACCCAGCTTGCCAAAAGCACCAAAGCAACGTTTGACACAGCTCAAACTCGAGCAAACAATTCCGTTCGCGTTCGCCTGACGGATTGGGTTGACAATAGACTCAATCCCGAGGCGCAGCAAGCAAGAATTCGAATCGTCGATACGATAGGAAAACTATCAGTAGTAACCGATGTGATACAGAAGGATGGATTTAAAATTGAACGCGATCCGACGTCATTAAAACTGAAGCTAGTTCACGAAACAGATCCCAACAGGCAACCAGACGCAACGACTCAAACCAGACTTGGTGAAGTTTCCGAATTTTTGAGTACCATCGAAAAAAATTGGGGTAAGATAATGACCGGTCCCAAAGATCCCACGGGACGGCTCGATCAATCGAAAATCTTCTATGATGCTGTCCTTGACGCGTCAATCAAAGACGGTGCAACCGGCGTTGTCTATAGCGGATCCACCGGGCTCGGAAAATCTTCGTTTCTTATTAACGCCATCGGTGACGTGAAGGCAAAACTGACTGGAACCCGAGTCAATATCCTTGCGGCAACGTATGCGGATGTTGAGGGAATGATGCGGGATTATGGACCAGAAGTCCATGCGAAAAATGGCGTCAATGCCGTCTATTATGATATTCAAAATCGGAAAGTTACGTATTGGGACGTCAATACGAAAAGCAAACGCACCGTAACCGGTGAAGAAGCAGTTGGCGTCATGCGAAACGCTGACGTTATTTACTCTGCAGCCCTTGATACTCCCTACGAGCACCACGTATCCCGATCAAATGATCCACTCACCCAAGCGTTTCTTGAGCGAACACGGGGCGCTATACCCCTATTTGACGAATTTGACGTTGCCCTTGCCGGTACTCGCTTCTCCTCGGGCGGTTTAGAAAAACTCATTGTCATCCACGAGTCGCCTGATTTAGCAAAAAGTTATCAAGACATGTATGTTTCCGATCCGGTTAAACGCTTTGTCGACCGGGCTATTGCAGAAAAGAGAGGGGCAGTATCGTCTCTATTATTTGAAGTTACCGGCGATCGATACCGGCTCTCGCAAAAACCAGAGGCTCAGGGTGCATACCGGGATATGGTCCTGGAGGCAACGCGGCAAGCGTATGAAGCAACACGAAAACCAGGTGACCAGAGTTTTGAGCAGTATCTGCAAAGGAATAATATACCTGTTCATGAAGGCTTCGTCAGCGCACTTGATGCGTTTCGATCAACTGATACGCCCACTACCGAGTTTAAAAATCAGCTTCGCGAACGGGTTGGTGCGGTCAATGCCATTGTCGCAGACGCCGGTCGCTCCACCAATGCCTATGGCTTTAGCGGAGAAGGGTTGGTCTATGGCGATGGAAGCGGAAGACTCCAAAATACCCGTCCGCAGGAAGCGCTCGCTGCTCTTTCATTAGAAACGGTTGGGTATCGGATACAAAAGGAGGTTTCCGGAGAGACGGTCGATCATGCGTCGTTGATGTCGCGAATACCGGAAGTAACGATTTCTGACCAAGGGGAGACGATGACGTGGAAGCAAATTCTCAGTAGCGGCCACTATGCTCAGCGTCTCTATGGATTTACGGGAACTCCCGAGGGTGTTGCGCTCGATGCTAAGGTAAGTTTGGGCATGGATCTCAAAGTTTTCGAGCCTGATCGCACGAGCGAAAATCAAATATTTGGTACCGATGCCCAGCGAACACGGGAATTTGTATGGGAGAACATCGATGATCCAAGCAAGGTCGCCCTTGAGGATTTAGCTCAGGGTCAAGGAGCGCGGGTTGTTCTCGATGCAAAAGATATTTCCAGGCAGCGTCTTGAGGATCGTGTAGTCGCCGAAGGGAAACGGATGGGGGCTGATGTTGAAATAATTGTTCTCAATAATGACAACAATATTCCAGAGGCAGAAAAGGTTCGATTGTATCGAACTGGCGTTGAGCCAAGAAGCATAGAGGGCAGGGAGACTACTACCGCAATTGAAGAAGCAATCGGTTACATGAAGGATCTTAAAAGCCAGGGAAAGCGTTTTATCCTCGTGTATACGCAAGGTTCCGGACGAGGAACGGACATTTCCGGCGTCTTTACGACAACAGATCCGGAGTATGTCATTGCGAGTCAAAGGGCGACGACAAAAACCGACGTGGTGCAAGACATCGGCCGTGCGCGTGAGATTGCGGAGAAAGGGAAAGTATTTATTCTTGGCGACCAAAACCGTACGCTAACCAGGGATGAAGCGCTTGCTATTTTTAATACCAACGAAGGGGCGGCAGGGGTTCAGGGGACACGGCAGGACTTTTTTACGAGCTCGCTTCGACAGGGCTATGATGATCTCGTCAAAAATACGATTGATGCGCTCGTCGGGCGCAGTGGCAAACAAAGTATTATTGACCGGATACTCGGAAGAAAGCCAGCTGATTTGGCTTCGCTTACCGAAAGCCTGAAGGCTTCCTATGACCGTGTCGCCGGCATCAATGATAGTCTTTCGCAGGGGAATGAGACTGGTGCGAGCGCTATCGATCGAGCCGCGGCTCGATCGCGAGAATTTATCAATAATCTCGTCAATACGCCTGAATTTAGCAAATTAAGCTCGGAAGCTCAGCAGTATTATTTTGATCATATCTATAATAGCGGGCAGCGAAGAGCAATTTCTTTGGGTTCTGTAGCAGACCCCGCGCTAAAAGGAAAAAGCCTGCAAGAGGCTCGCACAATCGACGAGCGCACAGCGATCATTAACGCTAATGTAGCGTCTGATCAGATAGCCGCGACTGTTTTCCGTGAAGGGAGAGAAACGCCGGTTGCTGTTGTCGTCGGTCCCGAGACCGCACGTCCGGCTATTGAGGAAGCGCGGCAAACTGAGATTGCCGAGCGGGTGCGCATTGGGGAGCGCGGACGCCTGGAAACGATGTTCCCTCAAGCGGTCTATTTTCCCGACGTTCAAAGAGACATGAGTCAAGGAACAAGTGTAGCTGAGGCGATTGAACGGGCGGTGACGAGTTTTAATCGTGGTTACCCGAAGGATATCACGCGAGCAAATTTTGACCAGTGGGCGAAAGAAAAAGCTGTTGACTTGGTCGCCAAAGCGCTCGTCCCGCGTGTCGCAGCTGACCTTGACTCCGCTACTTTTGAAGAACTTTCCCTCGCGCGTCAAGGAGCAGCGTCGCAGATTGCACTCGAACAACAGAATGGTTTTATTCCAACCATCGGCTCTCCGGTCATCAGACAAAAACTTGATGTATTTAGCGATACAACCCAGACTTCCATCCGTCTCAGTCCGGAAGCGAAAGTTCGATTTGGTCGCGTCTCGCTTGGCCAGACGGTTTATACACCCGAGCAATCCCTTGACCCAGCGACTCCATTTGACGTTACTGGACTTTTCCGCGATCATCACGACCTTGTCCAGATTATCCAGGATGGGATTACCTATAGTTTGACGTACAAAAATTTCTTAGATCAAACGACAAGTGCACAAGAGACATACTGGAATATAGATCAAAAGCTATCAAATGATATAAAAGAAGAGCTTCTCACAGCAAAAATTTTGCCGGGTCGGTTGCCCTTTACGACCCAAGCTATAGCAGCGCAGGATCTCGAGACGCCGGAGGGAAGAGCGCTCATCGATGCGCTTGTGGACATGAATGTGGGCACGATTCGGGAAGAAATTTTAGGAACACCGGCTCCATTTGCGGTTCCGGGTCGAAGCGAAGTTGATGCAGCTGTTGCCGCATTTCGGACCGCGACTCATCCATCTGGTCGAAACTATGATCGGTTAACCCCAAAAGATGTCATCGAGGTGTTCATTGTACCCGCCCAACAAAAATCTCAGAAGTCATTTATTGGCAATCTTCAGACAGCAATAAGCAAGGGTATCATACGTCTCGCCGAACGCTTCTCAGCATGGATTGGGAGTATCGTTGCCCGCTTCCAGCGCCCACCGTTGCCACCAGCAACTCCCGCCCAACCACCGGCTCCGGTTGAAACGCAGCTTGATCAAGCACTTGTTGATGCCGCAATCGTAGAAATTCCGAGTCAAGAGGCTATTAGGCTTATTGACGACCCTTCTGGCGATCTTGCACAAGGACTTCTCGCCGCGATGAACGCATATAAGAAGGCAGCTAATGAGGCAACGACTCAAGCTTTGAACGCCGCCCTTGTTCGCTTTGTGGGAAGCGATGAATTACCTGAAGCATTACGGAGTGCCAGTATTTCGACTGATGAAATCTTACTTCAACTTACCCAGAGGCTTGGTCCACAAGCAGAATCTGTTCCGATTTCGTCACTGGCACATGTTGATGAGTTTCTTCGAAGAGAAGGGAAGCTTCCGCCAGCCCCGCCAGTTCCGGCGCAGGTTCAGCCAGCAGCGCCAGCCCAGCAAGCAGAGCGCAACCGTCAGGAGCGCCTTCAGAGAGCGTTTGATATTCGAGGGACATTTGATAGAGTATTGCCGACTCTCAAGCAAGCATGGGTGACCATCAGAACCGATATTCCCAACGGACAGTTGGGGATTGCCTACGAAACAACGCGAACCGGTAATCGAAGGACGCCACTTGGCTTCTGGGCCAATGCAACGCCCTTTGGGATGGGGCGAGGAGGAAAGCTCTGGAATAGAGCATATGCGTTTAGCCCGTACGGCATCGCAGAAACGATGCGGTGGTTTATGTTTCGCGGCCCTTCTGTTATTTCATTTTTTGTGCCGGGAGTTAGTTCTGTTTTGTGGCAGGTACCGGTTGTTGGTCCGGTATATGCCATGGTGAGTACGGTTTCTGCCTACTATGACGGATTGCGTATGCTCAATTGGGTATGGCTCGCGTCCCAAAATGGCTTTGTTGCAAAGCCCACTGCGCCGGTTCAATCCAGCAATGTCGTTGAGGTCCGCGCGACTGCCGTCGGAACGCCAAAGGATGGTACTCGGGTAATGGTAAAGCTTGCCGATGGCACTGAGGTTGATGCAACACTTCGAGGCCCAACGACGATTGGTGGCGAGCGTGCGTGGAACATCATTGGTCCGAATAATAAATTCCTCCAAGCTCGCAAAGAATCGGACATCTCTGCTTTTATCCCCGGCCAAGCCCCGGTGCCACCCGCGCAACAGCCAGATGCGCAGGGTCGCCTTCTCATAGGCACTCAGGTGACGATCAGGATTCGAGGGGCTGATGTACCGGGAGAAATTTTCCAGTACGATCCTGATCCACGCATGTATCGGATCAAAGTAGTACGAAACGGTAAAGAAGATATCTTTATCCGCTCAGCAAAGGAATTCACCGTCGTTTCAATAAAACCGGCTCCACCGAAGCCTTCTGCGAAAACAAAAGCACCAACCGGTGGATTAGAGAGAACTGCTGCCGGGATTGGCCGTGTGGCGACGATCATCACCATTCTCGGAACGTCTATTGTACTTCCTTTGTATATTGCGTTGACGCTCTCACCATCGGCTCCCCGTGCGCCACCAACCGCGTCGTCAGCGATTGTCCAAGTCATCCAGCAGCCTCCTGTTGCTGTTGTTTCCAATTTTGTTGAGAAAGAAAGTGCTGTATCTCTACCAGAACAAGCTGCGCAGCCGGACGTACAAGAACAAATACAGGAGGCTCCACAAGAAATAACACCAACTGACATAGTCGCCTCACTCGTAGATTTGTCTCATCCTCCGATCGTGGGTATATCCCAGCGTGTTGCCCAAACCCCTGAGAGCGAAACTCGTCAACAAGCAGTGTATCAACAGTATTATGATGCGTATTCGCGTGTTGTTATTGGATCCGGGACCCGGTACGGGTCAAATCAAAGTGCGATCGACGAATTGTGGGGGTATACGAGTGGGCAAATACCAGGAGCACCGAACCTTCCCGAACAGATGGGACGAGGATATGTTCTAACCGGCGGTGGGTATGGATATGTATCCATTGATGGACGGATGGCCCTTGTCGATGGTACAAACAGCTCACCGGATGATGGCATAAATGAGTATGTAACGCTTGCCGATCGTCATGGCGGTCCAGTTCAGCCTAACGAGCTCAATGACAATCAGCGACGCCTCTACGATTTAGCCCGAGACGAAAATGGGAACCTCGTAAGCTACGACGAATTTATCCAAAAAGTCAACAGTCGTTATGTAGGCGTTATATCAGCAAAATCACCCAATGATATTGGACGCGAATTTGAACTTTTTCGGAAAAATGCTGACGGGACGGTGACCGATATTGGTAGAGTAATCGTTGGCGGTACCGCCGCTCGCCACGATTGGACAGACTATGGTGATTCAATTCTTGGTGGCGGGGATAACCGCCTTGGGTATCGCGGTTTGCAACAAGGGGAAGATTGGGTCGCTGATCTTCCCACAGAAATTTATGAAGAAGCCTTCGATGGAACCGATGGGCCTGTTTTTGGTGTCGTTCTTGTAGATCCCGAAGAATATCAAGCAGCTTCCGCAAGATTACAAACAACTGCCCAAGTCCCAGAAGCACCCATCATCCTGGGTGCGGTTGCGATACCGTTCCTCCTTCATCCGGTGGCAGCAGCCATGTATGGAGGAATCGCGACTCCATACCTCCTCAACGAGCTCATCAATGGCTATCTCGTTCCGCGTTTCCCGGACAACATATTTTTACAAAATCTGGGTAAAGCCGCAGGTAACATCGCCTCGCTCATCGACCGAACGC
>MFJJ01000042.1:0-3447 GCA_001780895.1 Candidatus Gottesmanbacteria bacterium RIFCSPHIGHO2_01_FULL_46_14
CTTGTGCCTTGACTAACGATGCCGATGCATGTATTATGGAGCCATATGACCTACGTGCAGCGAAAGTTTTATTTTCCGGAGGATCTCTACATAGCCTTAAGTTTGCAGGCAAAACAGGAAGGCTTGCGTATTGTGGATAAGCTTCGTACATATACCGAGCGGGGACTGCGGCAGGATACACAGGCGAAAAAAAGTACGTCCGGCGGACTTGCACAACTCGTGCAACTTGGAAAAACACTCAAATGGAAAGGTCCCAAGGATCTTGCTCGAAAGCACACGAAATATGCCGCAGAAGCCGCAGAAGCCGACCTCCAACGCATTTATGATCAGTATCGTTGATACTGATGCGCTCATCGGACTTGCCAAGCCGGATGACCCCCTGCATGCGCGCGCAGAAAACATCCAGAAACGTCTGCACGATTCATCAGCCCGCTTTATGCTTTCTCCGACGACGTTGGCAGAGTTTTCTTTGGTTGGTTTGCAACGCCTGGGTGTCTCCGGCGTGAAGCAAACTCTCGCTGTTATTCTTCGTAGCGATAGCATAGTGGAGTCAGTGAGCAATGGAGATACGCGAGCAGCATTTATGCTCTATGAAAAACAGACAACCAAAGACAACTCTTTTTGTGACTGCGTTGTTATGGTACTTGCCACACGACTCCACGCCGATTGCATCTTTTCTTTCGACCAGGGGTACACCAAGAACGGGTTCATGCTCGCCGAAAGCTTCATAAAAAAGCGCCAATGATGCTTACCCTTTCTCACGTACGTCAAGAAACGCTTACGGCGACGACGTTTATATTTACGTCGGATTCACCCATATCCTATCGAGCCGGACAACATGTGAGCATTCGTCTGCCGCATGAGAATCCCGACAGTCGCGGGACGATTCGGTCATTTAGTCTGAGTTCTTCGTCTACAGAAAAGGTTCTTGCGGTGACGACCAATGAGGGAGAGAGCAGTTTTAAAAAGAAACTTTTTTCGCTTTCTGCAGGAGATACTATCGAGGCCAGAGGTCCCGGAGGAGGATTTATTTTCCGTGAGGAAGATCCAGGTCATCACATCATGATCGCCGGAGGCATTGGAATCACGCCATTTCGAAGCATGCTGACGTATGTATCGGACAAACAGTTGTCAATGCCCATCACCGTTCTCTATTCAAACAGAACTCCGGAGGAAATAGTATTCAAGGATTATTTGGCCGAACTTTCAACAAAAGTCATCCATACTATCACGCGTCCCCAAGATTCACCAACCGTCTGGAGTGGACGAACTGGCCGGATTGATGAAGCACTGGTTCGAGAAATTTCGACTGGCCCCGACTCAGTCGGGGCTGGTGGCGATCGATACTATGTGTGTGGGTCACTGCCATTTGTCGAGAGTATGGTTACACTTCTTGGTACCATGGGTATTGCCTCCGACCGAATCCATTTCGAAAAGTTTACCGGGTATTCATAAACCGATTATTGCAAAGATTCTTGTAGATATGGTATCCTCCTTAAATACGCTCATGCCGAAGAAAATAACTCTTTCCGTACCAATAGTTCCTGAGCCGCGAGCCGTGTGGAAGTCGCCGAAAGTCATTGCGCTTACCGTTGTCGCTATTGGTCTTGTTGCGCTTTTTTTTACCAACAAAGGACTTCTGATTGCAGGAATGGTGAACGGCAAACCCATATTTCGATGGGAACTCAACAAGGTGTTGACCTCGCGTTTTGGTCAACAGACACTTGAGCAGATGATTAGCGAACGGCTGATTGGTGACGCTGCAACAAAAGAGGGAGTAGTAGTGACGCCGGAGGAGATTACTGCCAAAGTAACTGAAATCACCACGAGTCTCGGACCAAATGCAAGTCTCGATGAACTCCTGAGCAGGCAGGGCATGAGCCGGACTGAATTTGAGAGCCAGGTTCGATTGCAGCTCCTTATCCGTAATTTGCTTGGGCGCGATATAACCGTAACAGAGGCAGACATTAATAACTATATTGCAACCAGTGGCGCGCTGCTTGCGTCTACGGAACCGGAAAAATTACGCGAAGAAGCAAAACAGGCCATTTTTGATAGCAAAGTCGGAGAAAAACTTCAAGGGTGGTTTGAGGAACTTAAACAAAAGGCTTCAATTCAACGATTCCTCTAGACTATGATGAACTGGGGAGAGACATCTTGGTTTTTAGGCAATAACCAAATGATGACGGGTCGTTGGTGGGGGAGTGGATTTGTTTTCCTCATGGTTTGGTCGCTCATTTGGACGGGGTTAGCCCTCTGGTACGCCGCACGAAGAGAGGAAAAAGGATGGTTTATTGTGTTTCTTCTCGTCCATACCGCAGGAATTCTCGAGATTATCTACCTGGTTTTTGTGGCAAATGCTTTCGCGACCCCCTCTCGCAAACGCAAGCGTTCATGAGGACATGGCGCAAACTTAAAGAAAACCCCAACCTCTGGGATCAATATTTTGTTCGAGAAAAAATCATCAAGTCCATTCGAGTGTTTTTTGATACGCGAGGCTTTCATGAAGTAGAAACGCCACTGCTTATTACAAACCCTCCAGCGGAATCCTACCTTGATGTTTTTGAAACGACACTTCTTGATCGATACAGAAACCAAACAAAAGCATATCTTTCAACGTCTCCTGAAGTACCGTTAAAAAAACTTATGGTTGCCGGTATTGGCAATTGCTATTCTCTAACAAAAAGTTTTCGCAACATGGAAACACAGGGCAATCTCCACAATCCGGAATTTACAATACTCGAGTGGTATCGCATTGGGGCTACGTACATAGATATTATGAAGGATTGTGAGGAGTTGTTATTTTTATTGTCATCCCCCGCCTGGGCGGGGGATCCAGGGAAGAAAAACGCTGGATTCCGGGTCAAGCCCGGAATGACAAATATTATAATATATCAAGGGAAAACTATTGATCTTTCAGTACCTTGGGACCGAACGACTGTTGCTCAAGCATTTGCCAAATGGGCGCATATTGATCTTGATATTTTTTTTGATAACGCAAAAGAGATAGCACATAAAAAAGGTTACCAGGTCGAACCAAACACGACGTGGGAGCAACTATACAATCAAATATTTCTCAATGAAATTGAACCGCATTTGGGTTTTGGAAAACCGACGTTTCTTTATGATTTTCCGGCGGCCATGGGAGCTCTTGCAAAAAAGAAAAAAAGCGATCCGCGTTTCGCCGAGCGGTTTGAATTGTATATCGCTGGTCTTGAACTGGGGGATTGTTATACTGAGTTGACTGACTGGAAGGAACAAGAAGAGAGATTCAAAAAAGAACTTCAAGAAATTAAACGATTAGGAAAAACAGCATACGACTATGATCATGACTTTATCGATGCCCTTAAAGTCGGATTACCAGAATGTTCCGGCATCGCCGTCGGCGTCGACCGTCTCGTGATGTTACTTGCTGACATCACCGATATTGCCGACACGATGTTTTTT
>MFJJ01000042.1:3471-27584 GCA_001780895.1 Candidatus Gottesmanbacteria bacterium RIFCSPHIGHO2_01_FULL_46_14
ACCGATATTGCCGACACGATGTTTTTTCCGGCAGAGGATTTGTTTTCGGTTCACTCAAGCGAACACACCAAGTAGTTCTTTTGGATTGACGATACGAAGAGGCGCAACCATTTTTTGGACATCAGTACGGAGAAGATGTTTTTTATCAAGCGTGACCAGGTATTGGCACGCGGAACCTCGTGCTCCCACCAATAGGTGTGCATCAGTCGAATCGACGATTCCTGACACCTTTTCTATCTCCGTCTGGGTTACCCGTTCCCGAACAAGAAACCCTGACTCTTTCACAAATAACGAGATTTCTTCAGGAGTTTTATGGATTTTTTCCGTATGATCGATTACTTCATCGATGACGGTTTGCGAGGTGATAGCGACAATTGCTTTATTTTTTGCAAACTCGAGGAGTTTAGCAGATCCGCCGGATGGTGAAAGGAGGACCGCGATGATGACGGATGCGTCAAAGAAAACTTTATTCGTTGGGAAATGTCTAGAGGCGGTCATCTTTAAGAAACGTTTTGATTTCGTCGTCGGTGTAGATACGGTAGGGGACGGCGCGTGTTTTTGGAGACGTAAGTACGACATTTTTCCCCTGCTTCGTGGCTTTTATGATATCGCCCTGGGCGATGCCGAGATCATCCCGCCATTTTTTCGGGATAGTGACCATTCCTTTACCAAGGACTTTTAACCATTCTTCCTGACTGGTGTTGGGGTTGAGTTGTGGTGCCATATGTTTAGATTTCTATATTGTAAAGTTTCTAACTTGTGGTGTCAAGAACATCATTTTGGGACGTAATGGATTTTTTGATCAAAAATCCGATGAGGATTGGCATGATAGGCAAGAGAAGTAACCACGATTTTGCTAATTGAATTTCCGACCCAAACCCAAGCAAAACAAAAAGTCCGATGTAGCTCATTGTTCGAAAAATCCCTAAAACGATATCACGCTCGAGGAGAAGATGATACTTCTGTTGCCAACCGCCCTTCGCTTCGTCCAGAGCGCCAAAATAAACCGTCGACAGCTTGTTGCTTAACATCGGTGCCGTGAATCCTGAAATTATGATAAATAACCATACCCCTATAGGTGATTGATAGAGCGCAAATAGAATGATGGAAACCGCTGACCCGATGCTGCCTATCCAGAAAGCAGAAGGGTGCTTTTTGAGAAGCGGGATAGCGTAGAGACTGGCAACCATGCCAAAGAGAGAAGCTGTTGTGAGAACCAATCCCAACACCGCTTCATTTTTCAAAATGACATAGAGCAGAATGCCGGTGACGGTACCGATTGCCACATCGTATAAACCCAACGCGGCATTTTGCCCGAGGACGAGTTTCCAGCGCTTACTCCGCCGGTTTTGCCAGATGTGATGATAGGAAAACTGCAGATCATCATGGGAAGGAAGTTTACCGATAATACATATGGTAATACCATTTATCAGGGCAACCAGAAAAAATAACATGAGATATCCATTCATAACTCCCAAAGACGTTTTGCTAACGACGGTGATGATCAGGCCGCCCAGAGCGGGACCCATGCCATTGGCAAGATTAAATATCGCTCCACCCCAACCAAAGTACGATATACGGTTACCGGAGTGAGAAAGGATATATTGATTGAGATTGTACGTTGCCCAGAAGATCCCGCCGGAAAATCCGGAGAGAATGCCAAGCGGGATAACATACGAGATGCTTTGGTCTTTGAGAAAAAATAGTAGAAGATAGAAAAGTGATCCTGCGACCAAGCTCACCTTCATAAGCGTCCCTGAAGAGAAATACCGCAGGAGTAAGCCTGATGATCCAAGAAAGAAGGTCATGGACGCAAATGCTGCAATGTTGTACAGCGTGGTCACTCTCAAATCGCCATGGGCAAAGAAAAAAACCGTGACAAATATCCCGGCGAGCGATGCGGCCAGGATGTCAAACCCCTGGATAATAAGGAGCTTGCGTTCGTCTACGGATAAGTTCCTCATGCCTGTCTATTGTAGCTTGTTGGGGCAGTCTGGGGAAACACCTATATTTTTTTGGCTTGACATGAATCATATCAATTGATAGAATTGATATATATGAATACGACAGTTACTGCTATGGAAGCGCGCAGGCGCTTTGGTGAGATTCTCAACAGTGCCTTCTATCGGGGGATATCCACGGTAATTGAACGCAAAGGCAAGCCCATTGCCAAAGTTGTGCCGGTTATCGACGACCGCGTTGCGCCTCAGAAGGATATTCTTTCATATGCAGGCATCTGGAAAGACGCGGATGATGTGAGGAGCATGAAGAAAGAGATTGTTCGCCTGAGACGTTCTTCTGTGCGGGCGATAAAGCCATTATGATTGTGCTTCTGGACACGAACATTCTTATCGACTTTTTCCACGATAACCCTCGCGCTGTCGCTCTCATGAAGTCGCTTGAGGGTAAGCAGCTTCGGGTGAGCGCGCTTACCATAATGGAAATCATTCATGGAGCCCATAAGACCAAGACGCCCGAGCGCTACATCAGTGAGTTCAAAAATTTTCTCGCAGATTTTTCCGTGGATGTTTGGCCGATTGACGAAGTGGTAGCCACACGATGTGGGGAACTTTTGGCGGTTATGGAAGGCCACGGGATACGCCTGGGTGTCGTCGATGCGCTTCTGGCCGCAACCGCTTTATATCACAAATGTTCGATTGTTTCAGGCGATAGGGCATTTCGGAAAGTACCAGGACTTGATGTGTATCCCTCGGCGTAAGACGCTTACGTCTATGCGTGTACGATGTTTTTTCCGGGGAGGGAGTTGTGGTGATTATCCAGAGTTCTGTTTATATTTTCCACATTTTGAACGCATCGAATTTTACAACATCATTATGAAACCGACCAACCGCTTCGACCAACTTCCGCTCCGGTTTGTAACGTTCAAATAAATACCATTTACTGGGCATAAATGTGAGATATGCAGCATAAAGACTTTCGAACGCGTCTGGATCATTGTTTGCCCTCACTATTTTCGCTAGGTAAGAGAGCGGTTCCAATTCCTCTTCGTATCTGAGTGGTAATTCTGTAAGAAGAATACCACTTTTGGTTGCTTGTCTTATGTATTCTCGATGAATAACCCACCACCCCGGATGAAAACCCTCTGGTCGTTTACGGTCTTTTTCAGCACCATTAAATATTTCATCAAACCTAGGGTCTTGATACCGACGCGGCCCATAAATGGGAACATCAATAAATGGTGGCTGTGCTACGCGATCAATTCTAATTGGTTGAAACTCAAAGTTATTCATAGGTTTTTCCTTTTGACATTTATTTTAAACTCAATGGAGTGTATTGAATGACCTAAATAAAATTGTTACAGGATAATATACCATGAGAATATATATCTGTCAAGTATTTACAACACTACTACTTGACAAACAGGGAAAATATAGCTATAGTGAGGCTATATTGCTATGTTGTAATTTTACAACAACACTATGATTCAAGACATTTTTTCTCAATTCCATCTGGACCAAAAGGAAACCGGGGCTTTTTTGGAGCTCGTGAAGCTCGGGGCTAGCCCGGTAAGCGTGTGGGCCAAGCACGCCGGGATTAACCGATCCTCCATGTACGTCATCATGGACCGGCTCATGTCAGCCGGGCTTGTGACCATATTTGCCCATAGAGGGATCATGCACGCACAGGCCGTGGCAGTGTCCACGTTACCCTCGCTTCTTGAAGCGAAACAGAAAGATATAGAGGAAGCAAAGAGAACTGTTAGTGCAAAGCTCCCCGAGCTATTGGCACTAGAAAAAACCAACGCGATCGTGCCTAAAATCCAGTTTTTTGAGGGAAAACATCGGGTCGAGGCGATGTATGAGGAAGTTTTAAAGGAACGGTCTTTTACGGCATTTTTCCACCCCGGTCGTGTAAAAGCGACCATGCCGGAATATTTTCATAAAATTCCTCAGGCGATAAAGGCCAACGGGGGAAGGGCCAAAGAACTTTTAGTACGCTGCAGAGAAGCACTGGAATATAAACGGCTATATGCATCTACCAGGCACGCCATTTCCATTTTACCAGAAGGGGTCACCTTCTCTTCGGACACGATCATCACCAAACAGAAGATCTATTTAGTGGGGTATGGCAAAGACACCATCGTCGGTACAGAAATTTGGAATAGCGAGCTATCACAAACGCAGTCCGTACTTTTTGACCTTCTTTGGGATACGTACGGGAGATAAGTTGCAGATCAATAGGGGTTTTGGGATAATATTCTCCAGTGTTATGTCCACCATTACTACTGCACAATTTCGCAAAGGCATGTTTGTGGAGTTTAAGGACGAGCCGCATCAGATTGTGGAGTTTCAGCATGTCAATCCCGGCAAGGGGAGTGCATTTGTGCGAACGAGATTGAAGGCCTTAAAAACCGGCAAAGTTCAGGATTTTACCTTTAAATCCGGCGAATCGATGACGGAAGTGCCCATTAACACCCGTGAAATGCAGTATCTCTACAAAGAAGGGGACAAGTACGTATTCATGGATAATGTTAACTACGAGCAAATCCAGATTGCCGAATCGGTACTTTCGGATTATGTGCAGTTTTTAAAACAAAACGAGACGTACCAGGTACTCGTCAATGATGATCAGGGAGTGGGCGTACGATTTCCAAAAAAGGTTCGACTTTTGGTGACCCAAGCCGAAGAAGGTGCCCGGGGCAATACGGTTGCCGGAGCAGGAAAAGTAGTAACACTGGAAACCGGAGTAACAATTACCGTTCCTTTGTTTATCAAACAAGGCGACACAATCGCCATCGATACCGAAACCGGCCAATACCTCGAGCGGGCGTAACGCGTAGCTTTGCAAAAGAGTATCTTATTTTCGGAACAGGTCTATAGGCAGTTGTGACTGCCTGATGATACTTCGAAGCGTCCCAAGGGGGATTTCTCTGGAGTGAAAGGATACCGTCGTATGCGCGCCCGTTGCCGCGTGCAAGAAGGATGCGTTCTACTTCCCGGGGCTTGAGCGGGACGAGACGCGGCATAGTTAGAAAGCAAATTTTATCCCTGCCGGTACAGGAATCTCGGCGTAACTGATGTAGTATTCTTCGGCATCAGGAGGCGGAACCTCGGTTGCTGTCTTTATGAGTCCTTCTATGTGGCAGGTGATTGCTTCTCGGACGTGGCGTTTTGCCTCCTCGAGGGTTTTGCCAAAATCTGAGATGCCCAAGGAGGGCACATAGGCGATAAAGGTACGGTTTTCCTTGCGGATGATGACGTTGTAGCGAAGGATTGAAGTTTTCATATGAGGGGAGTATATCACAAATTTCTCAAAGTAGTGTTCTTGCGCTTGGGGTGACAGGCTACGCGACACCTTGACAAGTCCGGTAAATTATGGTAATTTAGAGGAGTATATTCCTTTAAATTATGGTAATTTTCAGAAATATTGAGGCTAAACTCCAGAAATACCTTTTTAGCGGTAAGGCAATCGTTGTCTATGGGGCGCGAAGAGTGGGCAAGACCACGCTTATTAAAAAGCTCCAAGAGCAATACAGTCGTGATAGCCTGTATCTTAACTGCGACGAGCCAGACATCCGGCGAGCACTTACGGATAAGACATCTTCTGAACTGGTAACCTACCTCGGGCAAAAAAAACTTGTTCTTATCGACGAGGCACAGCGCGTGAGAAACATAGGATTGACTCTCAAGTTGCTCGTAGACAACGCACCCGGAGTTCAGATTATCGCGACTGGTTCTTCGTCATTTGACCTTTCAAACAAAATAAAAGAACCATTGACGGGGAGAACAGTTGAATTTCATCTTTTTCCATTGTCCCTTACGGAAATCTCGACGGATCTGCGCGAGACCAATCGGCTTTTGCCCACACGACTCGTCTATGGATCGTACCCGGAGGTGGTATTACAACCGGCAGATCCAGAGGAGACGTTGCGAGGGATCTACAAAAATTATTTATATAAGGATGCATTGGAATACCAGGGAATAAAAAATCCTGATCTCGTGGAAAAATTACTTACTGCGTTAGCCCTCCAATTGGGGCAGGAAGTTTCGTATACGGAGCTCGGGAGCCTACTCGGCGTCGATCAAAAAACCATAGCATCGTATATCCGCCTTTTGGAGCTTGGATTTGTGATTTTTCGTCTGCCGCCACTCAGTCGTAATTTACGTAAAGAGATCAGTAAATCAAGAAAAATATATTTTTACGACACAGGGATTCGCAATGCCATTATAAATAACTTTAATCCGATAGAAATGCGCACAGATACCGGTGCGTTATGGGAGAATTTGTTGATCGTTGAAAGAAAAAAGCGCAACGAGGCGATGAGAAATTTTCCCAATGCCTATTTTTGGCGCACGTGGACTCAACAAGAAATAGACTATGTAGAGGAAGAGGGAGGCACACTTCATGCATTTGAGGTCAAATGGACCAAAGGAAGACGAGTACCATCCACAATGTGGCAAAGCACGTATCCTGGGGCTTCCTGGCAAATCGTGACGCGAGATAATTATTGGGATTTTATACGTGCCATCGATACCGAAACCGGCCAGTACCTCGAACGGGCATAGTACGTTTTTTCCTCAATGATTGACAGCGGGTAGGAAACGATGGAACAATATCCTTATGGCAGATGATCAACTCACCACTGAAGAACTCTACGGAAAATTTGATCCTCCGGCAAGCCCTCCGATGCCACTTACCTATGAGGAAACGCCGGTTATTGAACCCCCGATTCAACCGGGGCCAATGGTGCCAAAATCTGGAAGGTTCGGCCATACGATTGCGACGATTGTGTTTTTTATTCTCCTTTTTGCCTTCGGTATATGGCTCAGTACGTTTTTGCGGCAATATACCCAAACTTCTCTTCCTGCTTCAAATGCTCCGACTCCAACCCAATCCGCACTGCCTTTGGTTTCACCGACGGTTACGCCTCCGTTGAGCGGATGGAAAACATATACTGTGGCCGGCGCATCGTACCAATTGCCACAAGACATGCTCGCGCCGATTTGCGACGGAGCAAGTTGTGTTTCCGAAGGGACGTATCTACCTGGTGGCACACGGTTTACCGTGGCGACACACAACAATGCACGTCAATTTACGATCGGCGCTGTGATAGTAGATGCTGGCGGGAGAGAGTTTACGACGACAGAAACTACAGTTGCGGGACGTCGGGCATTTGCCTATGATGGACAATTCTCGGGCACAACGACCGGAGGATATCGTTTCTCCCAGATGCGTGGGGTCATGATTATTCTCGACGATACTCAGACGCTTGAGCTCAATCACTTTACCCCAACGGGGGTATCTGCCGACTTTGTTTCAGATGAGGCGGTATTTGATGAGATTCTCAAGACTCTGACGTTGGCCAGTGCGCAGCAATAAGGAGACCCTTTTCTTTTCGAGCGAGCTTATCCCAAATTTCCTCAGTTACAAATGGCATAAATGGGTGGAGGAGTTTGAGAAATGTTTCGAAGCCCTGAGTCAGAGCTTTTAGAGAAATTTTTCCCTTTTTATTTTGCTCTATACACGCGTCGCAAAACCAATGCCAGAATTCGTTATAAACCGTCTCGGCTGCCAAACCGACTTTTAGTTGATCGAGCTGTCGTGTGATTGTTTTGACCACTTCGTTGAGATGCGCATGAAAGTCTTTATCATTCTTTCCCTCTGTTGATTGATTGGCCATACTCATGAATCTGCCCGCATTCCAGACTTTGTTGGTAAAATTTCTCATGCCACGAATTTTATCTTTTCCCGTGTTGCTGTCTTTTCCGGCGGTTGTGCTCATGACGAGCGCCATGCGAAGGGCATCGGCACCGAACTTTTCAACGTATTCGAGAGGGTTAATGACATTTCCTTTGGATTTGCTCATTTTCTGTCCTTTTTCATCCCTTACCAGTCCATGGAGATAGACGTGTTCGAAGGGAACCTCGCCAGTCATTTCGAGTCCCATCATAATCATGCGCATAACCCAGAAAATGAGAATATCGTAGGCAGTGTCCATGACCTGGGTAGGATAGAATCGTTCAAAATCACCTGGTTTATTTGCTTGCAGTGTAACAAACGGCCACTGGGCTGATGAAAACCAGGTGTCAAACGTGTCGGTTTCCTGGATAAAGTTGTCTCCTGGAGATGTTTTTGAAAGTGTAAATTTGGCATCAACCGGAGCTTTCAAACTTTGGATTCCCGTACGTATGTCTTCGAGTGTGTGGACCTTGAGTAGTTCACCGACAGCTCCACTAATGAGTTGTTTGTCATTGCCTAAGAACGTAACCTGGAGATTGGGATAGTCTTTTGTCGAATACCATGCAGGAATGCGGATACCCCAAACAATTTGGCGGCTTATATTCCAGTCCTTCAAGTTCTCGAGCCAATGAACAAGAATTTTGTCATAGCCCGGTCCATGAATTTTGACCTTTTTATCTCTGAGAGCTTTCAATGCCTTTTGGGTCATAGGCTTGACGGACAAGAAAAACTGGGGGAGGGGAAGCGGCTCTAAGACACTGCCGCATCGGTAACACGTAGAGAGGGTATGTTCATATGTTTCATCTATTTTTTCGAGTAACCCATCAGCTTTCAAGTCTTCAATCATCATGGGTCTGGCTTTGGAAACATGAAGTCCATGGTATCGTTCGGCTCTTTCTTTGTATTTGGGTTCAATATCTTTTTTAGAAAGAAACCAGGAAAAATCCATCTTGCCATTGAAATCAACAATGGGGGTAACCGGAAGATTGTTTTGTTTGCCTAATTCAAAATCATGAAAATCATGAGCAGGAGTCACTTTCATAATACCCGTTCCAAATTCTGGATCCACATCGGGGTCTGCGATAACCGTCATGGTGATAGGTCCCAGTAGCCCCATGATTTCAAATGTTTTGCCTATGTGTTTACTGTACCGTTTGTCTGTGGGATTAACGGCAAGGGCGGTATCTCGAAATTTTGTTTCTGGTCTGACCGTTCCAATCGTGAAGGGACCATATTTAATGTAGATAAATGGATCTTTCTTGACTTCGTGTTTGGCTTCGAGCTCAGAATAGCCTGTGCCGCAACGGGTGCAGTAGTTGACGAGGCGCAGGTCTCGGTAGACGAGTCCACGTTTGTGGAGCTCAAAAAATGTTTCCAGCACAAGATCGACGATTTGGGGATCTAGGGTAAATTTGAATCGGCTCCAATCGGGACTAAAGCCCAGTTTTTTGAGTTGTGCGACTGCAATACCTGAGTTTTTCTGGACATAATCCCAAATCATGTTGTAGAGCGTTTTCCGGTCAAAGTCAAAACGACTTTTACCTTCCTTTTTAAGTTTTTTTTCAAACACAAATTGTGTTTCGATGCCAGCATGATCGGTACCAGGCAACCAGAGCGTAGCTTCGCCTCTCATGCGATGATACCGAATTAATATGTCCTCAACCACGTACATCGCATGACCAATGTGAAGCGGATCATTGGCATTGGGCGGAGGCATGATAATCGTAAAGGCCTGCCTGCCGGCAGGCAGGGTTTTGGCCTCAGGATCGTTTTTCGGTGCAAATACGCCAGACGTTTCCCACATCTGATAAATCCGATCTTCAGTGTCTTTGGCGTTATATATTTTGTCCACTAGCTTCCATTGTAGGAAAAATTGCGCTCCAGAGCAACATTTTAGGAAATATGCTATACTTTGCCTGACCTAGGAAAAAAGCGTGTGACGGCCCCGACAATTCTCTTTCGGGTGTTCTAGTCCCCTTGCATCCGAAGGAGAAAGGAGCGTGATATCAAATGGCTACCAACTTATTCGTTGGAAACCTTCCGTACGACACTGACAGTGATGCGCTTGGACAATTGTTTGCGCAAGCTGGTACGGTAACGAGTGCGAAGGTAATTTCCGACAAGTATTCCGGTCGATCTCGTGGATTTGGATTTGTGGAAATGGCATCTGATGAAGAAACCAAAAAAGCAATCGAAATGTTCCACGGAAAAGACTATCAAGGACGAGCGCTAGTGGTAAACGAAGCCCGACCTCGAGAAGAGCGACCGCAACAGTAAGACTCAAACGATCTTAAAAGAAAGCCCCAGCAATGGGGCTTTCTTGCGTGTCGGGGGCCTATTTTGGTACCATAGCGGGGTATGTTTCAGAGTCCCACGCACGGGAGCCTCGAGCTGCCCCAGGTCCGGGAACGGATCCTGACCTTTCTTTCAGAAGAGCCAGAATGTACCTATCAGCTGGTGGTTGGTACTGACTCACAGCCACACAATGGGTCGGGAGTTGATTTCGTCACCGCAATCGTTGTCCATAGATTGGGCCGCGGAGGCATCTATTTTTGGAAGCGGATTGTGAATAAAAAAACGTATGTCCTTCGGCAGCGGATGTATGAAGAGGCGGCAATGTCGCTCCAGATGGCAGAGACGGTTTTAGCACTTCTTCATAAAGACGGCGTGACCAAGTACGATGTAGAAATCCATGTCGATATTGGCAAATTTGGTGACACGAGGGAGATGATAAGCGAAATTATCGGCATGATCCGGGGAAGCGGATACAGAGTAAAAATAAAACCTGAAAGTTATGCGGCAAGTAAAGTAGCGGATAGATATACATGAGGGGTGGTGATTATTCTATGAATAGAAAAGTTCTGGTCGGTATTATTGTACTTCTGGCGGGTTTGGCAGTTGGATGGTTTGTGCTCCAGGGAGCGCCGGGACAGACATTACCAGCGGCAGTGCCAACGCCAACAGTTTCGCAAGCCGGAACGTCACTTCCCCAAGATAACACGAGCGGTATTCCGGACGTTTCACCTGCAGCGGGCGAGACGATGGAAAAGGGAGGAGCTCCGGTGATTGCTGCCTCAGCGGTTGCCTATACGGATAGTGGATTTACACCCAATACGGTTACCGTTAAAGCAGGGACCGCGGTGCGGTTTACGAATCAAAGCAATCGCGGTATGTGGGTTGCGTCCGGTGTTCACCCAACGCACCAATTACTCCCAGGGTTTGATCAGCTCAAGAGTGTTGCCAAGGGTGGTACGTACGATTATACATTCGCCGAAGTCGGAAAATGGCAGTATCACAACCACGTCAACGCGACAGACCTGGGATACGTGGTCGTAACGCAGTAAACGATTTTGTCAAACGGATTTAAGGAGTAGGGGAAGGTATTGGAGTGGGCAGCGGGATGCAGCGGCCACCATGGGGCTCGGTTCCTTTTACAAAATATTCTGTTCTTCCAAGGTAGCAGGGGATGGCGATAACGCCGTCCGGTTTAGGTGGCACTTGGTCGGGTTTATCTTTGAGCACTTCTGTCATAATGTCATGCCAGATGGGGGCTGCTCCGGTGACCCCTGAGGTAAGCGTCGGGTGCATGGGTGCATTGTTGTTGTTTCCCACCCATACTGCCGCAACAACGCTTGGGGTAAAACCAATCGTCCAATTGTCACGTTTTTCATTGGTCGTTCCGGTTTTAACGGACACTGATTTACCGGCAATAACGAGTTGAGAATTTGGACCGAATGCAGATGAGCGGGCGTTATTGTCACGCAAAATATCACTCATGATCCAGGCAACTTCCGGCTTGACGGCTTCGGGAATTTTGTGAGGCGTATTTTTTTCTATAACGCGACCCGTGTAGTCGGTGATTTCGAGAATGGGGGACAGATTGACGCGCTCTCCCATATTGGCGAGGGTGCCATAGACGACGGCCATATCCGTCATAGTTACTTCGCCGCCGCCCAGTGTCAGAGACAATCCAAACCGGCTTTCATCTTCCCAGCTCGTTATTCCCATCGCCCTTGCTTTTTCGATCATCGTGGGAAGCCCAATCGTCGCAAGTGTTTTAACCGCCGGGACGTTATAGGAATTGCCTAGGGCAATGCGTAGGGGCACGCGACCATGAAATCTGCCGTCGTAGTTAATCGGTGTATAGGGCGCTCCTCCCAATTGCGGATACGTAATCGGACTGTCGTCGAGAATGGTTGCGGCAGTCATGCCGTTTTCGAGTGCTGCCGTGTACGTCACTACTTTTATCGATGAGCCAGGTTGACGAAGGCTTGTCGTCACATTGACGTTTCCGTCACGAGTAAGATCAAAATAATCACGACTGCCGACCATAGCGAGTATTTCTCCGGTTTTTGGATTGGTCACCAATGCAGCACCGTTTCCTACTTGAAGGGATGCCAATTTGTCGATGTTGGTTGAAACGATATCTTGAACTTTTTCCTGAAGAGACAAATCGAGCGATGTGACGATCCGTAGTCCGCCCCGGTCAACGAGGCGGGAACCGTACTTTTTTTCCAGGAGATTTCGTACGTACATCACAAAGTGAGGAGCTCGCAGGCCATTTCGCGGTGCGGTGATGTGGACCGGAGTTGCCAAGGCACGGCTCATGTCTTCCTGGGTGATAAAACGTTCCTCAACCATTCGTTGGAGTACGTGAGCTTGGCGCTCAAATGCTTTCTCCGGGTGAGAACCAAATGGGGAGTATTCGCTGGGTGCTGCAGGAAGGCCTGCTAAGAGTGCTGCCTCGGCGAGATTGACCTGGGTGACGGATTTGCCAAAGTACGATTGGCTCGCTGCTTCAATACCCCAGGCGGTTCCTCCGTAGGGCACCTGATTTAAATACATTTCGAGGATTTGATCTTTGGTGTAGAGGCGTTCTGCCCAGAAGGCGAGGAATATCTCCCGAATCTTTCGGGATATCGTAACTTCAGGGGTCAAGAGCGCTGATTTAATCAGTTGCTGGGTGATGGTTGATCCGCCCTGGACATGACCCACAACGATGGTTTCCCGTATGGCTCGGGCAATCCCCTGAAGAGAAAATCCAGGATGACGATAGAAGTTTTTGTCTTCGATGGCTATGGTTCCATTTTTCACCATATCAGGGATATCGATGAAATGAACAGGAGTTCGGTTTTGATCCGTGTAAATCTCGTAGAGCAGTGTCCCATTGCGGTCATACATTTTCGTCGTCACTTCGATATCGCGACCGGTCAGTAGGCGCGGATTGGGGAGTGTGCGGAGCCAGTAGTAGGTGACGAAGGGAACAAACACACACGCAATGACAACTGTTACTCCCATAACAAAATATTGGAAGCGCTGGGCAAATGGGACAACAAGTGTCGGGTAAATCGTGTAAGAAATTATTTTTGGTTTCTTTTTTTTGGTGGGTATATGGGGAAGACGGATATTTTTATAGGTTATATTCCAGAGAAAAAAAATGGTGCCAACAACGAGTCGAATTGTGTCGCCAATGGCGATAAGAAAGAGAGGAATAAGGAGAAACAGTTGGATGAATGAAAAGGGCCGGGGTTCTACTTTTTTTTCAAGAATTTTTTTCTTTGCCATGTGAATGGCGTTATACCATAAACTATGGGATGGGGACAAGAGGAAAATGCTAGGCTTTAATGAGGAGTTTGGCGGTAAAGACGCGGGCAAAGTCTGTATCAAAGGTTGCAAAGCCGTCGATATCATTACTTTGCATAATGAGCAGGTGATACGCATCACGGGCATGAAGATAATACATTTCCATGTTTGCAATTACCGTCAAATGGTCTGTTGGTACACTCGGTGGATTTACTATGGATAGCCTAGGGAGTGTCAAGATATCCTTGGTAGCCTCAGTAAGGAGGTCGTATGGTTTTTTCATCCTGTTTATGCGTATGCGATAAAGAAAAGAATGATAAAATTCATCTAAAACGAGCGGCGAAATATATAGTTCAACACCGTTATTGATAAGCGTTTCGAGCATCGATATAGTTTGTTGGTACTGAGGGGAGAGCTCGTTTTTCCAGTAGAGCAAAAAATTACTATCGAGGTAACATTTCTTCATATCGTTTGTCTAAAATCGAATTCAGTTGAGCAGGGGTCAGATCTTTTTTAAAACGAAATCCTCCAGATAAACGTTTGATTTTTTCAATATCCGCTTTGCGAGTGTTGTGCGTTGAGGCGTTCGGCAGTGGTGTGAGTGTGCCTAATGGCGTATTGCCACGAATAATGATGAACGATTGGCCCTGGGCAAGTTTGTCAAGATAGCTCCCTGCGTTTCTGCGGAAATCGGTAATGGAAACAAGATGTTGGCCAATGTCGTCGAGGGAAATGGTTTGTGGCATAGCTTCATCCTACCACGCAGTGTGCAGTGTGTCAATGAGTATAGTGATTAATAAAGTGATTGATATAGTGAACGGAAGCGTAAGGACTTTACTTCTCTTTACTTCACGAGCACGGTTTTCCCTTCCGGATGCGGGCAGTCGAGGCACCAGGTTGATATGCCGTCACTTACAACTTGTTTTTCCTGCGGTTCGACGTTATCGACTTGATCCGGGCTCGCAAGGTCTCCGGTTGTTTTGTCGATAATGACGGCCTGTTTGAGATTTTCGACTTTTGTGGGAACGGTACCCCGGATAAAGTACTCAAAACGCGTTGGACAGCCTCCTTCTCCTTCCGGTGGCAGCAGGCCAGTTATGCTGCAAATCTGCGCACCAACAATACCATCGGGTTGCTTTGGCCAAATGTCGCTTGTCTCCTCAAGAACCCGCTGCATGATCTTGTTCCAAATGGGAGCAGCTCCGGTAATGCCGGAAACGAGCGATTGATTCATGGGTGTGTTGTCATTATTGCCGACCCAGGTGATGGCGAGATATTGGGGCGTAAAGCCAATGGTCCAGTTGTCGCGGAGGTCGTCGGTCGTTCCGGTTTTGACGGATACGGCGTGGCCGGGAATCACCAGACTTGATCCTGTGCCAAACGCGGCGGAGCGGGCATTGTTGTCGAGAAGAATATGAGAAATAAGAAATGCTGTTTCGTTTGATACCACGCGTGTTCCCTCCAGAAGAAGCTGCGAGGGGATGTCGCGATTGAGGTTGGGGTCTTTATGTTCCAAGAGCACCCTGCCGTTTTTATCGACCACCTTGAGGATAGCGACAAGATCTTTTCGAATGCCGCTGTTGGCAAATACGCTAAACGCCTCGGCCATATCCGTCATGCGCACTTCGCCGCCCCCAAGCGTAAGCGACAAGCCATAGCGGGAGGGATCGGTCAACGTATTCAAGCCAAAGGCGCTAGCGGAAGCTACCATGTCGCCGACCGTGTTTAAGTAAAGCATTTTGACTGCCGGAATGTTGTAGGAGTTGCCCAGCGCAAAACGCATCTGCACGGGACCGTGGAATTGGCCATCGTAGTTTTTTGGACAGTAGTTTGGTTGATTACTATTGGCAAAGCACGTTGGGATATCCAGAAACATGGTTGCGGGTGTCACCACATGATTTTCCAATCCTATCGCGTAGTTAATCGGTTTTATCGATGAGCCAGGTTGTCTCAAAGCAGTCGTGACATTGAACGATCCTGAGGGCGTGGCGAAGTAGTCGGTTGAGCCAACCATTGCCAGTATTTCTCCGGTTGCCGGCTTAGTAATTAAAGCAGCGCCGTTACTTACGCGTAGGCGGCTTAAGCTGCCAACTTCAGCGGCCACCGTGGCTTGTGCATATTCTTGTAAATCCAGATCGAGCGTCGTCGTAACTTTGAGTCCGCCCCGCTCGACGAGCGCCTCGCCAAATTCGCTGGCGAGTTGTTGTTTGACATACATGACAAAATGAGCCGCTTTGATGTTGGGTTCGTTTTTATACAGCAGTTCGGTATTAAATGCACCATCTGAATCTTTTTGGGAGATATACCCGTCTTCCACCATGCGCTGTAAGACCTCCCGTTGCCGTTCTTTTGCAAATTCAGGATGTGCGCCGAAGGGAGAATAGAGCGTGGGTGCTTGGGGAAGACCGGCAAGCAGAGAAGCTTGGGCAAGATTTAACTCACCGACGGATTTGCCAAAGTATTTTTCCGAAGCTGTTTCTATTCCCCACGCCGTTCCCCCATACGACACCTGGTTTAAGTAGAGTTCCAGAATTTTATCCTTGGGGTAGAGGATTTCGACCCAGAAGGCTAAAATTATTTCTTTAATTTTGCGGGTGATGGTTCGTTCAGGAGTCAGCAGTGCTGATTTGACGAGCTGCTGGGTGATGGTTGAGCCACCCTGTAACTGCCTGCCGCTTATCGTTGCATAGAGCGCGCGCAGCATTCCTCCGATGGGACTAATGCCACTGTGGCGATAAAAATCTTTATCTTCAACAGCTATTGTTGCCTGCTGGACAGACTCAGGAATGTCTTTGAGAGCCACGGGCGTTCTGTTCTGATCGGCAAATATATCGAACAGGAGTGCGCCATTTCGATCGTAGATTTTGGTGGAAATGGGAATGTCGTAGCTCCCGAGCCTCGTTGGGGAGGGAAGGTTTTTAAAGATGACGAGATAGGATAATAATACCATCCCAATGGGTAAACTCCAAAAGGCATAGAGACGTTTTTTCCAAAGAAATGAAGAGAGCGCTAGAGGAGCCTTTGTTTTTGGCCCTTTGGGACGGGATGATTTCTTTAGCATAGAGAACTCTATTATACCTTGCTTGCGTTTTGGTACCAAGCCGTGGTATTAATAGCTTGCGATGTTTACGCTTCCTGATCTTCCCTATTCATACAACGCGCTCGAGCCTTACATTGATGAGCGCACGATGCAGATTCACCATGACAAACATCATGGGGCGTATGTAAAAAATCTAAACGATGCACTCACTGGTCAAGAAGCGTTTCTCTCAATGGATATGTATGAACTCATGAAAAATTTAAACAAAGTACCGGACGCAATGAGAACCAAGGTGAGGAATAACGGTGGTGGGCACGCAAATCATAGCTTTTTCTGGACGAGTATGGTTGCCGGAGGAAGTCGACCTTCGGGAGAGATTATAAAAGCGATTGATAGCACTTTTGGTAGCTTTACACAGTTTCAGGATAAGTTTTCCGCCGCTGGTGTTGGACGCTTTGGAAGCGGATGGGTATGGCTGATTTCCGAGAAGGGAAAACTTTCCATCATGGATACGCCTAACCAGGACAATCCTTGGATGGATAATAAAACTCCCATCTTGGGTCTTGATGTGTGGGAGCACGCGTATTATCTGAAATACCAGAATCTTCGAGCAGATTATATTGCCGCATGGTGGAATATCGTCAATTGGAACGAAGTGGAGCGTAGATATAAAAAATTTTCTTCATGAGGTTTGCAGACCCGCTTTCTGTTAAAGCCCGATCAACACGAGTCTCGATACTTTTTGCGGCGAGCCAGGCGCAAGGCGAGCGGGATACCCAAGAAGACTATTTTGCTAATTACAATGACCAGTGTTTCGCGCTGGCTGACGGCGTGGGCGGTATGCCCCACGGTGAGGTGGCAGCCAAGCTCGCGTGCGAGACCGCCGTATGGGCATATAAACACGTGCGGCTGCGGCCATTTTATTGGGATGATAAGAAATTATTTCTGAAACGCATTTTTAGATCCACCAATATAGCCCTCTGGCAAAAACAAAGAGAAATTGGATTTGAAGACGGTTTTGCTACAACGCTCATCAGTCTAATAATCGGAGAGAATTCATTTTGGGTTGGCGGAGTAGGAGATAGTCGCATCTATCATCTGAACGAAACAGGGACGCTTTCCTCGCTCTTGCCCGATGATACCGATCCATCTGGTAAACTCACCAATGCGCTTGGAATACGTCGGTACGGTTTAGTTCCTCATGTGGTGGCTAAGCAGTTTGGTCGCCAAGATGTTCTTATGCTCGTCACTGATGGAATAACCAGATATATTGACGAAACGCTTCTTACTAAACAACTATCGATGTGTGGAGAAACGACTGGGTCGCTTTCGGCAACGGTCGAGGAAGTTCTCCGTGCCGCCGGTGAGCACGGTTCAACCGACAATATGACCGCCATTGTTATTAAGCGCGTATTTTCTTCATAGGCAATTGGCCGTATACTACTAGTATGCCCGAAGAATTTTTTGCTCCGATTTCTAATCAACAAACCCCTCCCACGTATAAATTCTTTGATGGGAAAGAATGGAAAGATAGCACGAGTGGAAAAACGTCTGATGTGATTTCCCCCATTGATGCCTCGGTTGTTGGAAAAATTCAGGTCGTGACAACGAATGAAATTGATGCGGTGATGGAAGCTACATATGTAACTCAGCGCTCCTGGGAGGCAACGCCGCTTCATCAGCGCGTCAAAATTATGCATTTGGCCGCTGACTGGATCCGGCACTTCGAAGAATATTTATCGTCGCTTCTTTCCCGGGAAATCGGCAAAACCCTGGAGGAAGCAAAGAGCGAAATCAAACGGACTGCTGATTTAACGGATTATTTTGCCGACGAAGTCCAGTCATTGCGGGGAGAAACACTCGATAGTGATAATTTTCCCGGGTATGATAAGGGCAGAATTGGCATTATTGAACGCGTCGCCTATGGCACCGTGCTTGCCATTGCGCCATTTAATTATCCCGTTAACCTTTCTGCCAGTAAAATTGTCTCGGCACTCCTTATGGGCAACAGTGTGGTATTCAAGCCTCCGTCGCAAGGCGCAATTAGCGGACTACATCTTGCGCGTATTTTTCAAAAGGCAGGAGTGCCTCCCGGAGTTATTGCCTGTGTGACCGGCGGGGGAGGAGAGATCGGCGACTATTTGGTAACACACAAACGCGTTGATCTCATAACATTTACCGGAAGTAGTGATACCGGCCTTGCCATTGCACAAAAAGCAGGGATGATTCCTCTCGTATTTGAATGCGGCGGCAATAATCCGGCCGTCGTCATGCCGGATGCGGATATGAATCTTACGGCCCGCGAAATCATCAAAGGAGCATTTTCCTACGCCGGCCAGCGCTGTACGGCAATTAAATACGTTCTCGGTACCAAACAAACACTCGAGCAGTTGTTGGGTGAAGTGCAGAAACAAATGCCCGAGTTTGTCAAAATGGGGGATCCCAGAAGTCCTGAAACGAAACTCGTGGGGCCCGTTATTTCCCAAGACGCTGCGACCAAAATCGAAACTGCAATCAACGATTCTATACAAGCCGGTGCAACGCTTGTCACCGGAGGAAAACAAAATAATTCGTTTATTGAGCCAACTATACTGATCAATGTGAAACCAACAATGGCCACCGTCGCCACCGAAGTCTTTGGTCCTGTCGTTTCCTTTGTAGCAGTCAGCGATATGGGTCAAGCAGTCACAATTATCAATGAATCACGTTTTGGCCTTCAGGCAAGCGTATTTACCAAAGACGAAGGAGCGGGGATTGCATTTGCCAAAGAGCTCAATGTGGGAACTGTTCAGATCAACGGTTCCCCCCAGCGCGGCCCTGATCATTTTCCGTTTTTAGGAGTTAAAGCCTCCGGGTTGGGTGTCCAAGGCGTCCGCTACTCGCTTGAATCCATGAGCAGACTGCGGCCTATTGTCCTTAATAAGCCTCAATAAGTCAGGAGAGCGTTTGGATGGTAATTCCCGGGAGAGAGAGCGTTTTTAATTTTGTGTCGTTGGTGATAAAACGATCGGCGTGGTGAACGAGGGCCGTGGCAAGCTGGATGGCGTCAGGTGTGCGTAAGTATTTATGTTCTCGACGAAGTCTCGCCGCTTCCTGGGCAATGTCCCAAGTGACATCAACGACCCGGAGGTATTTCGCCTCGTTAAAGTAGACATTAATTTCTTTGATGATGTTTGGGGCATGATGATAGGCAGACGGAGAGAGTACTTCAATGAGAGAGACAAGAGAGGTAACAATGTCGTATATCCCTTGTTGTGCTTTGGTAAATAATTTTGTGGTGTGAGCAAAATACGGATCGACGCGGTCGAAGTGGTAGATAAACACCATCGCATCAAGCGCGACCAGCGTTTTTACGGCCACGGTTTACTCCTGTCCCATGATGCCCGTTCGTGTTCAATGTATTTGTCTACGTCGCCATAGGCACCCTTTGCGATGCCTGCCATACGCCGCACCCAGTCGACCTTATCTGGTTCGATCGTCGCCGTCGGAACGGGAGCAGCTTTGTCCACGCGAAGTTTAACTTTCGTTCCTCGGGTTAACCCCATGATTTTTCGTACATCCGCAGGGATCACAATTTGTCCTTGGGATGATACTGTTAAAGTATATGTCATATACCATTTACTTTTATCAGAAATCTAAATGGAAGTCAAGAGGGGATTTAGATTTGGCTTTAGATTTGGCCAACCACTTGATTTTTCAGAGAGAGAGTACCATTCAGGCAGAAGGATAATTTATCGTCTACTTATGTCAGATGAATCAGATTCTTCACTCTCAATTGAAGTAGAAAGAGAAGACAGGCCAGAAAGCGGTGAGTATTCTTTACGCAAAATTCGTATTCGTCGGAGAGACGAACAAAAGCCAAATAGTATTTCTTATCAAGAGGGATACAGCTTTCCATTCAATAGTTTGGGAGATTCGATTGCTTTTGTCCCCGTTTATCACGAGGGTATGCATGACGAGCTGACGGTTGATACAGTTGTCGAAATTGATGGAGGACCAGTTATTAATAGACCGTTATTCTTAACACATAGCTCTAAGTCAATGGTGCTAACTGGTAAACCTGGTGAAGATGAGTATTTTAGGCAAGAAGGCATGAGCTGGGAATCGATAAGCGCTTCGTCTGGCCGTAACGTACGGTCAATACAAACGGGTTTTATGCCTAGACAAGAGGTGACGTATACCATGGGTCAAACACCAGATCGAAAAAATGTCAGGCTAAAAATTACCGATATGAGACCAAGAATCCCGGTCGGAATTCCTTCACCAGAGCCACTGAGCCGCGCGTAATAAGACGCATCATTTTATTCCCATTCCATCGCCGCAGGGGGTTTGGTGGTGACGCCCGTAGATGACGCAGAAATTATCGAGCGATACGATCTGATTGGGTAAAGAGACGATCAATCTCACGCCAGGGGTAGACCGTCGTCTGGAAGCGTTGTTGCGTATCGACTCCTCCATAGATGACCGCAGACGCCTTCGTATCGGTAAGAGTTTGAAAATAACTGATATTCTTGAAAAAGTCTCCTCCAACGGTCGTACCGGATTTTACCTCAATCGGAAATAGACGCCCTGCCTCGTCAACGAGAAGATCAATTTCGTGACCGGTTTTGTCCCGCCAGAAGTACGCACGTGGCCGATCCCCACGGTTGAAACGCCACTTGTAGTATTCAGAAACGATCCATGTTTCAAATAAAGCTCCAGCGAGCGGATGGGTGATGATCTGCGCTTCTCCCGTAATACCCAAGAGCCAGCAGGCGAGACCTGTATCATAAAAGTAAAGCTTGGGTGATTTGATGAGCCGTTTGTTGAAGTTCTTATAATACGGCTGGAGGGTAAATACGATAAAACTTGCCTCAAGGATTGACAACCACGCCTTGGCTGTATTGTGGCTTATCCCGGTGTCATTTGCAAGAGAAGAGAGATTGACGATTTGCCCTACGCGCCCGGCGCACAATCTAAGAAATCGTTCAAACGACGTTATGTCGCCCACCGCGGAAAGCAGACGAACGTCGCGGTCAAGATATGTTTGGACATAGTTCCCATACCATTGCGTAGGGGACTCCCCTGGAGAGATTACGGCGCGCGGATAGCCACCGAGGAAGACAGGGTGCGACCAGTGCGTTGCGGGGGGAAGGAAGCGATGGGTGGCTAACTCACCGGAGGAGAATGGCAAGAGGGTATGGATCGCCACGCGGCCAGCAAGTGACTGGCTTATATTTTTCATCATGAGGAAATTTTGGGATCCGGTGAGAATGTGCTGACCCTGTTTTTCTGACTCGTCGGCATGTACCTGAAGATAGGAGAAAAGTTCCGGTGTGCGCTGCACTTCATCGAAGATGGCGTGGGCGGGGTAGGTAGCCAAGAATCCTCGCGGGTCGCGCGTTGCAAAGAGACGCATATCCGGCGCTTCCAAATTGACATACGCGAAGCGTGGAAACAGCGCCCGCGCGAGCGTCGTTTTGCCGGACTGCCGGGGGCCGATGATGGCAACAATGGGATAGTGCCGGGCTGCGCGTTTTACGGTAGCGCTGATGTGTCTTGCAATCATAACGAGAAGTCTATCAGGGCTTGGACAGATTGTCAATATGAATGACAATTTGGATATCACTTTCACTCCATCGTTGTCAGGGGACATTACCTGTAGGAAGCGAGCGGAATAACCTTGACCTTATTGACTTTTTGTTGATGTTTGGGGTTATCTGTGATCAGCGGACAGGACGATCGCATGGCAAGCCTGATGAAGACAGCATCATAGTACGTGATCGCATAGTGTTGGGCGATTTCAAGAGATTGTATGGCGTCCTCTGTTGAGAGGGGAACATACTCAATGGGGAGCGTAGCAAGGTTTTCCAGGCAGGCAATTTTTTGTGGCAGGAGGAATGTTTTTCGTAAGATTGCGTTCCCAACCTCGTATTTGGCAAGTTCTGAAGTGAGAAGCGTAAGAGATAGCCGTCGGGATTGATCCAGCAACAGATCAGCTTCCTCGAGAAGTATTTCATTTTCTGCACTGATCCATTTTACGATAACCGAAGAGTCGATAACGTATGACGTGGCCATGAAGGTATATTAATGGTTCTTTCTGTCTTCGATGATAAATTGGGTAAGACTTTTGGTTTTCTTTTTGCCTCTAAAACTTCTAGTGAGATGAATGCGCCGCCAGATTTCATTCCAATCGTGTGTATCAGAAGAAGCATGGATACTCAAGGGTTTGATAATGATTTCTCCCAAGGGAGAGGCAACGATCGTGACCACTGTGTTGTCTTTTAGCCACGAAAATTTTTGCCGTAGTTGATCAGGGATGGTGAGTTGACCTCGTTGGCGAATGGTTGCGGTTATCATCATATATATTCAGAATATCAGATTTTCTGAAAATGTCAAAATTCGATTGGGTTTTGTATGCATCTCCCGGAATTGACAACCACACTACGGAATTGTAATATGTAATGCGTATGACACAACTCGTCGTCCGTATACCGGAAGAGCAGAAGCAGATGCTTGTACTGGAAGCACAGCGGAAAGGAGAAAGCGTCTCCGAGGTGGCCCGCCGCGCTCTAGCCCGTTACATAGAGGAAAAATCGGGCCAAGGTCATCGTGATGAACTTTTGGATCTGCTTGCGATTGCGCGGAAAGGGAAGCACATCAAAGGACCAAAAGACTTATCTTCCCACTATAAACGGTACCTGTACGGGGATAAACGGCTGTGATTTTTATAGACGCTTCATTGTATTTGAGCATTTTGCGTCACAATGACAGTAATCATGCTAAAGCGGTCACTTGGTGGAAATCTTTTCCTGACGATGTGCAAAAGATGACGAGCCAAGCAATCCTTGGGGAAGTGTTGACGGTCGGGTCTCTTCGGTACGACCGCAGGCTCACGATTGCATTCGTTGAGAAGATACGCGCAGGCAAGACGACTATCATGCTTGAGACGCCACCGCTCGTTGCCCGCGGGTGGGAAATTTTCAAAAACGTATCCAAAAAAGACGTCAGTTGGGTGGATTGTTATTCATGCGCAATTATCCAGGCGTATAAGATTGAAACGGTGCTTACGTTTGACCGAGACCTTCAGCTACTGATAAAATTGCCTCCAACATGAAATATCAGGAAGCGCTTGAGAGACTTACTGCTGCACAACAGATTTTATCTGATACGTCCATCACGAGAGAAAAGTTTGGACACCTTCAAAAACTTCTCAAAGGGGTCAATCCCAAAATAGATGGTGTCTTATCTCGCGTAACAAGGGAGTGGGATAAACTCCAGCGTTTTGAAAAAGGCGAAGTCATTGATCTTGTCGCGCATGAACTTCCCGAACACACGGAAGAAGAGAAAAAACGAAAGAAAGCGTTACTATTTTTTTTCTCCGCCTGGAAAGATTTACAGAAGGAGGTAGTTCGTGTGCGAACAGAACTTGCACATCACAATGCTCAGGGGTGGGGGAATATTCTGGGAGCAGCAAAAGGACCACTCGGTCTTATTACCGCCGTTGCCGTCGGATGGGTGCTTTTGGAAGCAACATCTGTAGAAATTGCAGTGAAAAATGCTGGTTGCAACACAATGTACCCAATGTCATATTCATCTATTCCGCTCCCCGGTATTTCCCTTCCGAAAGATCCAATTGCTGATGGCCAAACCGGTACTGTCCGCCTTCCGCCATTGACGCTAAACGCTGATGGGACGACACCCGGTATAATCCATTTATCTGCGTTTAATTTTAACTATACTTTTACTATCCCGAGTGATGTGACCATCACGTTTGATGGCGAGGTGCTTAATAATGCCTCAACAATTC
>MFJJ01000043.1:0-1691 GCA_001780895.1 Candidatus Gottesmanbacteria bacterium RIFCSPHIGHO2_01_FULL_46_14
AACATACTACCAACAGTGTCAGACTGATCCATGTCGCAGGGCCGAATGGATCCAGGATCGCTTCAATTCGGTTTTTTGAAGCAACAAAGAGCGTGACGAGCGAGAAGACAAACAGAGCCCCAAACCCGATCGTCGCTTTTGAAACGGTGATGTGTACTTCGCCTTTTTGGGCAAGACGTATTGCCCACAGGAACAACACAGCCAGTGACCCGCTGACAAGGAGAGTCCACTTGATCGGGATAAACATGTCCTCGGTGAGCGGCAGGAATACCAGGGGTATGAGCGCGAGTGTCCCAATGACAACAGCTTGCATGTATTCATCTTACAGTATCGCTTGCTTTTTTCCAATCGCTTGTCATACTAGAAGTGTGAATACAAAAAGAGGCTTCACCCTCGCTGAAGTTCTCATCACGATTGCGATTATCGCGCTTCTTTTCATTATCGCCCTCTGGAATTGGCGAAATCAAATTGGCAGGGGCTACGACGCACGGCGCAAAAGCGACCTTGCGCGAATAAAAATCGCGTTTGAAGACTACTACAACGACAAGAATTGCTATCCACCTGATACTATTTTAGAAAACTGTGGAGGAGGCGAGCTTCAGCCCTATATGAAGGAGATTCCCTGCGATCCGACCAAGCGCACGCCATATGCCTATATTCCGCTCGCTCCTGATGGATGTAGTGGGTATCGCGTCCTTGCTCCGCTCCAAGACACGAGCGATCCGGATATTGCCAAAATCGGTTGTTCTGTTGGGGGTGGATGTGGCTATGCTGATGTGAGCTACAATTATGGGATTTCCTCGGGCGCTCCGGTACTTTTAACCGGTGGTGCCGGATCAACGCCTACACCTCTTCCTGGTGCAGCCTGGGCTTGCACTAATAGTGGGGACTGTAACCTCTACGCCGATCCAGTCGGTAGCGGTTGTCCGGTGACGGCATCAAGCTGCGGAGACCTTGATTGCAGTATTTTGGCAAATCGCTGCGCACTATGAAAAATAAAAAGCAATACGGGTTTACGCTTCTTGAACTCATGGTGGTCATCGTGATTTTGGGGGTCCTGTCGATGATTGGGATCAGCGCATTCACTTCATCGCAAATCCGATCCCGCGACACCAAGCGAAAAGCTGATCTTGCCAATTTCCAAAAGTCCCTTGAGTTTTATTACAATGACTACAACAGCTTTCCGTTAAGCGACGCTGAAGGGCAGATTATTTGCCAAACCGATGGAACTGTATGTCCGTGGGGTGAGCAGTTTGCTGATGAGAAGGGTACCATTTACATGATTCGGCTTCCCAAAGAAGGCAGTGGGTCGCGCCGATACTTTTACATATCTGATGGGATTGACTACCGCGTCTATGCATTGTTGGAAAACACAGAAGATTCCGGACTTATTACGCCCGGCGTTGCAACGAATTGTGCTGCCTCGGGTTCTTCTGTAGACTGTAATTATGGTATTGCCAGTGTAAACATAATGCCGTGAAAAAATTTGGTTTTACTCTAATAGAGTTGTTAGTTGTTATCGGGATTATCGCGACCCTTACTGCCCTTGCGCTTCCTAATTATATGGGAGCCAGAGAGCGCGCGCGCGATGCAAAGAAAAAAGCCGAGTTTCATGAACTCAAACAAGCTCTCCGCCTCTACTACAATGATTTTTCAACATATCCGGTCGATGACGGTAGTGGCGGGATTAT
>MFJJ01000043.1:1704-9286 GCA_001780895.1 Candidatus Gottesmanbacteria bacterium RIFCSPHIGHO2_01_FULL_46_14
GAAGCTCTTGCCGGAAGAGTATACGTATGCGTTCATCATTGGCGGTGATGATTTTCGTTTATCGGTTCCTTTAGAAACTCTTTCTGATGGTGATATTGTAGTAAGCCAGTCACGCTGCTCTGGTACTTGGGATCCTGATGAGTATGTGGTCTGCGCCGACTAGTTGATCACCCACCAATTGAATGTAACTTCCGTACTGATTTGTGTATCCATGCCTACGGTGAATCCTTCTCCTTCGTATTTTGTTTTGACATACAAGACCTTGTTTTTTGTAGAAGATATTGGTGTGATATAGATATAGCTATTTTGGGTAATAATTGTGGATGGAATGAATACTTCGGTCTCAAAAGCCGGAAGGGTACCGGTGCCGATGACGGCGTTGCTTGCCAGTGAGGCTGATTGAGAACCGGTAAGCGTTGAGCTGTCGGCAATGACAAGCCGCGATGTAGCCAGTGTTCCTGAGAACGTTGCATTGCCGCCGCTGTCGATTGAGGCGACCGCAAGGTTCTCCTGACCTCTGATAATGAACTTCCCAAAGCCACCGCTGAGATCTGCTGTTATATCTCCTTGCCCAATCGGGCTAATGGTATTGACCGCGAGCGTCCCGCCTACGGTAAGATTTCCCTTGATAGAAACGTCTCCGAGCGTATTGACCACGAGCGCGCCATTCATAATGTTCAAGTCCGGAAGAACCGATTCAATCCCGCGATTACTTATATATATTGATCCGTCGATCAGAAGCGAACCGGCAATTGACGTCGGACCAAGGGTCGTATTGCCGAGGACGGAGAAGTCACCGGGCAGCGTGATGTTGTCACCGTTTGTATCGACCCCTTGTTGCTCGAGAATTTGGAGAAGTGCGGAGCTTGTGGCATCAAGTCTGGCTGAATCGGTACTTTCCGGTACAAAGTCAAAGACAACCGGGGTAGGAGTCGTGGAAATTGCTGAAAGCGATGCTTCAAGACCTGCAATGCGCTCATCAATATCGCCAAAACTCGTAACTATCCTATCTGCGGTAAGCGTACCCGCAATCGTTGCATTGCCCTGGGCATCAAACACTGCGGCAGGGGAGGCGGTTTGGTCGTTATATATACCAAACGTCTGCTCCGGACCAAGTTTGACGCTAATGCCTGCAGATTCTGTGGAGATCGGCGTGATCGTATCGACACTAATTTGTCCAATTGGACTAATTGGACTAATTTGGCCTTGACCAATGGCTTCTTCAACGACCCGCACAATATAGTCTTTGAGCGTCTCGCCGCTGATCGTAAGGGCTTCTGTCGCGAGGTCTTGGGTGGAAATCGCTCCGGCGCGGATCGTTCCCATCACCGCTTCAGAGAATGCCCCGATTCGTTCGATTATTCGTTCGGGTCCATTCGTAATCTGATATACTCCACTAACGCTCGCGACATTCAGGTCACCAGTATCGGTGAGAGCTAGGTCCGGGTCGTAGTAGCCAAGGTTGACAAAGACCATGATCCGGTCTGGTCCTCCAGGATTCCAGACTTCCAGTGCTTTTCCTACAGTGTATCCCGCTTTCGTTGCTTTCATCGCCAGTCCTGGTTTGTCCGATGAGGTGAGAAAGTCTCCTACCGCAATCGGCTGGCTGTCAGGATCGATTTTGACAGGGACACGACCGGAAAGAGCAAGCATGCGCTTGTCTTTTGCTCCGGTATCTCCATCAACGGATCCAAGGATTAGTCCGGGGTTGGTGGAGATGATACCTAAAAGTTTTGGATCATATGGAGTACCGGCTTTGCGCAGTACTCCCTTGGTTGAAACTTCCTGGTTACCATCGTCAAGCACCTTTGTATCGGAGATAGTGATCACATCGCCCGATTCGATATTCTTGTCACCGGTAATGTAATACTCTGCCAAATCGGCGCTGGTCGTATTGACTCCGCCGATGTAGAGCGTGCCGTAGGTGTTGACCGAAGACCCTGAGTACGTATTTTGGTTGGCAGAAGGAGTAGTGGTGCAGCCGGTTCCGCCGGTGGTATCGCAGCGGATGATACCGTCGCCGCCGGCACCGCCTGAGGCGGCGGCTGTGGTACCTGCGGTAGCGCTTCCGGAGTTACAGCCGCTAACGTTAGTGCCGGCGGCACCGCCGGTTTTTCCGCCGCCACCACCACCGCCACAGCTTCCGTTTACACCGCCGGTGCTATTTCCTCCTCTACCGCCATCGTTTGAGGCTCCTCCTGTGCCTCCGGAGGAAGTAATTGTACCGGTCGTGAGATTTGAAGTTTGGATATAGACTGATCCACCTGATCCTGCTCCACCTCCAGCGCCACCTCCACCGCCACCACCAGCTCCTCGGGCAGACGAGTCGACCCCTTGGGTGCCGACGGAGCCGGCTGATCCATTGGCTCCATTAGCCCGGACAGTGCCGGCGTTATTGAACGTTGCGGCTTCGATGTAGACAATGCCGCCTCCATCGCCCCCGGCTCCACCTGCTGCCCCGGCTCCACCGTCGGTGCTAGTCGTACCGGTGGAACCACCGCCACCGCCGCCACCGCTGCCACCGCCACCGCCGCCACCGCTACCCAAAAACATGGTCGTAAGATTGGAACTGCCGTACGTTGAGGCTGCGGCCGGACCTGACCCGCCGGATCCGCCGGTACCGGCGTTGGGGGAAGTCCCTCCGTTTCCGCCACCGCCACCACCGATACCGGCGTTGGCGCCGGCGTGTTGACCGCCGCCACCACCGGATCCACCGCCACCTCCACCACCGCCAGTATTGGGAGCGGTGCTGGTGCCGCCGGTTCCGAGTGCCCCATAATTTCCTGCGTTGCCTCCGCCGGTACTACTGCCGGCGCCGCCACCCTGGCCTGCGGTGCCGGCGCCGCCGTTACCTCCGTTTGTCCCAGCGCAGGTACCGCTACATCCTAATCCGGCGCTCCCGGCACTTCCCGCGGAACTTCCAACCCACCCTTTCCCGTTGAGATCGATGGTATAAGTAGATCCGATCTGCAGTGTTCCGGAGACGCGGAAGGCCAAAATGCCTCCCTTGGTGCCGTCCCAATCGGAAACGGTGAGCGTACTGCTCGTGCCGGTGAGGGTAACGCTGGAAAAATTAGGCACCCGGACGACCTGGGCTTTGGAAGTCCCGTCGACCGTATAAGTGTTGGTTAAGTTGGCGGTGGTAGTAATGACCCCGGCGGCCACAGACTGGACCCGGCGAAATTCGTATTTTCCATTGGTCGAGGCATGGGCCATTTGGATAATGAGAATTTCATCGTTGACTCCAAAACCATTAATTGAATTGACATTGACGCTGCTGGTGCCGGAATTGGAAGTGGATGACATGCCGGTAGCAATGCAGTCGCCGTAGGTGACACGAGAGCTGCCGATTATGGTAGTAGAACAGTCGGTAGTAGTGCTACCGACGGTTAAACTGACGGTACCATCGGCCCCATTGCCAGCTCCGGTGATGCCCACGGCTTCTACCCGGCCGCGGGTGACACTAGAGCTATCGAGGAAGTAAATACTGCCTGTGCCCGTGGAGCCAGTGCCGGTGCCTCCAGCTTGAAGCTTGAGAGAATCGGTCGTGTCGCCGATGATGTTACCGGAGAGGGTGATATCACCAACCACATCGAGTTCTTGGCTAGGAGTTGTCGTTCCGATACCGACCTGGCCCGTGGTATCCTCGAGGGTAATGCCGGTGGCCCAGGTATCTAGGGCTGATTTGTAGGCGAGCGAGAGGGGACCGTAGGCCGGGCGAATGGTTTGGGCGTTGCCGATCGTGAGCGTGCCGGAGATGCTCGCGCTTCCGGCGGTGACAAGGGATGTGGTAGATGCAGGGTCGAGGAAGTAAGCCGAGTTTGCCGAGTCAATGAGTTGCTGGGCCGTCAGGTTGCCGCTGCTGTCGATATTATAGGACGTACTGTGGAAATTGATGGCACCCGATCCATTGGGGTCGATAGTGAGGGCTTCGTCGGTATCCTGGGTGCTGATCGTGGCGGACGTATCGTTAAGCCCGAGCGTCAGATCCGCAGCCTGCACGAGCCCGCTCCTGGTGATGTTTAATACCGGCGTGCCGGAAGCCGATGCCGTCAAAATGTTCTGATCTCCCGTCTCATTGAGTGTAAACAGGGCTTTACCTGTCGTGTTGTGGGCAAAGATGCCGCCGAACCACGCCCTGGTGGCGGGTTGTTTCGGTGGTCCGCGCAGCGGTTCATCAGAGAGATGGGCTACTGTTTTGGGCATCAGGGTCTCAATCATGTGGCCGGCGACGAAGTTATGGGTGCCTTCCACTTCGATATCAAATACCCGCTCTGGTGGTAGGCGGCGGATAGAGACGATTTCATCCCAAGCGACATCAGATACTTCCACCACATCGGAGGGTACCGCAATCATCATGCCGGGGGTCAGTTCGGAGACTTTTTTCCACTGCGCGTCCACGCCGCCTACGCGGATTTTTTCGCCTCTTGTTACCTTACTGATAAAGTCAGACAGTGCTTGCAGCATAGTTATCGTTTCTCTCCGATAAACTTCTTCCACGACCGCTGGAGATACAGCGTTTTTTGACGAAGTCCAACGAGTCCCTTGATCTGTTCCTCAAAAAACTCCGTTTCTATCCCGGCGTTGCAAATATCGCGGTATTGTTCAAGGTACACGACGGCCAGATTGCAGTTGGTCATAGCCTCTTCAAGCGTTTGTTGGGCTTTTGCCTGGTCGGCAAACCGCCAGGAGTGCGCCTGGGCGATCTGGAGCGGGATCTTCATGACGCGATGGGTAAGCTCGGTTGCAACCAACGTATCTATTTCAGATTGTTTTCCGCTTTTCTTTTTTGCCGAGTCTTGCGTGATCTGTCTGACCACCGCCACACAGATAGCAAGCGCCCTCTGGTAGACTTCCAGGTCCTGAAAGCTTTTCACCGGTCGTTTTGGATAGTAGCCTTTCATATATTGGGTCTGACCGTTTCCATTTTTTTCTCGTTTTTGTTTACCTGGTACGTGCCTTCCTGCGTCGTCACGTTTCTCCTGCGCCGCGCTTTTTTAGGCTTGTGGAGAACGTGGAGCGGGAAAAACTCAAAATAATCTTTTTCATCAAACCACGCACACTTGAATTCAAATAATCGTAAACCGGTCAATCTGGATACTGCCATGGCGTAGAGCGTGAGCTGTTCGATCGGCCGCTGCCGCTCGGCATTGGGTTTGTAGTCCAGAATATGGATCTGGCCGTTTCTGATTTGGAGGAGGTCGATATGGCCGGTGATGAGCTTGGGAAGCTCATTAATTTTCAATTCACAATTTTCAATTTTCAATGAATTATCAATGCTTGAATTTTCAATGCTTTTTTTCTGTTTGGGATTTGAATCATTGAAATTTGATTGTAAATTGGATTTTGAAAATTGGTCATTTTTGGCTTGGGAATGGTCTTTTGGAAATATCTGAAATCCAAGTTGTGTTTTCATATGCTCCATATCATCCCGTGTCAGGTACACCGGCACTTCGGTTGCGATCGTCACAGAGTCATTGGCGAGAAAGAATTTTTGTACGGCCTCGTGGCGGGTCTTTCGGTCAGTTACCGACTGGAGGACAAAGGCGGCAAGCCTCGTGGCGTAGTTGGTCTTCCCCCGGACGATCATGGCGGTTTTGGAGAAGGTCAGGGGTGCCTCACTTGCCCGTAATCCTTGGCTAAAGTATTGGTGCGGGCATTCGGCGGGGACCAGTTCCAGGAAATCGCGCATCGGGGCAAATTTTCGGTGTCCATACTCTTCCTGGATGATGAGACTGCATTTCCCGCGGTGGAAGCGGTAGCGGTACAACTGGCGGTGCGCAAGCGTTGCCGTAATGACTATGTCTTTGGGAGAAAAGTTCTTCATGGCAAATTCGCGCATCCGCGCAAACCGGCACAGTTCTTCGGTCTCGGCGACCCAGGCGGCCAGCGTTGACGGTTGAAGGTGGGACCGATTTTCAACAGCACCGGCAACGCCGGCACGGGAACGGACAATCCTGCACGTAGCCTCCAATGAGTATCCCAGATTATAGATGCTGATGGCATCCAGCATAATGGCGAGGGGATAGTGTTTCCCGCGCGTCGTGCGGGGCGTGAACACTTTTCGGCAGGAGAGGCACTGGTAGAGTTGCACCTTTTCCCGTTTTTTGGTCCGGAAGCCTTTTTTAACAAAGTTCGGTGACTGGCAGTAGGGACAGGAGAGCGAATCCATAACTAATTTTTCGGGTTTCGTGTCACGATTGTGGGGGGCGGAAATGTCACGAGTTTCGGAAATTTCCGATAGTCGTTCGGAATCCGTGACAAAACGTTTGAGAAAATCTGTTAGAATTTTCAAACTCCAATTTTCAATTTTCAATGAATGGAATAAAATGTTAATTTTCATTTTTATTTTTGCTTGAATGAATAATTTTGGAAAAAATTAACAGCAATTCCTGTGTTTCTTGCCAACAACCTGAGCCAGTGTTTCGTTTCCTTGATTTCTTTTTTAGCGATAGTCATTTTATGAATAAAATCTTTTTTACTTTCGGACTCGTTTGCTTCGCAATAATTAGCCCCAATTGATCCGGAGCTTCCCACCAATTGTTCGATTAGCCGTTTATTTATTGGTGTTATTGTTAATTTTTTAACGGCATCGATAACCGCTTCGGCAAATCTTGCGGTCCTTTCTTCAAGGTCATAAAGTTTAATCATAATTTTCAAGCTCCAATTTCCAATTTAGCAATGAATAATTTAATTTTCAATGTTTGTAAATTAATTAATTGGGTTATTCATTCGTAAATTGGTATTTGAAAATTCGTAAATTAGTTCATTTATTGGATTTTGGAATTTGAAAATTGATTAATTTGAACTAAGTACGGATGTTTTGCCGTTGTCCGTATGACCCTGCCGGATTTTGTCGTGAGCTCGAAGATATCGCGTACACCCATGTCCATCAGATTGTTGATCCTGGACCATTGTACGCGCCCAGTCTCTTCGTTTAATGATAGTACCTCATCGCCGGGTAGGATTTCATCAATACGACAGAGGAGATGGTCATATTCATAATTTTCAATTTTCAATTTTCGAATTTTCAATGAATTTTCAATGTTAAAATTTTCATTGGAATTTGGATTTTGAAAATTGGAATTTTGTCCATCGGGATCACCATTTTCATCCGAAATATCCTGTGACTTCCGGCGTTTCTTCTTTCGTCTAATCGGTAATAAGGTATCGCCGGTGACGCACGCGCCCTCCACATGCAATTTGGAGAGGGGACTCGTCGTCCCGATGCCGACGTTGCCGTCATTTTGAATTCTCATCCTTTCTGACGGAGTGTAAGTGCTTCCCTCAGCGATTACAGCTGCTGGGTCCGCATAAAAGATAATATCTCCATTATTCCCACTAGCCCCATGAAGTCTAATACCTGCACGTGCGGTAGAAGAACCATAACTGGATAAGAATGTATCACTCGTTGTATCTCCCCTAAACCCACGAGCCAAAACAAGACCCCCGCTGGAATAACTCGCAAAGATATTAACATAATTGTTTGAACTGCCCCATGCCAACGCCCGGCCTGCTGTTGCGCTACCCAAGTCCAAGACGCCTGCAGGTCCCGTCGTCCCGATGCCGACGTTGCCGCCGC
>MFJJ01000044.1:0-6001 GCA_001780895.1 Candidatus Gottesmanbacteria bacterium RIFCSPHIGHO2_01_FULL_46_14
AAGTTTGCCCATCGGCGCGAGTGACACATCTTTGACATCATGTGGTACAGCGTTTGCCATGGGATACCTACCTAAAACTCAATTCTTTTGAGTTGAAACTCCTCCATTACTCCATCAACAAACCTTCTTACGCGTTCACCTATTTGTTGCGCTCTTTCAAAAAGAGTGGCTTTTTGGGGAAATTGTCCTTCTCGAGAAGGCAAAACATCCGAACCAGATCCCCACTCCGTTGGACCTGTCGATGACCCACCCACCGTATCTGCACCTGAACCTCCTGCTGCTCCTCCTGCCATAATATGCCCGCTATCGAATAGAGTTAGTTTATAACATGGGAGTTTACAATCATTATGTCGTATTTACAAGCAGGCAAAATACCCGTTGGTCGTTATCATGACAAACAGCGTATGATGGAAAAACGATGTCTCCAATGTTCGTGACTTTCGCAAACCCCCCACACAGACCCACATTGATGAGTATGTCTGGTTTCTCGTGGTCAATACTATATTGCGTGGCCGCCGCAGCGTTTACTTTCCCGATACCGGTTTCTACGAGAGAAAACCGTGGCCCTGTCCACATCTTCATAAAACCAGAGGATTTTGATCGGCGGAGAGTAAAGTGACGTATAATAGCCGTTGTTTCAAGGGGAAAAGCAGCAAGAACGACTATTTTCATGAAAAATCAATTGAGTGAAAGGTAAAACTTTACTTCTCCAACGTATTCGTCTTTCCACTTGATCGCATTTGGAATAACTCCGGCGCGCGAAAAACCCATTTTTTCATAGAGATGGCAGGCTCCTTCATTATTCTCAAAGCAACCACGTGTCACCAATGTTAGCCCCATGGTACGCGCTTCGTCAATGAGTAGGTTCATAAGTTCAGTACCAATCCCCTCGCCTCTATATTCTTTTCGAAGGGATATTCCCAAATCTGCGACATGTTTCTGCCTCCGCATGTGGTTGCGTCGAACCTCGCCGCTTCCGCTGTGTCTCCCGTTAATTTCAACGACAATCCAGACCTGATCTCCTTTTTCAATTTTTTCAAGCATCTCGCTTAAAACTTTTTCCTCTTCCTCGCGCGTTACGGGCTTGCCATACATACCAATATACGTATCCTCGGCAATAAGATTATTGATATAGCCAAGCATTCCATCCAGATCTCTGTTGTCGAGTGTACGGAATACCACATCGTTGCCTTTTTTGCTTTTGAATTTATAGGGTAAGTGTTGTGCCATAATTTTCTTTGTAGCGCTCGATAAATTCTTTTTTGGTAAATGAATGCGTCTGGGTGCCGTATTGTTCGACCGTGTAGACAGCGGAAACCGATCCCATCTGACCACAGATCTGGAGCTCATCCCCATCAAGGCTCAGCCTTGAGGCATCTTTAAGGCTGAGCCTTTGTAAGGCTCTAAGGTATCCGGCAAGAAAACCAGCGCGATACGCATCGCCGGCGCCGGTCGGGTCGCTCGTGTTTTTGGGCTTGGCGGGCTTGATGCCTATACTTTCATGACGATTTTCGATTATCGACCCCTTGGGACCGAGCGTGGTTATAACCGTGGGGCCCATGACCAAAAGGTCCTCGTGAGAAATACCCAGCTTATCTTGAATCAGATCAATTTCATAGTCATTCCCAATAAGAATTTTGGCGCCCTCAATCCCTTCTCGAAGTTCCTCGGGAGTAAAATTATCGATTTGAAAGGCCGGGTCGTACAGATACGGAAGATTCTTTTGACGACATTCGTGTACATATTTTTTTACGGCTATTGGGTCATTTGGCGCAATCACCATAAAGTCGCCTTGTGGAAACGGAAGATTTTTTGCATACTTCATCGCGCCCGCATAAAAAGAGCCGATCTGATTATCGTCTTTATCGGTAATTACAAAATACGACCCCGTTGAAACATCGCTGTATTCTTTTATATATTTCGTTGAAATATGATGGGATTTCAGAAACTTTTTGTAGAGAGCAAAATCGTTGCCTGCTGAAGATACGATCAGAGGTTCAACCCCCAGTAGTTTCAACGTGTAGGCGATATTGCACGCCGTACCCCCGAATTGTTTGGAGAGTTTATCAACGAGAAAACTTAGGGAAATCTTGTGGATTTTATCCGCCATGATCCGGTCGGCAAACCGACCGGAAAAATCCATAATATAATCGTAGCCTAGTGATCCCGTGACAACAACATTCACTCTGTGTTGTCATTCCGGGCTTGACCCGGAATCCAGTCTTTGTATTGCCTGGATCCCGGCTCGGAGGCCGGGATGACAATTAAAAAAATCATTGCAGATTGAGATTTTTGGAAAGTTCAGCCAGTTTTCCTGCTGCTGCTTGCTGGCTTCGTTTGATCGCGTCGTTAATCGCGCGGCGAAAATCTTCGTTGGGTACGCCGTCAATTTCGACAACTTTGACGTTTTGATTGCCGGTAATCACGATCCGGATATTGCCTTGCACTACTTCAAACTCCTCTGCCTCCAGTGCCTGCTGGATTTGCGACGCCTGCTTGCGCATCGCGTTTATGTCTCCCAATGCTTTAAATGGATTCATCATAGTTCCTCCTTACTTTTTACCTAATACAATCTCGACTTTTACTTTCTCCCCGAAAAGCTTCTTCAGAACCGTTTCCAGGAGCTGGGTAACTTTGACTTCTGCAAGTTTTTCCTGATGAAACGGGTAAAACGCTTCAATCGTTACTATACCATTTTTGACTGCCTTGGGTCTAGCGGACCGCAGAAATCCGGCGACAGAATGGTTAAAGGGGTTGGCTGCAGCAATAAAATCCTGCCAGTGCTCGGTAAGTTGCTCGAGCGATAATGATCCGTCACGAGACACGGGAACCGGTGCTGATTCTTGCTCTCCGCAAAACTCTACAACAGCAAGCTCCAAGGGCAACTGTGGAATCGGCGAAATTCGCAGATCGGCATATGCACGCGTCAGTCGCGGAATAAGTTCTCGAACATCTTGTTCACTCAAAACATCTGTTGGCTTTCCCATAACGCTCCCCACGAGAATCGATTCCAAGATGTGAAGCGTATCTACCAAAAACGTTTTTATGTCGCGGCCGTTTTTGACGAGCTCCGCAATGATACCGAGCGCTTCTTTTCGATCCCTTGTTCCGAGTGCAACGAGGAATCCTGATATGGTCTTTTCTTCGCTCACGGACAAAAGATCACGAACTATGCTTTGTGTAATTTTTCCTTTATGAAAACTTACTTGTTCGAGAAATTTAACCGCATCGCGATAGGCACCATCGCTGTTATCTGCAATGAGGGCTAATGCGTCGTCATCAATAGAAATTTTTTCGTCTTTGACGATACGTTTGAGTGCAGTGAGAAGTGCTTTTTGGTCAGCCCTGCTAAACGATACATGGATGCAGCGCGAAATGATGGTCGCGGGGATCTTTTGGACATCGGTGGTTGCTAACACAAATACCGCGTGCGGCGGAGGCTCTTCGAGCGTTTTGAGAAGCGCATTAAATGCTTCGGTCGTGAGCATGTGAACTTCATCGATAATATAGATTTTATAGGGAGCAAAGGACGGCGTCAGAGCGATCGTGTCGCGCAGTGCCCGGATTTCATCGATACCCCGATTGCTTGCCGCATCGAGTTCCAAGACATCCAGGTGCCGCGCTTGGGCAATCATTTTACACGCCTCGCATGTGCCACACGGGCTTCCTGATTTATCGGGCTTTTCGCAATTAAATATCTTGGCTACTAACCGCGCTGCTGTTGTCTTTCCGGCTCCTTTGGGACCGGTAAATAAATACGCATGGGGAAGATCTTTTTTATCCTTAGAAAGAAACGATGTCAGTTGTTGACGGACCATGTCGTTATCGATTTCGGATAAAACTGCCGGTCTATATTTTCTATAAAATGACATATTACTCGGGATGGTGAATACCTAATAAATGATTTAATCCGTGAAGCGTAAGCTCGATTATTTTATCATCTACCAGTTTATTTTCCTCGGTCGCTTCCTTGACTGCTTGAGGAAATGACACGAGAATATCCCCGAGTCGCAACACGTTATCCGGCGACTCGACGAAAGCTCCGCGATAGTTGGAGGAGTCGTTCAATGGAAACGAGAGTACATCCGTCGTTGAAATAATATTTCTATATTTGTGGTTTAACTTTTTCATCATGCGGTCCCCGATAACAGAAACGCTTACCTCGGTTGCTCGCTTCGTTTTCCCACCGAGCGCTTCAACGACTGCCGCTTTGATCTTCTTGCGATCGACCGGATAATGAGTTTCGGTTTGAAATAGAACGGTGATCATATTCAAGGCTAAGCCTTAAAGAGCCCCAAGGCTTAGCCTTGAGGGATTTGAAGCATTTGTTTCAAAATTGCAGATACTCTTCCCCCATCGGCTTGTCCTTTAACTGCTTTCATAGCTTGCCCCATGAGGAGACCAAAATTCTTTTCTCCGGAAGCGACTACCGGCTCTAATATTTTTTTAATATCTTCGTCAGATACTTGTTTTGGTAAGTAGCTTTCGAGAATTGCCAATTGTGCTTTTTCAGTGTTAGCTAATTCCTGCCGTCCTGCGCTCGCAAATGCTTCGATGGACTCGCGATGGGTTTTTACTTGTTTTTTAATGACTTCGAGTACATCCTCATCGGTCATAGCCTCTTGCCCTTTGTTGCCGTATTTGGCAATTGCCGAATTCCTGATTGCCGATAGCAAAAACCGCAACGTTTCAACACGCACACGATCACCTGATTTCAAGGCTTGTGTGACTTCGGTTTGTAGCGCTTGAAGTAACATATTTTACGTTGTCATTCCGGGCTTGACCCGGGATGACAAAAATATCATTTAGAAACTGCGCTGAGGGTGACGGAGTCGACGTATTAACTCTCGCTTCTTTTCTTTCCGGACTTCCGCTGGTTTTTGATAAAACTCGCGTTTTTTCAAATCCTGTAAAATCCCTTCCGAGAGGACTTTACGCGTAAATTTGCGAATGAGTGAATCCGATGTATCCCCAGGTTGTGCTTTGACATAGACCATACAAAAAACATACACCCCCTCTCAAATGAGCAAGGCTCGACGAAGAAGGTTTGCGACAAATCGGGCTTCCTGCCGAATCTCTACAGCTTTTATGTACTGCGGCACGATCCACAAGTGCGCATGATAGACTTCGTCGCCTCGCGTTGTTAGTATCACGCAATCGGCACCAAGCACTGGTATTATAGCACGAATAATCGTTTGCGCGATGGTAAAAAACGTGCCCATATTCGGGATCTCCCAAACCCAGCGGTAGTGTGTTTTGGGTATCAACTGAAGATGCCCGCGCGTCCGGGGAAATTTATCTAAAAAGGCAAGGCACTCGTTGTCTTCGTAGACGATATGCGCCGGCGATTTTTTCTCGACTATTTGGCAGAAAATACAATCATCCATCTGCTTTTGTCATCCCGGCCTCCGAGCCGGGATCCAGGCAGAATAAAGACTGGATTCCGGGTCAAGCCCGGAATGACAGAACATAATTAGAGTTTGTACCCAAATTTTCGCAAAAGTTCTTTCCGATACACAACATCTTGAGGTTTTTCAACACCAACCGGTGAGCCGCCGTCGACGACGCCCAGGACTGCCCCGCCTTGCTTCGTTCGCGCAACAACGACTTCAAGCGTGTTTGCCGTCGCGGCGAAAATGCGTACGACCTCCGGAACCATCTTTATTGCATTAAGGACGTTAATGGGAAACGCGTTTTCCAAAAATATGACAAATACGTGTCCGCAACCGATTACTCTTGCATTCGTGACGGCGAGTTTGACCATCGCTTCGCTCGTACCGCTTGTGCGTATCAAACATGGACCCGATGCCTCACAAAAGGCCAAACCAAATTTGATATTCGGTACAGCATTTACCATCGCCTCATGCAAATCTTCGACAGTTTTAATGAAATGTGACTGACCGAAAACGATATTGTACTGTTTTGGATTTTCTATTTTAACAATGTCAGTTTTCATTTTTGTAACACCTCAACAATTTCTCTTAGTGAAAGCGTTGTTGGC
>MFJJ01000044.1:6036-10876 GCA_001780895.1 Candidatus Gottesmanbacteria bacterium RIFCSPHIGHO2_01_FULL_46_14
GTTGTTGGCTTCATCTCCGGATTCTTTGTACTGCCGTTTAAGATCATGTGGCGGCTGGCGTGCAGAAACCACGTGGCTGCCGGATCGCGCTTTTGGAGGGTATTATACACGGGAGTAAGATCTATTTCATCTTTGGGAAGCGACTTAATACGCAGATAGCCTTTGCGTGGATCCTTGCGAACGACGAGGCTGTAGCCCATTTTCTGACCCAAATGCACCACTTCATCGTTGGTTGTTTCTACCCCAAGCGCCTTGCCCCACTTGGTTTCGAATTCTTTCCCTTTTTCTTTGATTTCCCGCTCTGCCCATACTTTATTCTGAAACGCTTTGTAGATCGCATCAAGACACTCCATGGTAACGGCAACGAGCTTTAATGGATCATCGGCGTAGATGAGCCGCCACCCGTCGATAATCGCAATCATCGAAAAATCCCAAGTATCAGCAGTTGGATTGGGAAAAAAGACTTCACGAAAGTGATCAATGTCGTTGACGACCTCGACCATTCGCGCAAGTGCATCATCGGGCTTGAGCTGTTCATAGACGAGTTTGGCAGCACAGGTATCGCTGTCGCTTTGATGGTGATCAAACTTCCCAAATCCGGTATCCACATGAAGTATTTCTGGGTCACTATCTGGCTCCATGCCTTGTAACGTCTTCCCGGCAGGTACGAACGCAAGACTCGCTTCTCGCCACTCGGGAAAAAATGTCTTCAGGAGCCACACAGAGGTAATAGCATCAAGATCGGGGCCTATATGGGTAACAATAGTTTTCATAGCTAGTATGCTTGGGCGAAAAGCCAGCGGTGGGTAGCGGATTTTCCACACAAAATACATTTCCCTTTTTCTTCTTTCTCCTCCAATGGCAGACATCGCGTCGTTGCTTTTGTTTCTTCCTTTATTTTGGCTTCACAGACTGGGTCCCCACACCAAAATGCGCGAAGATATCCGCGTGACGTTGCCATAATTTCTTTAAATTTATCGTATTCATCGACATCATGCGTATTTTTTTTCAGGAATTCTTTTTGGGTTTCAAGTAACCGGTTTTGCATGGAAGCAAGCATTTTTTCCGTTTCAACGAGCATTTGCTCACGCTTGAGCACGACTTTTTCCCCGGTGTCGCGAACAACAACGGTCACGGATCGATCGCCCGTTTCCTTTTGGCCAACCTCAAATCGCAAAGGCACTCCCTTGACTTCCCATTCGTTAAATCTTCTCCCGACACTTGGTTCTTCCCTGCTATCGACGCGGACGCGAATGCCACCATTAGTTAAAACCTCTTTCAGTTCCTGACAGTAGGAAAAAATAGCGTCTTTGTCTTTTTGAAAAATGGGCATGATGACCACCTGTATCGGCGCGATCTTTGAGGGCAATATCAACCCATTGTCATCACCGTGCGTCATGAACAGCCCGCCCAAACACCTCGTCGATAATCCCCATGAGGTCTGCCAAACAAAATCCTGTTTGCCATCTCTATTTTGAAATTTAATTTCGAAAGGCTTGGAAAAATTTTGCCCAAGGTTATGAGAGGTTGCCGCTTGTAGTGCTTTTCCATCGGGCATGAGCGCTTCTATGGCATAGGTAGCCTTGGCACCCGCAAACTTTTCGCTTTCACTCTTGGTTCCAAAAACAACGGGTAATGCAAAGTAGTCCTCATATATTTGCCGGTACCAATCGAGAGCGGTTAGCACCATATCCATAGCTTCCTTCTGTGTCTCATGCGCCGTATGGCCCTCTTGCCACAAAAATTCACTCGTTCGAATAAATGGATAGGTACGCTTTTCCCATCTCACCACGTTATTCCATTGGTTGATAAGCACGGGAAGATCCCGCCAACTATGCACCCACTTGGCATACATGGCATACATAATCGTTTCTGAGGTGGGGCGGACGACGAGTGGGTCTTTGAGTTTCTCCCCGCCGCCAATCGTCACAATTGCCAATTCCGGCGAAAACCCGGCGACGTGTTCTTTTTCTTTTTCCAAAAGCGAATGAGGAATAAAAAGCGGAAAGTATGCATTCCCAACGCCCGCCGACTTCATATATGCGTTCATGACTTCCTGAACTTTCTCCCAGATAGCGTACCCGTACGGCCGGATGACCATGGTCCCTTTGACCGGCGCGTAATCAGCAAGTTCTGACTTGAGAATCACATCGGTATACCAATCCGACAGATTTTCACTTTTCTTCTTGAGTTCCTTTTTTTCAAATGCTGGTTTCATACTGTCTCTTAGTATACCAGTTTAAGAGGACTTTAGCTTCCCCGTGCAAGCCGTAAAATATCGTTGATAGAAATCAGAAGAATCAGAAAAATCAAAATAATCATACCTACTTGATGCGTTTTTTGTTCGAATGCCGGGCGCAGTTTCCGGCCCAGTAGTTTTTCCGCAAACAAAAATGCAAGTCTCCCGCCGTCGAGTGCCGGTATGGGAAGAATATTGATAACGGCCAGATTAAGCGAAAGTATACTCATAAATTCTAAAACAGCCTTAAATCCGAATTTCACTGCCTCACCCGTTACCGCAGCAATCCCAATCGGGCCGGCGACTTCCTCTTGTACTTTCTGAAGAGTCACAATCTTCCACAAAAGCGTCCCTATTCCTTTAAGCATTTCTCCTGCCCGCCAGACGTTGATTTTTACTGCCTTAACCGGCGCTTGTTCCACCGGATAATATCTGGTTTGGAGATCTGAAATAGCGACCCCAATAGAACCCTGTCCTTGTGGAGGTTCTTTTCTTGCGAGAACATGGACTTCCATTTCTTTGCTATTGCGTATAATAGTGAGCGTAACCGTTGTTCCTACATACTTCTTGGTTGCATCGATAAGATCTTTTGGTTCAATTATGGATTGACCTTCAATTGCAGTAATCGTATCTCCCTCCTGTAAGCCAACCTCTTGGGCCGGACTTCCCGGCTGCACCCGCTCAATATGCACTTTGCCCGATGGCTCGGGTACGCCGCTAATCAATAAATATGTCGTGATACCAACGGCCAAAACAAAATTCATACATACCCCGGCAACCAGAATTGCAGCACGAATTTTTTTTGACTTATTGGTAAATGAGCGCTTGAGAGGAACGTTTGTTTTTTTAGGCTCATCAGCATCTTCTCCGTAGAGCTTGACAAATCCACCTATCGGTAACCAATTGATGCTATAGATCGTATCGCCGACCTTTTTTCCAAACAGTCTCGGCGGAAGTCCAAACCCGAATTCTTCGACCAAAATCCCCGCCCACTTGGCAACCAAAAAATGTCCAAGCTCGTGGATGAAAACAAGGATGCTTAAAATGATAAAGAAGGTGATACCGGTAGACAGGATTGATTCCATATTATTATGTCATAATGTCATTCCGGGCTTGACCCGGAATCCAGTCTTGGTTCTGTCTGGATCCCGGCTCGGAGGCCGGGATGACAACACAATCAAACTTGCAGCAATTCCCGTTCTTTGCGCTCTCCTAATCCATCAATTTCTGCAATCATTTCGTCGGTTAAATCCTGCACTTTTTTCTCCGCGTGTTTTCGGTCATCTTCGGTAATCTCGCCTTTTTTCAAATCCTTCATTCCTTCCTGACGGACTTGCCGGATCATGATGCGCCCCGATTCCAGTTTGGCGCGTGCCAATTTAATATATTCCTGCCGGCGTTCCTCGGAAAGGGGCGGAATAGTTATTCTTATGATTTCACCGTCAACGACGGGCGTAAGTCCTGCATTTGCCTCAAGAATCCCTTTTTCGACATCCGCTATTTGCGAAGGATCATACGGCGCAATAACAATAGTCTTTGCATCCATGGTGGTTATGGTTGCCATCTCGAGAATCCGAAGTTTTTGGCTGCCGCCGTATGCTGATACGACAATGTTTTCAACGAGTGCCGGGGTTGCACGGCCGGAGCGAATAGAGGATAGATCCGTTTGCGTGACCTCAAATGCTTTCCGCATCCGATCCCGTGTTTGGCTTAAGAGTTGATCAATCATTCAGATCTCCGAGCGCTATTCTTGCAAAGCGAGCGACCGAAATATTTTCTCCGACCTTTGCTATAGTCAGCTTAACAAGGTCTGCAATCTTCATGCTCGTATCTCGAATATACTCTTCCGCCAGAAGTGCCGCAACGTCCTTAGGATTCATGGAAGCTACCTGGAGGGCTAGTTCGTGCGCGAGATGCTTGAACTCGTCTGTTCTGGCAACAAAATCCGTCTCACAGCGCAGTTCAACAAGCACTCCTACCCTATCCTGATGAACATACGATTCGATAATTCCCTGCGACGTTTCTTTCCCTTCTTTTTTAGCGGCTTTTTCAAGCCCACGCTCGACAAGAAGTTTTTTGGCTTTTTCGTAATTGCCGCCGGCATCCTCGAGCGCCGCTCGGCAATCGGCAACGCCGGCACTGGAATCTTGCCGCAATTTTTTAAGATCATCAATGGAAATTTTCATACTATTACCTTTCCCTTTGCTGCTTTGGCAGTTGCGATTTCGGCGCGTTTCGCCTCTTTTGCGAGATCTTTTTCTCGAGCCTTTTTTCCTTCTTTATACGCCTGAGCGACCGCTTCTGCAATAAACTTGATGGAACCCACGGCGTCGTCATTTGCCGGAATCACGTAATCAATACCCGTCGGATCTGAGTTTGTATCAACGACACCAACGACGGTAATTTTGGTGCGTATAGCTTCCCGGACCGCCGAATTTTCTTTCCGGACATCGACGATAAATATCGCATCGGGTAATTTATTGAGGTCAAGAACCCCTCCATAGAATACTTTAATCCGCTCGAGATAGTGGGCAAGCTTGGTCCGTTCATGCTTTGGAAATTTTTTCCAGGCACCTGTTTTTTGCTCCTCGGTTAATCGGT
>MFJJ01000045.1:0-1549 GCA_001780895.1 Candidatus Gottesmanbacteria bacterium RIFCSPHIGHO2_01_FULL_46_14
AAGTTGTACAATACTGATGCGTATGTCTCATTCACCAGATACGCACCGTTTTCTTTCAAGTTTTGCGCCAGGTTCCCCAGAGCATAAAGAGGGGATGGAATTGGTTCAAAGAGAAGTCGTGGAACGTGATACTCTCGGACCACTATTGGCACAAGCAGGGTTGACGACGGAAGATTAGAACAAATCTACTTGCGACTATTTTTCCCCCCTTGTCCCTCGCCCCGATTTGTGATCATAGTGGAATATGGAGCGGCGAGGAATGAGCATTGCCCCCGATGAGCTAGAAGAAAAAATTAACGCACTCCTTCAGAACGAGCAAATTCCGTTGCGTTTGCGCAAGGCAATGGCTCGGGAAGCAATTGCATGGTTTTATGATGGTGGGGCGACGACTAATATGATTCGGAATGGTTGGCAAAGTATGCAGATTCAAGAGGGAGTCACGCTCTATGTTGTTGATAATGGACGGGTATTTTTGGAAATAACTGATGATGATGGATCACGCCGTTCTTTTTCACCCCTTCCTCATGATTCTCTCGGCCACTCGCTCGCCCATCAGGAATGGGTACCAGAGAGTGAACTTACATAGCAGTTTCCCTCAAAAAGTTGAACTCAGATTGGGCATAGGCTACTATCAAGCTATGTATAACCACGTTTTTGTAGCCGGCACCTTTGACGGGATGCATCGGGGGCACGAGGTGATCCTCCGTCGGGCTTTTATTGAAGGAGAACATGTGACAATCGGTGTAACGTCCGATGCTTTTATTAAAAAGTTCAAATTCGCCCAATTAGACAAATTAGCCAAATACTCCAAAAGAAAAAAAGATCTCGAAACGTGGTTGCGAGTACACGAAAAGGAGGCAATGATTGTTTCAATTAATGATCCATACGAGCCGGCGGCTTCGATGGCCGATTTGGATGCCCTTATCGTGACGCGCGAGAATCGCAATACCGGAGAGCGTATCAACAGACTCCGGCAGGGTTCCACCCTGCCATGCTTAGCGCTGATCGAGGTGCCTATGGTATCGGGTGAGGATGGCAGACCTATTTCTTCCACTCGCCTGCGTAATGGCGAAATCGATCGCAATGGTCGCCTCATTATGCCCGATAGCATGCGCGCCGAGCTTGCCCGGCCATTGGGGATCGTTTTGTCAGGATCTCGGATTGGTGAGGCGATAAAAAATCATCGGGAAAATCTGATTGTCACCGTTGGTGATATTGCGACAGAAACGCTTGTCAAGCACGGCACGATTCCGTCATTTTCGATCATCGATCAAAAAGTAAACCGCAATGCGCACGATACACTCGCGCATTTACCCGATACTTTATTACGTAACAGTATTAAAGTAAAAAGCGGGCCTGGGTACATTTCCCAGGAAGCAATCAAGGCAATTACAACATGGGTAAAAAAACCGACGACAACGCTTTTGGTCGTTGATGGCGAGGAAGATCTTCTTGCGCTTCCGGCAATTATCCATGCACCCCGTGGCAGCATCCTCTACTACGGCCAGCCAAACAAAGGACTCGCTTGTGTCATCGTGACGAACGAAAA
>MFJJ01000045.1:1562-5391 GCA_001780895.1 Candidatus Gottesmanbacteria bacterium RIFCSPHIGHO2_01_FULL_46_14
GTGGGTCGTGATTACACCCAAACGTGTTGAGCGGCCTAAAGATGCGGTGTCAAAAAAATCCGTCTGTCCGTTTTGTGTCGGCAACGAGTCGCTCACCCCACCGGAAGTGTATCGGACAGGATCGGGGGAAAAAGATAAACCGGGCTGGATCGTTCGCGTCGTTCCAAATAAATTCCCGATCACCGATATCCACGAAGTGATCATCCATAGCCCCGATGATAGCCGTGATATCGAAAAACTCTCCCTTGGGCAGGTGACGGCAATTCTCACCGCATACCGCGACCGTTTTCGCGCCCACGAACACGACGGGCAGGTACTTATTTTCTGCAATCACGGTTTCCATGCTGGTGCGAGCCTCAAGCATCCCCATTCGCAGCTTGTCGTCGTGCCAAAGCAAATTACGCTCGATGCGCTCTCCCGGGAACCGATTGCCAATGTCGTCAGTGAGTCCGATGAATTTATTTCGTATTGCCCTGAGTTTTCCCAATGGCCGTACGAAACATGGATTGTTCCTTGCGATGGGGGGATACGGTTTGGTGACACGCCGGACAAAGAGCTTCCCTCACTTGCCCACATGCTGCAATACACACTCAAGCGGATCGAACAGGTATTCCTCACGTCAACGATCACTGCGCCCGATCGCACGACGCAGTTTGTCTACAACTATTACATCTATCCGGGTGAACAATGGTACCTTCGCATCATCCCGCGTTTTATCCACCGAGCGGGCTTTGAATTGGGAACGGGTTTGAATGTCAATATCGTCGACCCGATGGAGGCTGCCAAAAAGCTTAAACTTGTCCCTTTTGTTGGAGCCCCAACAGCCACATGACGGCTTCTTTTTTGTAGCGTCGATCTCCCCGGGAATTAATTCTAATTGCAGGAAGTTTGCCGCGTTTACCCCATCGTTTAATAGTAAGGGGAGAGACCCGTAGTATTTTTGCAACCTCCCGTACTGTAAGCAAGTCTGGCCAATCATCTCCAAGAGCCATACGACTCTCCTTTCTTTGGGCAGAAAGGGTTTGATCCTGATATAAAAAAATATATCGGGATTATCAATACTAATCACAACGTATCATCAATGCTCAAACATTGTCAAGAGGGATCAAAGAGATGCAGTTAGATTCTTCGTTACTTGAGTTCGACTTTTGCGCCAGCTGCTTCGAGTTTTTTCTTTGCTTCCTCTGCTGCTTCCTTATTTACACCAGTGATCACGTCTTTTGGTGCAGATTCGACCAGCGTTTTGGCTTCTTGAAGCGCAAGGGTTGGGACAAGCTCGCGAACCGCTTTAATGACCCCTATTTTGTTGCTCCCCATTTCGGCAAGTACCACATTAAAGACTGTTTGTTCTTCCTTTGCCTCCTCCTTCGCTGAAGCTTCGGAGGACACAGTCGCCGTCGCTACGGGGGCGGCTGATACACCAAATTTTTCCTCAAGTGCTTTCACAAGATCAGAAAGCTCCAATACCGTCATTTCCTCTACTGCTTTTACTATGTCATCTTTACTTAATTTTGCCATAAATATATCACCACCTTACGATTTCGTTGCTTTTACTGCATTTAGCGCATACACGAGTTTTTGAATATTCCAGCTCAGGGCATAATGAAGCCCTTGTATCGGTGCATTGAGTTGAAGGGCAAGCTGACCCAGGAGGATGTTTCGGGAAGGAAGATTTGAAAGTTTTGTTACGTCGGATTGGGTAAGGGCGACTGAACCCAGAAGACCTGCTTTGGGCGTCCCGAAGCCCGCTGTTTTGAAAAATTTAAGGAGTTCCCGAATCGGGGCAACTTCATCACCGTACGCAAATAAGATTGCGGTGGTTTGTGAGAGAGAATCGGCCAGTTTTTCGGCATTATCACCGAGTGCCCGTTTGAAAAGTCTGTTTTTGGCGATGGTGAATTCACCCTCAACTTTTTTAAGATTTTTTCGGAGGTCTTCCAGCTGTTTGTGCTTGAGGCCACGATAGTCAGCAACGACCACGGATTTTGCACGGGAAAGTTGAGAAGAAAGCGACGTAACAGTATCGATCTTTCGTTGTGTAGCCATAGTCTCCCTCGGTAGGTCTTCTTCCGCCAGCTGGCGGGTGCCCACGGTCTTAAGGATAGTGAGAGTATATCAAAAAACCCGTTGCGTACGCAAGTATATGAATTTTCCCATGACGCATATCGAAAAAGAATTGTAATTGGCGTTGCGACCGCATCTCAATTTACAATACTTAGGTGAGGGCTATCTTTACTCCTGGTCCCATGGTGGGCGAGAGGGTGACGCGGGCAATCTTTCCCCGGCCGATGGCGTCCAGGACTGCATTGACGTTATCAGCAAGTTTTTTTTCTTCAAAAGAAACTTTACCTATACTCATGTGGATGATTGGCTGGTCGGGTTCGGTTTTGAAGTTGACCTGTCCGTGTGAGAGTTCTTTGGCGCGTTTTTCCGGGTCCGGGGTGACGGTGCCGGTTTTGGGGTTGGGCATGAGGCCTTTGGGGCCCAAAATGCGGGCAATTTTGGCTAGCTTTGGCATCATGGAGGGGTGGGCAACGAGAATATCAAATTCAATTTTGCCCGTTTCGACTTGGGCAACGATCGCATCGTCGGCAATAACCACACGTACCTGTTTACCGGTTCCATGAGGGAGGTTGGCGCTTCCGCGCATTTCCTTTTTCTCTCCTAAGGAAAGAGGATTAAGATTGATATGTATTTCTACGGTGCCATCGAATTTTGTCATACTGGTTTGTTTGACGAGCTTTAAGGCATCGGAAAGGGAATACTGTTTCGTTTTGTCGACAAGTTTTGCTAGTTCCTGATACCGCTTCGAGCGGATTTTGACCTTCCTGGATTTTTTGGATGGCTTTTTTTCACCCGGTGCGACGCCTTCCTCTACCTCTTCGACGAGTTTTTTATATTCGTCTTTAATCTGGGTTCCTTCAACCACAGAAACGCGCTCGCCGCCTTTGAGGCCCACGCCTTCGACATGCTCTTTCTTCGACTTTTTGGTTTGCCTGCGGGCCTGCGCGCGTTTGGCGAGTTTTTTTTCCTGCGCTTCATCACCTAGTTTTGCAACTCGTACTTTTCCCATAGTTTTGTTTTGTCATTCCGGACTTGATCCGGAATCCATGTATTCTCTTGACTGGATTCCAGCTTTCGCTGGAATGACACGGAAAAATATTATTCCGTTTGGATTCCCATACTCCGTGCGGTTCCGGCTACGACTTTCATGGCTTGCTCGACATTGTCGGTGTTGAGGTCGCCGAGTTTCTCCTTGGCAATCTGCTCGACTTGAGCTTTGGATAGTTTTCCAGCTGATTCGTTACTCGGTTTCCCGCTTCCTTTATCAATCCCAAGCGTTTTTTTGATCATGGCAGCAACCGGCGGAAGTTTGGTGACGAAGGTGAAGGTGCGGTCCTCAAAAATAGTCAGGACAGCAGGAATAGTCTGGCCTTTAAGTTTACTGGTCCTCTCATTGTAGGCCTTGATAAACTCCATGATGGCAATACCATGTTGACCGAGTGCAGGACCGACGGGTGGCGCAGCCGTCGCTTCTCCGGCTGGGAGGTTTAACTTAACGAGGGTTTTAATCTTCTTTGTAGCCATATCGAAACCTCTTCCAGTTTCTCCCTCGAGCGAATCGAGGTAAGGGGAGTATACGTCATCAGGGTACGATAAAGCAAGCGTTATAGATACATATTGTCAAAGTGGAAATCTCAAAGGCCGCTTTTATTTCTTGAGAATAAGTGTCCCAATGTTCTTCGTAGATTATAAAACGCTCCTGAGCCATTTTCTTTTTTCCGTTCATCCCCATCAAGGACAACATCTACTTTACCCGTTTTATTCA
>MFJJ01000046.1:0-3561 GCA_001780895.1 Candidatus Gottesmanbacteria bacterium RIFCSPHIGHO2_01_FULL_46_14
TTAGAGTTTACTCACTTGTAAGAAATCTAGTTCGACCGGCGTTTCTCTTCCAAAGATCGAGACCAGAACTTTTACTTTCCCTTTTTCATTATCAATCGAATCAATCGATCCTAAAAAGTCCGCGAAGGGCCCGTCGACGATCTTGACGGCTTCACCAACCGAGAAGGTCGCCTTGTAGGTGGGTGCCTCGAGTTTCATAAACTTCAAAATCGTGTCGACCTCTTTATCGGAAATGGGGGTGGGTTTATTGCCGGCTCCCACAAATGCCGTTACCCCCTGGGTCGTCCTGACCGCGAGCCAGCTCTCATCATCCAAAATCATGCGAACGAGAATATAGCCCGGGAAAATTTTCTCTTTGATTTCCTCTTTTTTGCCGTGGCGCACCTGGACGATATTGCGTGTGGGGACGATGATATCAAAAATTTTTTCGGCGAGCTTCATTGTCTCGATCCGTTGCTTGAGGTTAGTCGCTACTTTATTTTCATGGCCGGAATACGTGTGGACGACGTACCAGTGGGCGTTTTGGGGCACGTCTGTGCGGATCGTTGGGGCTGCTGTGGATTGCGTATTGTCCATAGAACTATTTAAATACTATAGAAGTGAGCCGTAGGAATGTGATATCCAGTCCTCCGATAAACAGTCCGACGATCACCGAAATGGCAATAACGACCGCGGTCAGCTTAATTGTTTCGGCTCGCGTGGGCCACGTTACTTTTTTGAGCTCAGCGACCACTTCCTTCATAAATTGCACAGGTGCGATATTGGGAAGCTTGGAAGCTGAAGCTGGTACCATAACGATTTCCTAATAAAAGCCCCCTCCCGGGGAACCTCACTATAGTATCATATTACCGATTTGCTTGGCAAACATAGGTTGGTTCACACTGCCGATAGACGTACTCCCAATACTCACAGCCGCCCAGAACCTGCCGCGCAGTAGCGTCATTGTCGCTGTCATAGAAGGCTGTTGTAGCATCGTGGACAGAATTTTTGAGGTCGTTTCCGTCGAAATGTCCATAGTCTGCCAAATACCTGCTCGCCGCCGAGAGTGAATCAGTATAGCTGCATGGGTTGCCGTTATTGCCATATCGTGCCCACGCATTGGGGCAATAGCCGGCGTCGCACGTGCTGCAGGTCGGATCACTTGCAGGGCCCTGACCCGTCGTAAACTGCATTGGCCCCACTGCAGAACATCGGTTCACGGTTGCCAGACACTGATTGAGCGGCAACTCATCGTATCGATCACCGCCCTCTATGTCCGCCACTCCTTCTAATACACACTGCGGAACACCCGAATCTTCGGAGAATTGTTTGAGAAGTTTGGAAAAGTCCCCGCTTGGAGTAAATGGTTGCGATGATATTGTTTGCGAAATTGCCCATGTGCTCGTGTTTGGTACATTTGGTGTAGTAGTTGCATTGCTTTTTTCAAGCACCTTCTCACATTTTTCCATCCCAAAAAGCTCGTTTTGTTTTGATAACGGAGAGTACATACATAAACCTGCAACTATTCCATCTTTTGTGGCTGCGGCTCCTGCGTGCGTGACGTAGTTTACTTCCCGTTCTCGATCACCAAGTACAAAATATTGAGGTCGTTGTGGAAGATTGGTAAATGCATGGCCATAGGTATCGTAATTATGAAGTTTCCAATCCTCCTGAAGAGTTAAGGGAATACTCGTATTTACCCATCCACGATAATTTTCTGCCAAGTCGGCTACGTTGGCGTCTGCATTACCAACATTATTTTGTAGATTTTTACCACCGATAACACTGCTGTAATTGGCGGGATGGCCGTCAGATCCGATCCATACCGTTGTCGACGTAGTCATCGGAATAAAGTATCGAAGGATACACTGCACACCGCTACAGTCGTCGCGGATAACGTCGTTTGGTCCACCAGAAACATCGTATCCTGTTGACAGACCTCGAGAAGCATCGGCATCGCCGCTTCCAAAACCAAGAAATCCAAGTATGTTAAACAAATGGAATTTATTTTCACGAACTGGGCTGTTTGCTTTACAGTCTTTAAAGAGTTCTGTGAGTTGAGGTTTCAGCTCGATGCGATCATTTGTGTCATTGTAATATCCCCATTCCTGACGTGGTGTGCCGAGGTTTAAGTTTGGCACTCCTGGGTTGCCGTCGGTTCGTTGCGTACCGGTTATAGCTCCTAGAATAACGTTTCCGGAGAGCGTAATTGGAAGATCATATTTGAGCGGTTCTGTTTCCGCCATGAGAGGGCTGACATTGCATTCGAAATCTTTCGGTTCGCCAAAGTAGCTTCCGGAGCTTTGGACGTATTTTTCTGTCATAAGACTACCTTCTTTTTCAACTGGCCAGCTCAAGCTGGTATTGGCAAGCATCAAAGGCATGAGTTTTCCACCTTGATCTACTCCCTGAAGTCTTCCTTGGGCATTCCATTCGGGTTCAAAAACACCCAGAAACATTTCCATTTCCGTATCAAACTCTGATTCTGAAGTTTTTGGACGCCCATCTGGACCAGAAACGAACTGTAATGCCGTAGTAACTCGTTTAAAGAAAGATTCAACAAGACCAGAAACAGTAAACTCTCGCCTCGATGTAATATTTATTGCCGTGTGTCCAGGTACGGTGTTAATGTCAGTGATCGGTACATTCGGTCTGCGGATGGGAATACCTTCCACTTGGGGTTTACCAGCGTTGGGATCGTCGGTTGATTCATCTGGAATGTACTTCCCGTAGAGCGTGCTTTCGCATGCGACCTCTGAAGCCCCGCAGCCCAAAACATTGGAGCGGCAGATTATGAGGCCTTTGCCGTCACGGTTATATTCAATGCCATTAAAACGAAAAGTGTCCGGGATTTTATCGTTAGGTACCCGCCATGTCTGTTCGACCTGTTGGGGCGTATCGGTTTGGCTGATTGCCTGTTTATTATTGATAATATCAGCGGTTGTATCAGCGCTCTCCAAGCCTAAATCAAGACCGGCACAGCGAATGTCAGCTCCACACGTCCAGCAACTTGAGTTGGCCTTTCCGAGTTCTTGTGACGATCCGCACAGCGGCGCTCGAACCGAGTCAACAGCGTTTGCTTCACTGAGTTCATCACAACAGACGGTATGAGGTCCATCGGTGCCAGATGTGCACCCGGGAGTGCCTGCGATATCAAGGGTGTAATCTCGCTTGATTTTACCGGCCGGACACGACGCATCGACGGATATTTCGCTGCATGCGGCACGAGTGGGCAGTGGGAATATGAGGAAAAATCCGATGAGCATAATGAATCGCTTCATGCTCTCTCCATCTTACCAAATTGACAAACCCTTTTTAAGCCGTCTACAATTGAACAGCCCAGTATGAAGATCCACAAAGCAGTCATTCCCGCTGCCGGGTTTGGTACCCGGTTTTTGCCCCAGACCAAGGCCATGCCAAAGGAGATGCTGCCGATTGTTGATAAACCCGTCATTCAATATGTCGTCGAAGAAGCGGTGGCCAGTGGGATTACGGATGTCGTTATTGTTACCGGGTGGCACAAGCGTTCGATAGAAGACCACTTCGATTACCCATTCGAACTTATTAAAATGCTCGAGCAGC
>MFJJ01000046.1:3607-5771 GCA_001780895.1 Candidatus Gottesmanbacteria bacterium RIFCSPHIGHO2_01_FULL_46_14
AGCCAATTTCATCTATGTTCGTCAAAAAGGTCCGTATGGCAATGGCACGCCGGTGTTGTCTGCCAGACCTGTCATTGGGGACGAGCCGTTTGTTGTCATGTGGGGAGACGAGTTTATTTATGCTAAGCCACCCCGCGCGCTCCAATGTATAAAAGTATTTGAAAAGTACGGTGACCCCGTCATTTCGGCAGTGCGCGTGCCCAAAGAAGATGTTTCGCGCTACGGAATTGTAGAAGCAAAAAATGTCGAAGACAATATTTGGCAAATCGAGCGGATGGTAGAAAAGCCTTCTGTCGAAGAAGCACCGTCCAATTTAGCCGCTCATGGATGCTACGTGCTGACGCCTGATATATTTCCTCTTTTGGAAAAGGCCAAGCCGGGCAAGAGCGATGAAATCTGGCTCACCGATGCCATACAAGAACTTATGAAGGTGCGTCCGGTGTATGCGTGCGAAGTAAAAGACGGAAAATACTACGACACCGGAAATAAGATTGAGTATCTAAAAACTGTCATCGAATTTGCCCTCGCTCACAAAGACATTAACGGAGAATTCCGCGCCTACCTCAAGTCACTAAAACTCTAATTTACTCTTTCGGAGTTATTCCGTAGATGACTACTTTTGTTCCGGGGTTGGTGGCATCGGCAAGGGTCGACCAGGATTTTGGATCGGTAACGGGTGGATTGGCCCACCCATACAAAACTTGCGCATCTGCTGTTCTCATGTTGATACACCCGTGGCTCATGGGGTGGCCGAAGTTTTCATGCCAGTAGGTGCCATGGAGTGAAAACCCACGCATTTTGGCAATTTCATTATTAGAAAAAAACATAACGTAGGGGACATTGGGGAGGTAGTAATAGGTGTGGAGGGCGCGGTCTCCGCCGCTCATTTTCTGGCTTCGAACTTTGGCCCAGATTGTAAATTCTCCCGTAGGAGTCGGCGCCCATTTTCCGGTAGAGACGACAAATTCATAGACTTTCCGATCTCCTTCGAATGCGTATACTTTTTGATTGGAAAGGTCTACCTCGATTCGTTTATCTGCTGTGTTGGCGCCTAGCACACCAAGCGGACTCATCGCTAGTTCGCCGATAAGGGGAGGGATTATCGTCTCTCCGTGAAATTCTGCATGGTCGTCGTTGATGGGTTGCGGAAGCGGTTTTTGGGCAACTAGACGCGCAAGCGTAACTGGATCAGCAAGCGGATTATCGTGAACCGATCCGGGGAGCATTGGCAAGACCAGAAATATGCCCAAGATAATAGCTGCAAATCCTCCCAGAGTCAGGCGCATATACCTACTATGGATAGAAATGCCCCGTCTGTCAAGGTATACTTAAGACATGCACCGAAGTGTTGCCAAACTGCGCGGTTTAGGATTTATTATTTGGCATGCCCGTCACGAGTTCTATCATATAGGGTTGGGACTTCTCTGGGCGTGGTTTTTGAGGGAGCGTTGGAATGAATTTAATTCCCGTTGGATTTTCCTTTCTATTGTTGGCTCTCTCCTTCCGGATACTGACCATGTACTGTATTTTTTTTCCTGGGGAAAGCGCGAGTCGTATAGTCAACAAGTACTAAAATATTTACGGACCAAACAATGGAGGAATCTTACCGTATTTCTTCAAAACGGACACAAAAATCAAACCAATCTCGCGTCACACAATTATTATTTCATGGCGATTCTTTTGGGAAGCGCCCTTGCGTCATCGCTCTATGAATGGCGCGTTGGAATTATTCTTTTCGGTGCGATGTTTGTCCATTATATTTTTGATATTGCCGATGATGTATTTATGCTAGGTGCAATTAATCCAAACTGGCGCCGCTGGGGACGGGAAAAACCCAGATAAACGGGTATGAGTACACGAGTTCATATCCAAACAACCCTCTCCTGGCATCCGCTGACGATCGCAACGCTATTAATTCGGGTGAGCTTAGCACTTTATATTTTAGTACATCCCCTGTGGGGATTCCTTTGGTCCATGGTTTTTGACTATCTCGATTCACAGATTTTAATTCATGTGGTACGAATGAACCGAATGACCTATCAAAGATGGGATAAATGTGTGGATTGGTGCGCGTACGCGACCCAGCTTGTTGTGGCAGCCCGCTACGGGTTTTTTGTCCCGTTTCTCTTTCTGTTTTTGTATCGATTTGTAGGGTTTGTTGGAT
>MFJJ01000047.1 GCA_001780895.1 Candidatus Gottesmanbacteria bacterium RIFCSPHIGHO2_01_FULL_46_14
ATGTGAAATTAGCTTTTTTGCTGGGCTTGTGGCTCGGATTTCCACGGATTATTATAGCGCTCTACCTGGCCTTCTTGACAGGCGCAGTAGTGGGTGTCACACTAATTTTAGGACGCAAAAAAAAGTTAAAAAGCAAGATTGCATTTGGGCCCTTTTTGGTGATTGGCGCCATCGGTGCGTATTTTTATAGCGGACAAATTTTGACTTGGTGGGAAGGGATACTATGAAAAAAGGTTTTACCCTCATGGAGTTACTCATCGTTATTGCCCTCATTGGCATTCTGGTCACGATGGGAGTGGCTTCCTACTCTACTGCGCAAATAAAAAGTCGTGACGCACGAAGAAAATCGGATATGAAGACAATTCAAAATGGATTTGAACAGTATTACTCGGAAAATAATGGTGATTATCCAGTCGATAATACTGTGGAGAGTGATACTAGCTATTTTCCCGGTGGTTTTCCGAAGGATCCCAAGCCTGCCCCATACGTTCAGTACAATTGGACTCCGGATGCTTCCGGTGCCACGTACTGTTTTTGTGCGACACTAGAGACTGCGGGTGGTGGAAATGCAAGTAGTTGTAATGATATTGGAACTTGCGATTCAGGTTGTACTTTGTATTGCGTCGGGAATATCCAATGAGACAGCGGGGGTTTACATTCATTGAAATCCTTGTATCGGTGACGATAATTGCCGTTTTAATCGCTATTGGTGTCGCCTCCTACGGTTCCGTCAATCGACGCGCGCGGGACGCAAAGCGAAAAAGCGATCTTGAACAGGTCCGCTCTGCTCTCGAGCAGTACCGGGCAGATAACGGGAGTTACCCCGCCACAGTGAGCTGGAGTCTTTCGTCGAGTAACCCCGACTGGATTGATGAGCTCACTCCCTCCTACATGGACAACCTTCCTGTCGATCCCAAAAATACCGGTACGGTAGTACCGGGAGGAGCTTTGCCAGGACCCGTGTATGTGTATCGATCAGATGCCACGTGCGGACTTGCTGTTGGAGAAGAGTTTGTTCTCGCGACCCGGCTTGAGACCGGTGAAACACAGACGACACAGTACGGGACGTGTACAATCAATACCGCTGGATGGTATTTTCTCGGAGAGAAATGAAAAAGGGATATACGCTCATTGAGCTTATTTTGGTCGTAAGCGTGTTTCTTCTTATCACCACCCTTGGGATTGCCCGTTTTAATGAATTTAATGAGCGACAGGTGGTTGCACAATCTGCCGATACATTTATTTCAAATCTTCGGCTGATTCAAGCCAAAGCGCTCTCCGGAGACAAACCGGATGGGTGTACGACGCTTACGGGGTATACCGTTGAATTTGCGTTTACGAATTATACAATGTATGCCCAATGCGATCCAGAGGGCATCATTGATACCACCCGGGTGGCGGTCAATTTACCGGCAAATGTAAATCTTAATCCCCCTTCCGGAACTGTTACGTACTATAGCGGAGGAAAGGGAATTTCCTCCGATCAACAAGTGCAAATTGTTGGTAGATCAGTAACCATTCCGGTCGTTTTTGCGGCTGGAAGCATCACGAAACTAACGCCTTTATGATTCAAAACCTTCAACAACGTGGCCAGTCACTTCTTGAAATTATTGTTGCTACCGGCGTTATCGTGCTTTTGGTCACTGGCCTTGCCGTCGGAACGACTGTTTCTCTGCGGACAAGCCAATACGGAAATCGAAGGAGCGTCGCCATTAAATATGCACAGGAAGGAATCGAACTGACCAGAAGTTTGCGCGACCGGGTCCCGTGGGACGAATTTACCGCCCATGACACCAATGCTGATCCTCATATTGGTACTCCAACCTGTTTGGGGAGTGACGGAACCTATGATGCCGGACCGTGTGAGGCGAATCTTGATACGCTCTATACACGACGTGTCGTATTTAATTGGAACAGTGTCGACAATCGCATGGAAATATCCGTATCAGTATCGTGGAACCAAGCCGGTCAAACGCCCGACGTGACGCTCGACACCTATTTTACCCAATGGAAATGAAGCACAATACCACTGGTTTTACGTTTGTAGAAATACTGGTTACTGCCGGTATTATAGCTCTTATGAGTGGAATTGCAGCGCAGATATTTATTTCATCCAGTCGAAACGGTGCAAAATCTGATTTAATCCGAAACATCAAGCAAAATGGTGAGTTTTCTCTTGAGGTTATAACGCGGATGATACAGAGTGCCAAACGTATAACGGCCTGCTCCGGGGTATCAGCGCCAACGCTCACGATTGAAAATCGAGACGGCGGAAGCACAACATTTGAGTGTAGTTTTGACGGAACGGTTACAAGGATTGCCTCAAGGAGCGGATCTTTGACGGAATATTTGACTACGGGAGGTCTCTCGCTTGGAGGGAGTGCGTGTGACGCCAGTACGTTAGCGTTTGTTTGTACTGCGCGCTCCGGATTGCCCAGTAGTGTGCAAATTAATTTTACACTCTCTCAAATTGGAGAATCGACCAAGGCCTATGAAGAAGCCAATATTCCCTTTCAAACAACCGTCACGACGCGCAGTAACGAGGAACTGTAGTACAATAGATATATATGCGAAGAAGTCAGTCCGGACAAATATTGCTCATTACGCTTCTTGCATTGGCAATTGCTACAACCATAGGACTTGGGGTTATCGGACGCTCATCAACAGACGTTTCGATCAGTAATCGTGTCCAGGAATCGGCTCGCGCCTTTAGCGCGGCTGAGGCTGGTATTGAACGGGCACTCCTTGAGGGACAAAATATCACATCCACAGTTCTTACGGAAGGCGTAAAGTATACTGTCGATATTAGGACGCTTGGTGGCGTAGGATCATACCAATTTCCCCAAAAAACTCCGTTGGAAAGTGCGGAAACACTTTGGCTTAGCGTCTACGACGAGTCGACCGGTACATTTAGTGATCCATTTGCCGGTGACGCCGTTGATCTTTGTTGGAGTCAAGAGGCCCCTGTCCCTGCTGTTGCGGTGAGTATTTTTTATCAAGAAGGATCGGCGTACAAGGTATTCCGCGGCGCCTATGATCCATCGAGTCGATCCAATTCTTTTTCACCAGTTGTAGCTCCGACTTCGGGATGTGGCCAGTCGGACGTATACGTACAGTCAATTTCTCTCGCTCCCCTGGAAAAGCCACTTTTTATGCGTATTCAACCTCTCTATAGTCAAGCACAATTTTTTGTAGATCCGGGGGGGGCCGCGCTCCCGCTTCAGGGAACACGAGTCGAGTCAACGGGACAAACGACGAGCGGAGTGACCCGGAAAATTGTTGCATTTCAGGAATATAAGACTCCTTCGGGTATATTTGACAGCGTCATCTATACACCAGGATCATTTGTGAAATAATCCGCCAGCTGGCGGACTGCCCATATGCATACGACTATCGGTTTGGATATTGGATCTCATAAGATAAAACTTGTTGAACTAACCCCCGAAGGCGGGAATATGCGTTTAGTTGCTGTCGGGAGTATTCCGACGCCCCCTAAGTCATTGACCGCCAATGCCCCTTCTGATATTGATGCTGTTGGCGTAGCAGTGAAAAAACTTTTGAGAGATACCGGTGCAAAATCCCGGACGGTGAGTATTTCATTTCCTGAATCCTTGGTATTTACCCGCGTCATCGAGGTTCCCGCGCTTTCTCAGCGAGAGCTTGCTTCGGCGATTAAGTGGGAGGCAGAACAATATATCCCGTTACCGTTAGATCAAGTAAATGTCGATTTTACGGTGCTGCGCGATAGTAAGGAAACAGGAACCAATAAAATGGACGTATTACTGGTTGCAGCCCCCCGCGCGCTCGTGGAAAAATATATGGCAATTATGGAGGCAGCGGAGGTGACCGTTTCTGTTGCCGAAACCGAAATTATCGCGACCTCCCGTGCGCTTGCGCGTACCATGGGAACTCTCAAAAGCGCTATGATTGTATCGCTCGGCGCTCAGACGACCGATCTTGCTATCATTCGATCGGGTATTCTCGTCTACACGCGTTCCATCAGCGCGGGAGGTGAAGCGCTCTCGAGGGCGCTGGCTCAAGGGTTGGGTTTTGAAATCCTGCAGGCCGAAGAATTTAAGCGGGCCTATGGACTCGAGAAAGACAAATTACAGGGGAAAATTCTCACTGCCATTGCCCCGATCATGGATACGATCGTGGGAGAGATTAAGCGTGCTATGGCTTTCTTTGGCGAAAAACATAAAGACGAACAAATCGAAACTGTTTTTTTGTCGGGCGGAACGGCGAGACTTCCCGGTATGGTCGTATATATGGCTGAACACGTGGGCATAGAAGCACAACTTGCCAACCCCTGGCTCGGTATCATCAAAGATCCCCGTTTTGCCAGTGTGGAAGCAGAAGGTGCATCGTACACCGTGGCTATCGGTCTTGCATTGCGGTGAGTGGACACACGTATGAGTTCTTCAAATATTAATTTACTTCACCCCACCTCTGGAGGGTCGGCAGAGCTTTCTGCAATGACAGCTCATATCCGGGTTGTTGGATGGTTGGTCATGTCGTTATTCGTCGCAACGGGTACCATGGGACTGATTGCCTATGTCCTTTTGCGCGGTATGGCATCCGGACTTGAGCAAAACAAACGTATACTGACAGTGCAAATTCAAAATCTTAAAAATGTAGAAGGATTGCATGCTATTGCCGCTTCACGACTGGCAATTGCCTCCCGCATACTCGCTGTTCAAACAAACCATAGAGCAGTTCTTGCGCTTACGGAAAAAGTTAGCCCGGACGATGGTATCGTATCAATTTCTATGAGTCAGGAGAGTGGACGCACGACCGTAAAACTTACTCCCCAAAACCTCCATGATGCCAGCGGAACCGTTTCGACGCTGTTATCGATGAGTAATGAAAAAAAGATAACGGATGCAACACTCGATTCTGTCTCCCTTGCGCCGGACGGACTCGTGGGTATGACCATGTCGTTTGTTCCGATTGTGAAGTAACTATGCCAAAATCAATTCGACGATTCATTCGCGCCAACGGATCACTTCTTTTGTCTATCGGTATGATTGCGATAGCGGTAACTGGTGGCTGGTGGGGGCTCGTTCCGTTCGGTCGAAACGTATGGACGCTGTACACCAATACCCAAAAACTACGAACTCAAGTAGGCGTACTGGAAAATAAATATGCCGTGCTCTCTTCTCTGGATCAAGCATCGCTTGCCCAGGACGGAGATGAATTACTCCGTGCAATTCCCGCCGAAAAAGAGGTTGCGACCCTTCTGTCAACACTCGAACAAACGACGATTACGTCCGGTCTTAGTCTGTCTCATCTCACAATAGTCAGTCCCGGTTCCCTTGCGACAGGGGCGGCCGAGCGTCAGACGAAGGAGGAAAAAGCAATAGGAGCAGGAATTATCTCTTCAACTATTTCCGTTGAGGGGCCATTGCCGGAGGTGAAACAATTTTTGAGTACGCTTCAGAGAATCCGGAGACTTCTTCGGGTAGGTGACGTTCAAATATCGGTACGAGAGGGGGCAAGCGCACGGGCTCAACTTACGATCGATGCGTTCTATCAGCCATTGCCCACGGCTCTCGGTGATATCACGTCAAAAATAGTTCCGTTTTCAGCTGCCCAGGAAGATCTCTTAGTTCAACTCCGGTCTTTTCCGGTGGCTTATCAAACACGACGAGAAAACGGGCCAGCTTTTTTTGCTCCGAAACAAAATCCCTTTACTCCCTGAGAAGGTCCGGGCGAAGACTGCCTGTCCGCGTCTTGGCTTGTTGTCCTGACTTAGGACATTTAGTGTTTCAAAACTTACCGTATTTTTGTTTATCCACACGATTTAGTATTTTCCGTGTCATCCCCGCGCAGGCGGGGATCCAGTCTATAAGAGAAAAACAAATAAAGAAATGGAATCGCCAATGGAAATTACGATTGATTGAAGAAACAAATCCTGAATGGAATGATTTGTATGAAAATCTTTTATAAACGGATTATTTCGTCTGGATTCCCGCCTGCGCGGGAATGACAACCTCTGGAGTCTGCCTTCCTGATCATTGCTATGTACTTGATGTATGTTATCCACAAAAACAAGAAAAAAATCTTAGTATCCTGAAACTGAAGAATTTGAGGCTAGAAATCTGAGATGTCCTAAATCAGGACGAGAAAACGGGCCAGCTTTTTTTGCTCCGAAACAAAATCCCTTTACTCCCTGAGAAGGTCCGGGCGAAGACTGCCTGTCCGCGTCT
>MFJJ01000048.1 GCA_001780895.1 Candidatus Gottesmanbacteria bacterium RIFCSPHIGHO2_01_FULL_46_14
TTATTTATCTTGTAGACACCGGTAAAATAAAAGCCTTGAAGTTTCCCCAGTTCTGGTTTGAGTCCACGCCACAAGGAAAGTTTATGTTGACGATCGCGTTTGGGCAATCAAAGTACTTCGTGGATTCCCTCGCCGAGAATACACGGCGGGGGTTGCGACAAAAAGTACGGCGTGGCGAATTTCCGGGGTTAGCGCCTCCCGGATATCTCAATGACTCCCGAACCAAAACCATCGTCATCGACAAACGGATAGCCCCCATCATCAAAGAACTGTATGAGAAATTCGCCACCGGCAGGTACACGCTCTTTGATATGGCCGTCTTTTTGTCGCAACACGGCATGACTACAAGTGGCGGTAAGATCATGCGGGACAAAGCGTCATGGATCTTGTCTAATCCGTTCTACTATGGCCACTTCCGGTATGCCGGGGAAATCCACGAAGGAACCCACGAGCCACTGGTTGCAAAGAAACTGTTTGATCAGGTACAGGAGGTCTGGAAGAAGCGGAGTCACTCATGGCACGAGGAGCGGCCGGTCAAGCCCTACACCGGACTTTTTCGCTGTGGTGAGTGCGGCATGATGATCACGGCAGAGCTGAAGAAAAAGTTTTATCCCACCACCAATCATCATGCCACCTATGTGTATTATCGGTGTACGAAAAAGTCCAAGGATCAGAAGTGCTTCCAGCCCTTCATCAGAGAGGAGGCCCTTGACCGGCAAATCTCAGACCTCCTGCAAACAGCTTCTTTGCCCAAGGATTGGGCAGCAAAGATGTTATTGAAGTTGGATGAAGAAAAAGTGGATGCTGCCCACTCCTATGGTGCGTGTGTTGCAGACAAACAGACAGAGATACGGGTAATCACTACCAAACTCCAGCGTCTTTTGGATTCCTACCTCGATCAGGATATTGACCGTGATGATTACCGATCTCGGAAGGCAAAGTTCCTCTCCGAGAAAAAGACGCTGGAGGAGTCCGTCACCCGTCTGCAACACACGCAAACGGCGTGGCTCGAACCCATGCGAGCATGGGTTAAAGAAGCATCAGAAGCGGAGCAAATCGCACGGGGGGAAGACAAAAACGCAAAAAAGGTATTAGCAGGAAAAATCTTCGGCTCGAACTTAACGCTGTTCCACAAAATAGCGCGCGGTGACGCGCGCGAACCCTGGGCGGCGCTACGCGCCGCCCCGACAAGTCGGAAAATGGAGCGGGTGAAGGGAATCGAACCCTCGTCCCATCCTTGGGAAGGACGTATTCTGCCATTGAACCACACCCGCACGGGACAACTGGGATGCCCCATGAATTATTTTATCACGATCTAGGGCAGGACGAATACGTTGCCGGCGTGGATGAGATTCGGGTTTGCCAGGTTATTGGCTTTGGCTATTTCAACCCATTTGTACCCATCGCCATATTGGGCGACGGCGATGTTCCACAAGCTATCACCCCGTACCACCGTATACGTTTTTGCTGTGGCAGCTGGTGTTTCCGTTGCTGTACTTCCGATTGCTCCCATTGTCGGAGTCGGTGCTTGCGTTTCCGTTTGTGTGATCATCGGTGTTGCGACTGGGATCGTTAACGTCTGACCAACTTCAATATCATCTGCGCTTGAAAGATTGTTTGCGCCTGCGACATCCGACCAATTATATCCACTGCCATAATATTTTTCCGCAATCATCCAGAGTGTTTCTCCCTGGGCGACGGTATGGGTAGTCGGAAGGCTGATCTGACCTTGTTTTTGCTGTTCTTGTTCTTTTGCAGTTTGCCCGGCGCGATTGGTAAAGTAATTATAGATAAGGGTTCCGACGACTAAAACGACCGCGACACCCAGAATCAGAGAAACGAACGAATCGGGAGACTGAAGACGTTTTTGTATTTGTTTCCACATTGTGAGAATGTTGTTCCTCCATTCTGGGTAGAAGTAATCCTAATAAAAGTATTTATAAGCTACTTTGATCTTCTTGTCTACTAGGCAAATAGGAATGGTCATGGTACCATTGAGGCTAGAAAAGGATCCGTGGTGTAGAGGCCCAACACGCGTCCCTGTCAAGGACGAGATCGGCGGTTCGAATCCGCTCGGATCCGCATGAAGCAGTTAACAAACCTCGAACTTGCCGAGCTTCTAAGAAAAGTTTCTGCTGCCTACCAAATCCTCAACGAAAATAGGTTTAAAATTATCGCCTACGATCGGGCGGCTGATAGTATCGAGCATTTAACCAGTGACGCCAAAGACTTATGGGATGACGGAAAACTCGATGAAATTCCCGGCATTGGGGAGGGTATTTCCCATTACCTCGACGAACTGTTTCGTACCGGACACGTAAAGCATTTCGGCGATGTAATGAAACGAGTACCGGAGGCGGTATTTCCCCTGCTTCTTGTTCCCGGTATCGGACCCAAGAAGTCATATCGTTTGGTAAAAGAATTTGGTTTTACCCGTGCAAAAACAGCTGTTTCTGATTTGGAAAGGGTTGCGAAAGCCGGAAAAATTGCTTCGCTTGAAGGATTTGGGCAAAAATCAGAAGAAGTTATTCTCTCGTCACTCTCCCTATTTAAAAAAGGAGCAATCAAGGAAAATCGCATGGAATTACCGATAGCAGATGCAATCGCGCAGGATGTCATGGTGTATCTTCGCAAGTCTCATGACGTAGAGCATGTGGATGCGCTAGGCAGTTTGCGGAGAATGGTATCGACGATCGGGGATATCGATATAGCAGTTGCGACCAAAAAACCAGACGTAGTCGTTTCTCATTTTGTAAAGTATCCCCATGAAAAACTCATTGACGAAGGACCGCAAGGGGCGACGTTGCTACTTCATTCTGGTAGACAAGTAGATTTGCGCGTGCAAAATCCGGCCAAATACGGCGCAATGCTCCAATACTTTACCGGATCGAAGAATCATAATATTAAACTTCGGGAACTGGCGCTTTCAAAGGGGTTGTCGCTCAACGAATACGGAATCAAAAATGTAAAAACCAGAAGGATGCGATCCTTCCATAGTGAGGTGGAGTTTTATAAGGAGATAGGGTTATCGTGGATTCCTCCGGAACTTCGGGAAGATCAGGGCGAGGTTGAGGCAGCACTTCGGGGTAAATTGCCTAAACTGGTGGAGTTATCAGATATGAAAGGCGATCTTCATATGCATACAGATTACGATTTGGAGCCTTCGCACAATTTGGGTAGCGATGCGTTCGTCAAACACCTGGACAAAGCGGTGTCTCTGGGTTATGAGTACATTGGAATTTCTGACCACAACCCCTCGATGACCAATCACACGAAAGATCAAATTACCCAAATCATGAGAAAACGTAAAGAAACATATGAACAGATCCATGCTGCCTGGGGCAAGCGAGTTGCCCTGTTTATCATGTGTGAAGTGGATATTTTGCCCGATGGGAAATTAGCTCTGCCCAAAGAAGCATTTGAGTATGTGGATGCCGTTATCGTATCCATCCACTCAAGCTTTACGCAACCAAGAAGTGAAGTAACAAAGCGGGTTGTCAACGCACTGACTGCACACCCGAAGGTGAGATTTTTTGGCCATCCGACGGGCAGGCTTTTAACAAAACGAGAAGGAGTTGATCTTAACTGGAAAGAAATTTTTGCCGTATGTAAAGACCAAGATATAGCGTTGGAAATTAACGCCTATCCGCAGCGTCTGGATCTTCCAGATACGATCGTCTACGACGCCGTGCGCGAAGGCATCAAACTTTGTATCAACACCGATGCCCACGCTGTCGATCAAATGAATATGATGAAATATGGCGTGTCGGTCGCCCGCCGTGGCTGGGCAACAGCCCGTGATATTGTGGACACGATGGAGTATAATGGTTTTAAGAAATGGTTAGATAAACTATGAACCCTCTCTATATTGTCATCGGATTAATAGTTTTAGTGGGACTGTACTTTCTTTCTCTCTATAACGGACTGGTTTCTCTCAAAACACGTATTGAGGAAGCATGGAGCCAGATCGATATCCAACTCAAACGCCGCGCAGATTTGATCCCCAATCTCGTCGAAACAGTCAAAGGCTACGCAAAACACGAAAAAACGGTATTTTCTGAAGTTACCAAGGCACGAAGCGCGCTTATGGGAGCGCAAAGTCTTCCGCAAAAGGCCCAAGCCAGTGACATGCTCACTTCTGCATTGGGCAAACTCTTTGCGGTAGCCGAAGCCTATCCCCAACTCAAAGCGAATGAAAATTTTGTCCAACTCCAAAAAGAGCTTTCTGATACAGAGGATAAAGTGGCCTATTCGAGGCAGTTCTACAATACGATCGTTAACGAATACAATATAAAAATTCGTACCTTCCCTAATACGCTCTTTAACGAAATGCTCGGGTTTAGCGAAAAAGAATTCTTCGCCGCTTCGGAAGAAGAGAAAAAAGCCATAAAAGTAAAGTTCGATTAGCCTTCGGTTTGTCATTCCGGGCTTGACCCGGAATCCAGTGTTCATGGTAAGACACTATTTTGTTTATATCCTTGCGAGCAAAAGAAGCGGTACATTATATATTGGAATCACCAATCGCATTACCAGACGCACGTTGGAGCATAAGCTGAATATAGTCGAAGGATTTACAAAGAAATATCAAGTTCACTCGTTGGTATATTACGAAATATATACGGATGTTAAGGAGGCTATTAAAAGAGAAAAACAGTTAAAATGGTGGAGACGTGACTGGAAAATAAAATTGATAGAAACGGAAAATCCAAAATGGGAAGATCTCTATAAAAAAATCATTTTCTAAGAACTGGATCCCGGCTCGATGGCCGGGATGACAAGAAAAAAATATGTCCATCCATTCCCAAATTCAAAGTAACGTTACCAAGACGTACGTGCTGATGAGCGCGTTTATCGCATTTGTGGTGTTGGCCGGCTACGTCATGGGGCAGGCGTTGGGGTATGGCAATAGTTGGATGTGGGTAGCGGTTCTCTTTTCCATTGGATCGAGTTTCATAAGCTACTACTGGGGAGACAAGATCGTCCTTGCGATGAGCAAAGCAAGACCCGCTGATCGAAAACGTGATTTTGATTTCTTTACGGTTACAGAGAATTTAGCCATAGCTGCGGGTATTCCCAAACCAAAACTCTATGTCATAGATGACTCGGCGATGAACGCATTTGCCACCGGTCGCGATCCCCAACATGCCGTTGTGTGCGCGACAACCGGGATTATTGAGCGCCTCGAACGTCGCGAACTCGAAGGTGTCATTGCCCATGAGCTCTCGCACGTCAAAAACTTTGACACGAGACTCATGGCAGTGGTAGCAGTGCTTGTTGGGACGGTTGCGTTTTTAGCAGACATGTTTATGCGAAGCCTTTGGTGGGGAGGGGGTCGGAGGAGCCGCGACGACAACAACGGTATTGGGCAAATCATGCTGATTGTTGGGATTGTCTTAGCCATCATCACACCGATTCTGGCAACACTCATTCAACTTGCCATTTCCCGAAAACGCGAATTTTTAGCTGATGCGTCGAGTGCTGATCTCACGCGCTACCCTGAAGGATTAGCCCGCGCGCTTGAAAAATTGGGACAAGATAAAGAAGTTCTTGAGGCTGCAACAAACGCCACTGCGCACCTGTATGTGGTCAATCCCTTCAAAGGTAAACAATTTGCCGCGTGGTTTAGCAATATGTTCAATACGCACCCGCCTTTATCCGAGCGCATAAAGATGTTACGATCGATGTGACATGCTCCATATTGCGATCCTTCTCGGTAAATTAGTCTCCTGGGCAAGTAAAACATTTGGACTTGGTGCCGGGGCGACGTGGCCGGGGGAGATTGCTCTTCGACTAAACCCCACTATTCTTTCTTCTCTCGCTTGCAACCTTAAGAAAGGCGTCATTCTCGTTGCCGGTACTAACGGTAAAACCACCACAAGTAAAATGATTCAAATCATTTTAGAACAAAATGGATTGTCGGTCGTTCATAATTCCAGTGGCGCAAATCTCGACAATGGGATTGTTTCAGCATTGATTGGTAAGTCAAATGCGGATTGGGGTGTGTTTGAGGTCGATGAGAATACGCTGCCCAGTGTTATTTCTGTATTGTCATTCCGGCCGAAGAGCCGGAATCCAGAAAAAAAACAATGGATCCCGGATCAAGTCCGGGATGACAAAAGAACAATCATCGTGCTTCTCAATATCTTTCGCGATCAGCTGGATCGGTACGGAGAAGTTGATGTGATTGCGCAGAAGTGGGAAAAAGCGCTCCGGGGAAGCAAAGCCACGATTATAGCAAATGCGGATGATCCCCTCATTGCACACCTGGGATTATTCGCGAAGGCAACGTTTTTTGGTATTAACGACAAGACGAAATTTTTTACCACGATGGAACACGCAACAGATTCGACGTTCTGTTTAAACTGTGGCAGTCGTTTGAAGTATGAAGGCATCTATTTTTCCCATCTCGGCATCTGGGAATGTACAAAGTGCAGAGAGAAACGACCCAAACCGAATATTTCCGACGGGAAATCTCCATTACCCGGGCTTTACAATCTCTACAACACTCTGGCGGCGATGAGCGTTGCAAAAATACTCGGCATAAAGGCAGACTTGGCAGGGTTCCACCCTGCATTCGGGAGACAGGAAGAAGTCGGCAATGTGAAGATTTTTCTCTCCAAAAATCCTGCTGGTTTTAATCAATCGCTTCGAACGGTTCTCGAGCTCGGAGCAAAAAATCTCCTTTTCGTATTAAACGATCGTATTCCCGACGGCCGCGACGTTTCCTGGATCTGGGACGTGGATTTTGAAATGATCCCGAAAGATGTATCGGTACGGGTGAGCGGGGATCGTGTCTATGATCTTGCGTTACGACTTAAATATGCAGGTATCAAGGCGGACATATATGAAAATCTAGAGGATGCGCTATCTGGTCCACTGTACGTGTTACCAACGTACTCGGCAATGCTTGAAGTCCGAAAAATTCTGAAAGGTCGGAAGATACTATGAAATTAACAATCGCCTGGCTTTACCCAGATTTAATGTCGACCTATGGAGATCGTGGAAATATTATCGTTCTCACCAAACGCTGTCAGTGGCGAGGGATAGATGTAGGAGTAAAGGAAATTACACTTGAAACGTCAGTTTCTGAGTTAAAGAAAAGTGACTTGATTTTCATGGGAGGGGCGCAGGATCGACAACAAAAATTAGCTGGCACTGATTTTCTCAAGCATAAAGGTCCTTTCGTAAAAGAAATGGTGGAAAAAGGGATCCCGGCGCTATTTGTCTGCGCTGCCTATCAATTCGTCGGCCATTATTACAAGCCCTATCAAGGCGATCCGATTCCGGGTGCTGGGATTTTTGATCTCTATACCGAGCATCCGAGCGATCAAGCCAAACGCTTGATCGGCAATGTCGTAGCAGAAGTTATCAGTTCAAAAAAGACGATCGTCGGGTTTGAAAATCACGGAGGCAGGACGTATTTAGGAAAAAATCTTGCCCCGTTTGCCAAAGTCATCAAGGGTTTTGGCAATAATGGTGAGGATGGCTACGAGGGAGCAGTGTACAAAAACGCCATCGGCAGCTACTTCCACGGCCCGCTCCTTCCTAAAAATCCGCACGTTGCCGATTGGCTCATAGCCAAAGCGCTTGAGGAAAAATACGGGAAAAAAATCAAGCTTGTGGAATCAGACGATACACTCGAGTGGCACGCGCATCGTTTTGCGCTATAATGGCAGCACGATGAAAGGTGGTTTGACTCCCGACCAAGTACATAAAATTGCCCGGCTTGCTAATCTGATTCTTACGAGCGAGGAGGTTGAGAAATTTGCACCGCAACTTTCGGCTATACTCGAATTCGTTTCAAAACTTCAAAAGATTCCGACGAAAGACGTTATCCCCACTTCTCAAGTCAATGGACTCGAAAATGTTTATCGCGAGGATGAAATAGATAAAAGCCGCATGCTTACACAAGAAGATGCGTTAGCTAACGCACCGGCAACGCACAATGGATTTTTCAAAGTAAAAGCGGTTTTTGGAGAGTAATATATTATGGTGTCATCCCGGCCACCGAGCCGGGATCCAGGGCAGAAAGTGCATGGATTCCGGGTCAAGCCCGGAATGACAAAACGAAAATATGGATATTTTTGCACTCACGATTGAGCAAGCTCTAGAGGGCTATCGAGCAAAAAAATTTACCGCTGTTGATGTGGTGAAGACGTGTCTCGAAAATGTTAGGAAATATAACAAAGAGTATAACGTTTTACTAACGGTTCGAGATGAAGATGAACTGATCAAAGAAGCAAAAAGCGTTGACTACTCAAAACCGCTTGCCGGAATCCCGGTGGTTCTCAAAGACCTTTTTTCAACGAACTTACTGCGTACAACCGGTGGCGCCAAAATTATCGATACGTACGTACCGCGCTATGACGCAACAGTTGTTCGAAAATTAAAGGAATCCGGTGCAATTATTATCGGCAAAGCCAACGAAGATGCGTGGGGACATGGGAGTAGTGGGGAAAATTCGGATTTCGGCCCGACACGCAACGCTTATAATAAAAATCACGTGGCAGGGGGATCATCGAGCGGTTCGGGAGTTGCGGTCGCCTTAGGAATGTGTCTTTTTGGAACGGGCACCGATACCGGAGGCTCAATTCGGATGCCGGCAGCATACAATAATCTGGTGGGCCTCAAACCCACATACGGTCGGGTATCACGGTACGGTATTTTAGCCATGGCATCGTCACTTGATACAATTGGTCATGTAACTAAAACTGTCGGAGATAACGCACTGGTTCTTTCGATAACTGCAGGAAAAGATCCACTTGACGCGACGACCGACACGCAACCCGTTGCCCGCGCGTCTTTTAAGCGATCTGATTTGAAGGGATTAAAAATAGGAGTTTCTCCGGAATATCTTGCAATTGGCAAACAGGCAACGCCCGGTATGGACGAGAAACTTGAAGCAGTTACAGAAACAGCTCTCAAGGAACTAGAAAAACTCGGAGCGACCATTGTTACGGTTAATTTGCCAAATACCCAGCCTGCGTTGGCAACCTATTACGTGCTCGTCCCCAGTGAAATTTCTTCAAACCTCGGGCGATACGACGGAGTACGGTTCGGACATACGCGGGAAACATTCGGTGGGGAAGCGAAACGCCGGATGATGATTGGCACATACGCTCTGTCTTCCGGCTATTACGATGCCTACTATAAGACCGGACAAAAAGTGCGAACGCTCGTTCGAACTGATTTTACCAAAGCATTCGAGTCCGTTGACGCGATATTTGCTCCGGTCTCTCCATACCCGGCGCCAAAAATCGGAGATTTTTCCCAGGACCCACTCGCAGTATACCTATCAGATATATATACCGTACCCATTAATTTAGCAGGAGTGGCAGCATTGGGACTACCGGCCGGTTTTATCGGTGATCTCCCTGTGGGCATTCAACTCATCGGTCCGCAGTGGAGTGAAGAAAGGCTTTATGAGATTGGCTTTGCGTACGAACAGGAAACACAGTGGTATAAACGGAAACCAAACATAGAAGGATCGCATCCTTCCGAAGCGCATGGATACATTTAAACCGATCATCGGCCTTGAGGTGCATGTAGAATTGGCAACGGCCTCCAAGATGTTTTGCGGCTGCCCCGCAGATCACTTTGGCAAAGAACCCAATACGCAAACATGTCCAGTATGTCTAGGGTTGCCAGGGGCGCTTCCGGTCCCAAACAAAAAAGCAGTTGAGTGGACAATCATGCTGGGGCTTGCTTTGGGATGCACGGTCAATGAAGAGTCCAAATTTGACCGAAAGCACTATTTTTACCCTGATCTTCCTAAGGGTTATCAAATATCCCAATATGACCAACCGTTGTGCATCGATGGAAAACTTGGGGACATCAGAATACAACGTGTGCATTTAGAAGAAGATACTGGCAAGCTCCAACATGCGGTCGGAGTAAGTCTCGTCGACTTTAACAGAAGTGGGGTGCCCTTGGTTGAAGTGGTCACCGAGCCGGATTTTCGATCCATTGAAGAGGTCGACGTCTATGTTAAAAAACTCCAACAGATCATTCGCTATCTTGGTATTTCCGGTGCGGACATGGAAAAAGGAACCATGCGTATTGAACCTTCGATTTCTCTTTCAACCGACGGGAAAATTCCAAATTATCGCGTTGAGCTTAAGAATGTCAACTCCTTTCGTTTCGTCCGCAAGGCCCTGGAGTATGAAATAGCTCGTCAACAAAGAGAGGGCCACATACAACAAACTCGCGGGTGGAGTGAAGACAAAAACGCAACGGTAGTCCAGCGGGAGAAGGAAGAGGCACATGATTATCGCTACTTTCCTGAACCCGATATCCCACCCATGCGGTGGTCCGGACGTCAAATATCAGATATCAGAAGTCAGATAGGGGAACTACCGGATGAGAAAAAAGAAAGATTTATGAAAAAATATGGACTTTCCGACTATGATGCAACACAGCTGACAGAAACTCGACAGCGGGCGGAGTTTTTTGAAGAAGTAGCCAAAGAAGGAACACCAAAGGCGATTGCTAATATACTCATCAATAAAAAAGTAACAACAAAAGAAGAATTGATGAAATTTCTTCAAAACGCTCCTTCTATTTCCGCCGATGAGCTCCAAGAAACAGTTGAGAGAATTCTCAAAGAAAACCCAAAAGCGATCGAGGATTACAGAAACGGCAAAGAGCAGGCGCTCATGTTTCTCGTAGGACAAGCTCTGAGACAGTTGAAAGGAAAAGGAGATGCTCAAGGTATATCTGCTATAATCAGGCGCTTGATAGTGTAGGTAGTATTATTTTCTGTCCGGATTGGAGGTATCAATTATGACTAGTGGTGAAAGTTTAGCAGAGAGTCTTCTGAAGGCTTACGGACAAGTGATATATGTTGAAGGTTTAGGCCAAGATTTTGAAGCAAGAGGAGCAGGTACTGATGGATTTACACTTTTACATAAACGTTGCTGGAGAGTGGTAGGGCGTTTTGGAGAACAAGCGCAATCTGATGCAATAGCTGCTGCGCAAAAGGGTCACGAGTGTCCAGCACTAAGCAGCGGAGCAGGAGTTGAATAATGTCAGATTTTGTCCACCTTCATACGCATAGCGAGTATTCCCTGCTTGACTCCGTGTCAGGGTTCCACCCTGCCATAGGAGCGTAACAAGGCGCTAGCTTTTTGTACACGCTCTTCAACTTCATCTTCTTCATTTTCCGGTTCAAGAGTGATAAAGGAGAAATCAGATGGAGTTTCCTCCTTAGTATTGTCAACAAATTCCTGATAATTTTTTTCGCGACTCATACGTTTGCTTTCGAAAAATTCAAGTAGGAGATGAGTATCTAGCCAGTCGGTTTTGCGTTTACTAAGATAGTCATAATAGCTGCTGTAAGGGTACGTTTGAAAATCAGGAGGGTTTCGATGGATGTAACGCGAAACCCAAAGCAAATACTTTTCATCCCTAATATCAGTTGCTTTAAAAACGCCCTGGAACAAGGAGCCCACGCGCCGGTATTTTTTATTGAAATACATGGAATACGAAGTTGACAGTGAACGGATAAATTCTGTCAATCCGGAAATAGTTTTTTGGCGCAAGAGAAGATGGTAATGATTAGGCATGAGGCAATAGGCCATTAAATCTATTTTGTCATGGAATTTTTTCCGCCTGTTCCGTGGCAGGGTTCCACCCTGTATGGGAGAAAGAGCAGTTTTTAAGAAGTGGAAGAAAGCAAGATGGTCGTCTCGATCGAGAAAAATGTTTCGTTTTTCCACACCCCGGTTGTATACATGATAAAATGCATTTTCGTAGTAAATTTTTCTCGAGTTTTTCTGCGGCATGCATGTAGCGTACATGGCAGGGTTCCACCCTGTCAAACTTTGCGTTATACTTAAGCAGACCTAATTCTATGGCTGATTTTGTCCACCTACATACCCACAGCGAGTATTCGCTGCTCGATGGTTTGGGGAAGCTTGATAAACTCATTGATCGGGCAAAGTCCTTTGATATGGACGCGCTTGCCATCACCGATCACGGAGCCATGTACGGGAGTTTTAAGTTTTATTTGAAAGCGATTGCAGCCGGAATAAAACCTATTATCGGTGTGGAGACCTACGTTGCCAAACGGAGTAGATTCGACAAAGAAGCAAAAGTAGATACGGATCCCTACCATCTCGTACTACTTGCTAAAAATGAAGTGGGCTATAAGAATCTCATGAAGCTCGTGACGCATGCGCACCTGGAAGGTTATTACTACCGCCCGCGGATTGATTGGGAACTCTTGCAGCAGCATGCAGACGGGCTCATTTGTCTTTCCGCGTGTCTCCAAGGCCAGGTGTCGAACCTGTTGCGCAATAATCAGGACAACGAAGCCGAAACAGTGGCGCGTCAGTATGCCCAGCTTTTTGGTCCGGATCATTATTATATTGAACTTCAGCGCCATCCGGCAATTGCCGATTGTGACGTCGTCAACGAAAAGCTCGTGGCGCTTGCCCGCAAACTGGGACTCCCGCTGGTTGCAACCAACGATATTCATTATGTGGATGCTGATGATGCCGAAGCGCAGGAAATTTTGTTGTGTGTTCAAACCCAGCACACCATACTCGAGAAAAACCGGCCACTTACGATGATTGATTCCCCGGATTTTTATATGCGCTCTCCCCGGGAGATGCAGGAATTATTTGTTCAATACCCCGAGGCCATAGAAAACACGGTTAAAATTGCCGCGATGTGTAATCTCACGCTCTCGGTAGGTAAATGGATTCTTCCCAACTATCCATTGGAAGCCGGCGTCACCCCGGAAGCGTACCTCAAAAAATTGGTGGAAGAGCGAACTCCTGCTCGATACAAAAAACTCGATGATGAGGCTGAAAAACGGATTGCCTATGAACTCGATATTATTTGTACCAAAGGGTATGCCACCTATTTTTTGATAGTACAGGATTTTGTCAACTGGGCCAAGAGTCAGGGTATTTCGGTGGGGCCCGGGCGGGGATCGGCAGCCGGATCGATGGTGACGTATATTCTGGGAATAACCGGTCTTGATCCGCTCTACTTTAATCTTCCGTTTGAGCGATTTTTAAACCCCTTCCGGCCCTCTGCGCCTGATATAGATCTCGATTTTGCCGATGACAGGAGAGACGAAGTCATCGCCTATGTGACGAAGCGGTTCGGAGAGGATAAAGTGGCCCAGATCGTCACGTTTGGAACGATGGAGGCCCGCGGCGCCGTCCGCGACGCTGGTCGGGCTCTCGGTATGCCCTATGCTGCTCCTGATCGCATTTCCAAAATGATTCCGCCGGGGTTTCAGGGAGGCGCGATGACGATAGAAAAAGCACTGGACCAATCGCCGGAACTTGCCCGTGCATATCAAACCGAACCCGAGACCAAGCGACTTCTCGACGTCGCGACGAAACTCGAAGGTGTTGCGCGCCACTCATCGGTGCATGCGGCAGGTGTCGTTATTGCAGATAAGCCCCTTGTTGAATACACACCGCTTCAGCGGGAGTCCAAAGGAGACCGGATTGTTACCCAATATGACATGTACACCGTCGGAGAAGACGGCGTGGGGCTTCTCAAAATGGACTTTTTGGGACTACGCAATTTGACGATCATGTCCCAGGCGCTTGCTTTTATTAAAAAAGTCAGAGGAGTTACCATTGATCTCGATACTATTGCCCTCGACGACAAAAAAACATACGAACTCCTGAGCAGTGGGGAAACCACGGGGATATTTCAGCTTGAATCAAGCGGGATGCGCCGGTATATAAAGGATCTTCGGCCGACCTCGATTTTTGATGTCATGGCGATGGTTGCATTATTTCGACCAGGTCCCATGCAGGTTATTCCTGAGTTTATACGGCGAAAACAGAATCCTGAATACGTCACCTATCCCGATCCGAGGCTTAAAGATGTCCTCAGGCAATCCTACGGCATCATCTGTTATCAAGACGATGTGCTTTTAACCGCGATTACCGTGGCCGGCTATTCATGGGGGGATGCCGATAAACTTCGAAAAGCAGTCGGCAAAAAAATTCCGTCGGAAATGAAAAAGCAAAAAGAGAAATTTATTGACGGATGCGTCAAAAACGGGCTCACCAAATCTAAGGCAGAACACCTATTCACACTTATTGAGCCGTTTGCCGGGTACGGATTTAATAAAGCTCATGCCGCCTGTTATGCGATGATTGCCTATCAGACGGGATATCTCAAAGCCAACTTTCAAGTGGAGTTTATGACCGCAGTACTGGCGGCTGAATCCCGCTCCAATACCGGGACGGCACGTGACGAAAAGATCGGCGCAATCGTTAACGAGTGTCGCCGTATAAACCTGACGCTCCTTCCTCCGGATATCAACCGCTCCGGCGTTGAGTTTGAAATTGAAGCAGGCGCAATTCGTTTTGGACTGTCGGCGATTAAAAATGTCGGAACAAGCGCCATTGAAAGTATTATCGCTGCCCGCCAAAGTGGCGGGTTTACGAGTTTGTCCGACGTCATCAATCGTGTTGATATATCAAAGGCAAATCGAAAAACATTTGAAAGCATGATTAAGGCAGGTGCATTTGATCAGTTCGGCAATCGCGCCTCCCAACTTGCGGCTCTGCCTACCATGCTCGAACAAATTCATAAGCTCCGCAGGTCAACGGCAGCGGGGCAAGTAGGGTTATTTGACGGGAGCGGCGAGCAATCCGTATTTGAGAACCCCTTACCAAATATCGAGGAATTGTCTCCCGGGGAGCGTTTATCCTTTGAAAAAGAACTCCTTGGATTTTATTTGACCGCCCATCCTCTCCAGCCGGTGCTGGATCAACTTGATCGACTCAACGCAACCAAAATCGAGCACATCACAAAAGATCGGGTTGGAGAAAAAGTAGTGCTTGGGGGCATCGTTACGACGGTCAAGCGGATTGTTACCAAGTCAACTAACCAGGAGATGGCATTCGTGCGGCTCGAAGATCTATCTGGTACGATTGAGATTATTATATTTCCAAAAATTTATGCCCGTACGCTCAATTTTTGGAATAAAGATATGATTATTGTCGTCTCCGGCCGTATTGACGAAAAAGAAGATAGACTTCTTATTCTGGTTGACGAAGCGAGAAGTTTGCTTTAGAATAAGTTTGAAACGCGAAAGAAAGGATAGGGAGCGATGCAACATTCCAAACGCACCGAAAAATTTAACCTGGTGCTTGAAGATGGTATTGCGGGAACCCATCCAAGAACGTCTCAGAAGAGCCGAGGAACAAGTAGTTCGTGGTATTATTTTGGGTTAGTCGGTCAAATAGGGTTTAGTATTGCGGTTCCTATCGCAGGAGGCGCGATCGGTGGTTCTTTTATTGACCAGTACTTCCATACCTATCCTCGGTGGACACTCGGGCTTCTGATGCTTGGGGTCGTTGTTTCAGTTGTCACATTTTATCAGACGATTAAGACGCTGTTAAAAAAATAACCAATGCCACACATATCGCTTGCTGCCGAGAAGTTGTGGATTATCGGGGGAATATTGCCGATAACCAACGCACTCCTTACTACCTGGCTCGTCATGGCAATGCTTTTCCTGTTTGCCTACAGAGCGAGTTGCCGATTAACCCTGGTTCCTTCCACTATTCAGTCTCTTGCGGAAATGATTATCGGCGGGCTCTACGATTTTTTCCATGGCGTTATCGGGGATCATATCAAGCTGGTATTTCCCCTGATTGCATCACTATTCCTGTTTATTATTATTGCCAACTGGGTCGGTCTCCTGCCCGGTGTCGGGACAATTGGGTTTTTTCACGGGGAGGCCGTGCCTGCCGGCAGGCAGGAGTTTACGCCTCTTCTTCGTGGAGCGACAGCCGATCTCAACACGACGCTCGCTCTGGCCATCGTTGCCGTCGGGGCCATCCAGTATTTTGGCTTTACGTCTCTGGGTGCCTCCTATGGGGGACGGTTTTTCGACATACGCAGTCCCATATATTTTTTTGTCGGACTCCTTGAACTCATTTCTGATGTTTCAAAAGTCGTTTCGTTTGCATTCCGGTTATTTGGCAATATATTTGCAGGAGAAGTGCTCTTGGCAGTCATGGCGTTTCTTATGCCCTTTATCGTTCCGTTGCCGTTTCTTATGTTAGAATTGTTTGTCGGATTTATTCAAGCACTCGTGTTTTCTATGTTGACTGCAGTATTTTTGAATGTGGCCGTAAGCCACGGGCAAGAAGGGAGTGAGGGGGTGAGTCATAATGGATGAAGCATCACTGAAATTAGCAATGACCGGAGTCACTATTGCCGTGGGAGGAAGTATGCCGGCCTTAGCAATCGGTATGATTACCGCAAAAGCAATGGAAGCAATCGGAAGAAATCCTGAGGCAGCGGGTGAGGTACGAACGAGCATGATTTTGGGTCTGGCGTTTGCCGAGGCTATTGCTATTTACGCATTAGTGGCTGGTTTGATTATTAAGTTCGTGTAAAAACACCTATGGAACAGCTAGGCATAGAACCAACATTACTTTTAGCGCAGGTGGTGAATTTTGCCATCATTGTCGTTGTGCTCTCAAAGCTTTTGTATACGCCGATTCTTGGTATGCTCGAAAAAAGGAAAGCGCAGATTGAAGAAGGGATTGCCGGGGCGGAGAGGATAAAACAGGAAGAAGCCAAACTCGCCTCAAGAAAAGAAAAACTATTGCTTGAGGCTCGCAAAGAAGGGCATGTGATTTTGGAAGAAGCACGAAAACTTGCCAAGGAAGAAGAAAAGCAAATAATTGCACAGGCTCATACCGAAGCAGAAGAAATTATTGCAAAAGGAAGAGTCGAGGTAGAGGCACTGCGGGAAAAACTCATGGTTGAAGTACGCAGGGAGTCAACCGGGCTTGGTGTGGCGATTGCAAAGAGGTTACTTGATAAGGCATTAGGAAGCCAGCAGCAGCACGCAATTTTGGGCAGTCACATCAAAAATGCTGAATCTCTTGGTGAAAAGTACCTATGAACGCGTTATCAAAAGATGCACGCGGATTTGTGGACAGTGTCGTCTCGTATTTAGAAGATGAAAAAAAATCCGCTGCGGCCACGCGGGTACGGTCGTTTCTTTCCCGTGTGACGGCCCAGGCCAAGAGAGAGAAAATGGCGCATGTAGAAACGAGTGTTGTGTTGACTGCTGAGGAAAAAATGCGGGTGGAGCGATTACTTGGAAAATTGTTAGGACATGCTATTGAAATATCGTACGAAATACATCCGGCGATTATTGCCGGGATGACGATACGGGTTGCTGACTGGATCCTCGACACGAGTTTTGCCGGGCAACTAACTCAAATTCAGGAACAATTAAACGCATAAAACAATGAGCGATTTATCTGGACAAATTGCAAAAGATCTTGCACGGAAACTCGAGGACTTTGAGCCAAATGTTTCCGCCCGTCGGGTGGGACACATCGTTTCGTTGGGAGACGGGGTAGTCAAAATTCAAGGACTCCCGCAGGCGGCCTACATGGAGCGGCTTGAGTGTAAAAACGGAGTTTCTGCAGTTGCTGTTAATCTCGAAGAAGATGCGATCGGCGCGATCGTTCTGGGTGATTATGTAGCGCTTAAAGAGGGTGATGAGGTGCGTTCGACCGGAGAACTCCTCTCCATACCCGTTGGGGAGGCATTGTTGGGTCGCGTGGTTAATCCTATGGGAGATGCTGTTGACGGAAAGGGAGCCATTCCCCGTAAAATGCTCTACCCCATGGAAAAAGTTGCCCCGGGTGTTACAACACGTCGTCCGGTCAATACACCGCTTCAGACTGGTATTAAAGCAATCGATGCCATGATTCCGGTTGGCCGCGGACAGCGCGAGCTTATTATCGGGGACCGAAATACCGGTAAAACCGCTCTTATCGTCGATACGATTATCAATCAAAAGAAAGAAAACGTTCTGTGTATTTATGTGGCAATTGGTCAGAAAATGTCCCGTATCGCCCACGTGATTGCAGATTTGACACGCGCCGGCGCGATGCCGTATACGGTTGTGGTTTGTGCGGCGGCAAGCGACCCCACTGCATTTCAATATCTGGCGCCGTATGCAGGATCGGCCATCGCAGAATACTTCATGGACAAAGGAAAAGACGTGCTTATCGCCTACGACGATCTTTCCAAACATGCCTGGGCGTATCGGCAGATTTCGTTGATCCTTAGGCGTCCGTCGGGTCGAGAGGCATATCCCGGAGACGTCTTTTATCTTCATAGCCGTCTTCTTGAGCGCTCATGCCGGCTTGATGAAAAACACGGTGGCGGTTCAATTACCGCGCTTCCCGTTATCGAGACGCAAGCCGGAGACATGTCTGCCTATATTCCGACCAACGTCATTTCGATAACCGACGGACAGTTGTATCTTGAGTCGGATCTTTTTTATGCCGGTCAGCGGCCTGCGGTTAACGTGGGCACGTCGGTATCCCGTGTCGGAGGTGCCGCGCAGATAAAGGGCATGAAGAAAATTGCGGGTAAACTAAAACTCGATTTGGCCCAATACCGGGAGCTAGCGGCATTTGCACAATTTAGTACGGATCTTGACGAGGCAACCAAAAAGCAAATCGATCGCGGAGCGCGTATGATGGAGCTGCTTAAACAGGATCAATTTGCCCCCATGGCGGTGGAAGCGCAAGTTGTCGTCATTTGGGCAGGGACGACGGGAGCGCTTGATGATGTGCCGGTTAATAAAATTCGGGAATTAGAACGGGAATTTTTAGTCTATCTTGAGCGCGGATACAAGAAAACGTTGGCAACCATTGCAAAAGAAAAAGTCGTGTCGGAGACAACGGAAGCTGAACTCAAAGAGGCGATAGGAGATTTCAAGAAGACATTTCTGAAAGGCTAATCATGGCAAACATTCGACTCATCAAGGGACGGATCAAATCGGCAAAAAACATTGCACAAATTACCAAGGCGATGGAACTGGTTGCCGCTTCGCGTATGAAAAAGGCGCAAGCTGCAGCTCTGGCCGGAAAGCTCTATGCTGATAAAATTTATCAAATGGTTATGGAGCTTTCCTCTCGCGTCGATATCTCCTACCATCCGCTTCTCAAAAAACCGAACGCAGTACGTGGTAAGCGACTGAGTATTTATGTAACGACGAATAAAGGGCTCTGTGGCGGTCTCAATGCTACAAGTTTTCGTTATCTGAACAGTCAATATGTGCATACGACGTCCGTTTCGTTTGTAACGCTGGGCAACAAGGGTGCACATTTTATCTCGCAACAAGGGGGGAGTGTGATTGCAGATTTTTCCGATACGAGCCCGTGGAGCAATTCAGTCCCCGCTATTATTGAGCTGGCAACCCGGGAATATTTAACCGGAAATGTTGATGGGGTGGATGTTGTCTATAACGAATTTCTCTCACCCATAAAACAGCGTCCGGTGAAAAAGACAATCTTGCCATTGTCTATTGAGCATTCCGGAGAGGTCGAAGAGCACATCCAGGAATTTCTTATAGAACCAAACGCAAAAGAGGTGTTTGATGGGTTACTTCCTCATTATCTCGAAAATCAGCTGCGCGATGCAATTGTGCAGTCGGAAGCATCAGAACATAGTGCCCGCATGATGGCGATGAGAAATGCGACGGATAACGCGCTCTCTCTTGTTGATGATTTGACGCTCCTGTTTAATAAAGCCAGGCAAGAGAAGATTACCTATGAAATTGGCGATATGGTCACGGCAAGGCTGGCATTAGAATAAATCCTATGAAAGACAACAGGAAAATCGGTATTATAGTCCAAATCATCGGTGTCGTTGTGGACGTGCAGTTTAGCGACTACGTGCCGGAAATTTATGAAGCACTTCATGTCGCCGATCCTGCTGATAAGAAAAAGACTCTGGTTCTTGAGGTTGCCTCGCATTTGGGAGATAACCGCGTTCGTGCAGTTGCCTTGGGTCCTACCGACGGGCTGGCGCGTGGGGAGGAAGTTGCCGCAACAGGGGCACCGATCAGCGTACCCGTGGGTAAAAAAACTCTGGGACGGCTATTTAATGTTGTGGGCGAGGTCATTGACGGGAAGGGCGAGGTCAATACAAAAAAAACCTATCCGATTCATCGCCCCGCGCCCACGTTGATCCAACAAAGCACCAAGCAGGAAGTATTGGAAACAGGTATTAAAGTTATTGATTTGATTGCGCCGTTTGTAAAGGGCGGCAAAGTCGCTATTTTTGGTGGAGCCGGTGTCGGAAAAACGGTCACGATTCAGGAACTCATTCATAATGTTGCAGAAGTTCACGGGGGAGTCTCGGTATTTGCCGGTGTGGGAGAGCGTACCCGGGAGGGAAATGATCTTTATAACGAGATGAAGGAGTCGGGGGTCATCGGCAAAACCGCCCTTGTGTTTGGTCAAATGAACGAGCCACCGGGAGCCAGGCTCCGGGTGGCACTCACCGGTCTTACTATGGCGGAATACTTCCGCGATGAAGAAGGGCAGGACGTATTGTTGTTTATCGACAATATTTTTCGGTTTGCTCAAGCGGGAAGCGAAGTATCAGCACTTCTGGGCCGAATTCCCTCGGCTGTCGGCTATCAACCAACTCTCGCCAGCGAAATGGGAGCGCTCCAGGAGCGGATCACGTCGACCAAAAAAGGATCGATTACGTCAGTGCAAGCAGTGTATGTGCCGGCCGACGACTACACCGATCCGGCACCCGTTGCCACATTTGCCCATCTGGATAGTTCGATTGCGCTCGAGCGGTCGATTGCCGAACAGGGGTTGTTTCCTGCAGTTGATCCGCTCGCCTCAAACTCGCGGATATTGGAACCGGGGACGGTGGGAAAAGAGCATTATGAGGTGGCTCGCGGCGTCCAGCGCGTACTCCAGCGCTATAAGGATCTTCAGGATATTATCGCGATTTTAGGTATGGAGGAGCTTTCCGATGAAGACAAACTGGTCGTTTCCCGTGCGCGCAAAATTCAGAGGTTTTTAACGCAACCCATGTTTGTAGCAGAAGCATTTACTGCGCGGGAAGGGAAATACGTGCCACTCAAGGAGACCATTGCCGGATTCAAAGAAATCTTAGACGGAAAACACGACGCAAAACCGGAACAATCCTTTTACATGGTCGGTCCAATTGATGAGGTGAAGTAATGTATGGCTTTTCTTCTTGAAATCATCACGCCGGAGCGCAAGGCTTACGAAGAAACAGTGGATGCCGTTACCGTACCCACGACCGAAGGATATATTGGGGTACTCGCTCACCACATCCCTTTGTTTACCCTCCTTACGGAGGGAGAAATCAAGATTGGTGCTGGTTCCAAGGAATTTTTTTTAGCAATCGGCGGCGGGTTTATGGAAATCACCGGAAGTCGTGTTTCGATTTTAGTCACACGAGCGGTTCACGCCGACGAACTCAATGAAGCGGAAATCAAAAAGGCAGAAACGTCGGCCCGCGATAGTATTGCCAAGCGGGCAAAAGGCGCCGAACTTGCCAGTGCCCAAGCCGTGTTGCGACGGTCTGTCTTGGAGATGAAAATACTTCGCCGGCGTCACCATCGATTGACAGTCTAAAGAGTATACCGTAGACTCCACACAAGGAGAACATCCATGAAAGTCCGAGATGTGATGAGTCGGAAAATCATTAGCGTGGGTAGGGATAGCGAACTGCGTGAACTGTGGAAAATCATTTTCAAAATACGTGTCAACGCTATCCCCGTTGTTGATACAAAAGGAAAATTATTGGGCATTATTACCAAAGACGACATTTTACACCTTTTCTACCCCGATTACGAAGATCTCGTCGAAGATTTTTTCTCCGTTTCTAATTTTGAAGAAATGGAAAACAGGATAGATGAACTTGGAAGTAAGCGAGCGCGCGACATCATGAACAAACGCATCATATTTACCCGTGAAGATTGCCCGATCATGCGGGCGCTTTCGCGTATGATCGTACGGAATTTTAATCAGCTACCCGTTGTATCTGACGATGACCGGTTGGTTGGGATGGTTACTAAAGGTGATATTTTCTCTGCACTGTTTCGCGCGCATCTGAAAGGCAAGTAGTTTGGTCCTTGACAGGATAGAGTTGGCTTAAAGTATGAAATAATAGGATATGCTAGGGAGAGTTCAAAAAGCAAAGTTTTTTTGCGATCACTATGAACGTCACTGTTGTCCATCATCCCCTCATCGATCACTCGCTGACGGTTATCCGGCGGAAGGAGACAACCACTGAGGAGTTTCGTCGGCACGCGGGGTCGTTCCTTTTTGAGAGCTAAGTTGCTATACTTCTTCGTATGGAGAACGCAAAACTCCCTACCAGCTTACCCCGGGAGTTTTACCGCTATTTTTGGGATGTGAATGCAGAAAAACTCAATCCGGCCGAGCATCCCAAGTACGTCATCAACCGGCTCATGAACATCGGGAACGTGCCGTCGATCCGCTGGATGCGACAGAGTTTTTCGCAGGAACTCATCGTCGAAACGGTTAAGACGGTACGTGATTTTTCATCAACAACTGCCATGTTTTGGGCCCATTTTTATCATATTCCAAGGGAGGAGGTTACATGCATGCAGGAACCCTATCTCTCCATGCGCAGGAAGTTCTGGCACGATTAGGCGCGTCAAGCGTATTTACGGATGCCTATCTCGTAGGCGGGACGGCGCTTGCCCTGCAGCTGGGACATCGAAAGTCGTATGATTTTGATTTTTGTACGAATAAAAGTCTTAAAGCGGTAGAAGTTTCAGAGAAACTTTCCAATGTTGGGAAGTTTATTGTAGATATCCTTGCCCCACCGCACACGCTTATCGGCGAGTTTGAGGGCGTGAAGGTCAGTTTATTTGCATACAATTATCCACTGCTGGATCCGTTTCTGTCGTTTGCCGGAGTAAGCCTTGCGTCGGTGCGAGATATCGCGGCAATGAAGTTGACGGCCATTTGCGGTCGGGCGAAAAAACGTGATTACATGGATATCTACATCATAGCCCGGAGATACTCGTTTGAGGAGCAGTTTGGCTGGTACGACAAAAAGTTCGGCGTATTAGGGAATAATGCGTACACGCTTATCAAGGCCTTAGGGTACTTTGAAGATGCTGAAAATGACGACGTGCCGGAGATGCTCCTTCCGGTCACGTGGGAGCAGGTCAAAACATTTCTCTTTACCGAATCCATGCGGTTGGCAAAAGCGATGCTATGAAAAACGTTATTGAAGTTCATCATCCTCTCATTGACCACTCACTGACGGTCATCCGTCGGAAAGACACAGGGACCGAGGAGTTTCGGCGGCATGCGGGGATAGTGTCAAGGATTCTTTTGGTTGAGGTGATGAAGGATCTTGCTACAGCACGTGTGAAGATTGAGACCCCGCTTGCTCCCATGACGGGCAAAAAACTCAAAGACGAAGTCGTTGTCGTGCCGGTGTTGCGGGCAGGGCTAGCGATGCTCTTTGCCATCCAGGATTTTTTGCCCGCGGTATCCGTCGGGTTTGTGGGTCTGGAACGCGATGAGCAGACTGCCCAGGCGCGGGAGTACTACCGCAAGCTTCCCAAGCTTTTAGCTTCTCATCACGTGCTCGTCATCGACCCCATGCTGGCAACTGGCGGCTCGTTTGATGATACGGTAACGCTTCTCAAGGAAAAAGGCGCCAAACGCATTACCATCGTCAGTATCGTATCCGCTCCGGAGGGCATCATACGGGTGCAACGTAATCATCCGGAAGTAAAAATATTTACCGCTGCAATAGATGACCATCTCAACGACAAAAAATTTATCGTACCTGGACTAGGAGATTTCGGAGATCGGTATTTTGGAACATAACGAGTATGATTGGAGGTGAAACGAGTTGATTACACCGGATACTACTATTGGAAAATATACTGAAGGTGTTGCACCAAGGAGACCCAGCGAACATGATGAGCCGGATCTAAGGAAAGTTTTAGAACGCAATAGAGAGACAGTAGAGGAAGCAAAGGCGAGATTTAGAAAAACTCACCCAGGGTGGTATGGTGAGGAGATAGTTGACAAGGAAGGGTAAATTGGTTCTATTGACTCCTCACAGGCTTTTTTGTTATCTTAGGCTGTGCTGAGTAAGAAACCGTGCTACATCTTCGTTTCCGGGGGCGTCCTATCGGGACTGGGTAAAGGCGTCACCGCTGCTTCCATTGCCTTCCTTCTTCAAAAACGAGGATATACCGTTACCCCGGTTAAATGCGAGAACTATTTGAACATCGACGCCGGGCTCATTAACCCCATCGAGCACGGTGATCCGTTTTTGTGCGAAGACGGCACTGAGGCGGATATGGACATGGGGACCTATGAGAAATTCCTGGATAAAAACGTTTTGCGCCACAACTTTATCACCATGGGCCAGATTTATCAGGAGGTTATTGCCAAAGAGCGCAACTTCGAATACGCCGGCGAAGACGTTGAGGCCATTCCCTATATTACCGATGAAATCATCCGTCGGATTAACGACGCCGGCAAAAAAGAAGATGCTGACATTGTCGTTGTTGAGCTTGGAGGAACGGCCGGAGAGTATCAAAATATCCTCTATTACGAAGCATCCCGGATACTCAAAATTGTCAAGAAAGCCCCGGTTGTGCATGTGCATGTCAGTTACTTACCCACCCCCGCGCATTTGGGCGAACCCAAGACCAAGCCCACGCAGCTTTCCGTCAAATTTCTCCAGTCGATGGGTGTCCAACCCGACTTTATCGTCTGTCGCGGCGAAAAAACGATCGATAAAAGGCGCCGCGAACGGCTCGCGATGTTTTGCAGCGTGGATGCAGAAAACGTCATCAATAATCCCGATGACGTGACGGCCTACGCCGTACCCGTAACATTTGAAGAGCAGCAATTTGCCCAAAAGATACTCGCAATGTTTGACCTTCCCGATAAGAAACCAGCAATGAACCAATGGGGTAAACTGTTAGAGCGGGTAGTCGAGTCCCGAAAAAAAACGATTGAAATAGCAATCGTGGGCAAGTATTTTGCTACCGGAGACTATGAACTCCGCGATAGTTACGCCGCGCTTATGGATGCCCTCGACCACGCCGGTTGGGCGAACGGGGTAGGTGTCAAAACGCGATGGATTAATTCGGCCCGCATCGAAAAGGGTGAGGAGGTCGAGAAGCTTTTCGACGGTGTTTCTGGTGTGATTGTTCCCATCGGGTGGGGGCCGCGGGGAGTCGAAGGAATGATTACGGCAATCCAATTTGCCAGAGAACAAAAAATTCCCTATCTCGGATTGTGTTATGGTATGCAGCTGGCCGTCGTCGAATATGCACGGAATGTGGCGGGTCTTGGTGGAGCAAACACGACGGAGTGCGATGAGAAGACACCATTTCCTGTCATTCACATGAATCCCATGCAGGAAGATAATCGGAAACGCAGAGCCTACGGGGGAACAATGCGTTTGGGCCGATGGGATTGTCGCGTAGCGGAAGGGACGATAGCAGATCGGGCATACACCAAAGCAAAAGCCTATGACAAGCCCGAGAGTAACATTGTCGGAGAACGCCATCGCCATAGATATGAGTTTAATAACGATTATGGCAAGAAACTCGAGGGAGCCGGTCTCGTTTTATCGGGAAGATCTGTTGTAGAAAATTTAGTAGAAATCGTTGAACTACCTCAGTCTGTGCACCCGTTCTATCTTGCTACGCAGTATCATCCTGAATACCGGTCGCGGCCATTGTCGCCACATCCGATTTTTGTCGAATTTATCAGAGCCTGTTTCCATGATTAACTGGGAAGAGAACACGCCCCTGGTTGCCCTAACTCACCTGGACGGGAGAAATGCGCACAAGCTCTCGTCTCTCCGACCGTATTTTTCCGAATTTGCATGGATGAAACTTCGACTTAGGGTGATGGCATCGTATACAAAAGAAATCGCAGCAAGACTGTCCGGAACAAAACTTTCAACGAGCGACACAAGAAGACTTCAATCACTCATTGACTCATTTTTTCTCAAGGACGCTCGTGCAGTCGTAACAATTGAAAAAAGAGTCAACCACGACCTGAAAGCACTTGAACTCTATTGCTCCGATAGCCTCGAAAGGCGAGGCCTTTCGAGGCTGATACCCTATCTTAATTTGGGCATTGGGTCAGAAGATATAAATTCCATTGCACTTGCACGTTTACTCAAAACCAGTAGGGGAGAAGTGCTTATTCCTGCGTTAAAAAAGGTTTCTTTTTCGCTTAGCGATCTTTGTCAGAAGGAAATAAATACCTCCATGGTCGCTCGAACCCATGCACAGCCGGCAAATGTCACGACGTTTGGCAAGGAAGTCGCCAATTCCCTTTCAAGATTGTGCGACGAGTTGGAAATATTCTTTTCCCATTCTTTCACTGCAAAATGCTCCGGAGAAGTAGGTTCCTACCAAGCATATCTCGGGGTTGATCCGTCCGTTGACTGGATTGCGTTTACTGACCGTTTCATCCGGTCATTTGGGCTTACCCCGTCGCATCACGCTACTCAAATTGCTCCCTATGACAACATTACTCGATATTTTCAGTCGCTTTTTCGAATCAATACAATTCTTATAGATTTTTGTAAAAACATGTGGCTCTATGTTCTTTTGGGATATCTTCGGGTTAAAAAGATTGAAAAAGAAGTAGGATCAGCAGGTATGCCGCACAAGGTCAACCCCATTTATTTTGAAGGTGCAGAGGGAGGTTTAGAGATGGCAAATGGAAGTATCGAAACCTTTGTACGAACGTTACCGATCAACCGTCTCAACCGTGATTTTTCCGATTCGACCATCAGGAGAAATATCGTTTTGCCTCTTGCATATAGCTTACTGTCGTATCAGAGTATTATCGACGCACTTTGCCGAATAGAAGTAGATACGGAAGCGATTGCAACTGACCTAAAAAATCATAAGGAAGTGTGGCTTGAGACAGTAAAATCGTATGGAATTACTCATGGGATTTCAGATATGTATGACCGGTTAAAAAAAGAAACACGAGGCCGCGTACTTTCAGCAGGGGATCTTGAAGAAATAGTTCGTTCTCTTCCTTTAAAACTATCTGATAAACGAGAACTCTTAACTCTGTGCAATGATTCTCAAAATCCATATCCTGCCAGGATTGTTGAAGAGGCTGTTGGAAAAGCTAAGCGACTTTTGTCATCGGAGAACAGTACAATATTATGAAACAATCGTTAATCGTCGTTGGTCTCCAGTGGGGAGACGAGGGAAAAGGGAAAATTATAGACGCAATTGCACCGTCTTTTGACTACGTCGTCCGCTGGAACGGCGGCAATAACGCAGGACACACCGTGGTTGTTGACGGGAAACGATTTGCCCTATCGCTTGTTCCGTCCGGAGTACTGCAAAAAAAGAAACTCCTTATTGCTCAGGGGGTCGTTATTAATCCTACGATACTTTTAGGCGAAATACAGATGCTTGAGGAAGCCGGATACCGTCTGGATCTGACGATTGATTCGCGTTGCCATATCGTGATGCCCTACCATAGCGCTATGGACGCGGCCAATGAAGCGTGGAAAGGCAAAAACGCGACGGGAAGTCTTCATCTGGGGATTGGGTATTGCTATGAGGATCGAAACAATCGGGCAGGAATCAGGCTTGAATTTTTAGTACGACCCGACGAGTTGAAAGAAAAATTAGAGCACATTGTTCCGTTAAAAAAAGCAATCATCGAAAAAGTCTATGGAGTAAAAACAGACTTTACGGTTCAGTCTATCCTCGATGAATATATTCTTTACGGAAAGAAACTACACAAATATATCGGTGATGTTTCCTCTCTCGTTTCCAAACAGATGGATACACATGCCTTTCTCTTTGAACAAGCTCATGGTACGATGCTGGATCCGGTATTCGGCACATATCCATTCACCGTCGCGCCTCCGACCATCGCCTCGGCGGTATTTCCGAGCGTAGGTATTGCAGCCCGTCCATTGGACGTTATCGGCGTTGTGAAAGCATACACAACACGCGTGGGAAACGGCCCCTTTCCCACAGAACTTTTTGATAAAACCGGTGAAACGATTCGAAAGGCTGGCCGTGAGTTTGGTACCGTATCCAAACGGCCGAGGCGCTGCGGGTGGCTCGACCTGCCGGTCTTGCGCTACGCCGTCCGGATCAATGGGGTTACCCGTTTGGCAATTACCAAGCTTGATGTGCTAAGCGGGATAAAAAAATTAAAGGTTTGTATCGGGTATCGGTATGGCAGCAAGATGCTTCGGGAATTTCCGTCAGAAATTTCAATCCTAGCTAACACGACACCTATCTATGAGATACTGGAGGGCTGGAATGAAGATATTACTCAAGCAAGTACACGCAGTGATTTACCCAAAAAGACCCAACGCTATCTTGCATGTATCGAAAAAAACCTTCATATTCCGATTCGATTAGTTTCAGTGGGTGCTGAGCGAAACGCCCTGATCAGATGATACATACGATACCATTGGGTTTAACCTACGATGATGTCCTTCTCGTGCCGCAGAAATCGCGAATCACGTCACGGTCTATGGTTTCCACACGAACGAGACTCTCGAGGCACATAGATCTTGCAATCCCTTTTGTTTCAAGTAACGTCGATACCGTTACGGAGGCCGCAATGGCTATTGCGATGGCAAAACTCGGCGGCATAGGAATTATTCATCGCTTTATGTCAATTGAACGGCAGGTCGAGGAAATTACGCAGGTCAAGCGCTCGGAGGGCTTTGTCATGGGTAAGCCCTTTACGGTGAGGCCGGAGCAAACAGCCAACGACATTACGCCGCTTCTTAAACGTCACCACGTCTCAAGTGCCATTGTCGTTGACGGCAAGTCGCGCATATTGGGTCTCGTGACCGAGCGCGATATGTGGTTTCTCCCCGACGGGAGCGTCAAAGTCAAAACGCTCATGACTCCGGCGGATAAACTCACGACGGCTAAAGTTGGTATAACCCTGCGCGAGGCTCGTGATATATTTCGAAGGTTCAAGATTGAGAAGCTACCGCTGACCAACGACGACGGGACGCTGGGTGGGCTCATTACCTCCCGGACGGTTTTGAACGAAGATATCTATCCGCTCGCAACAAAAGACGAAAAAGGCAGGCTTCGCGTAGGAGCTGCAGTCGGCGTCGTGGGTGACTTTCGTGAGCGCGCCAGAGCGTTGGTCAAAGCGGGAGTGGATGTACTTGTCGTTGACATCGCCCACGTCCATTCAACGCACGGTCTTGCTGCGATAAAACGACTCCGTACTATTTGTCAGAGTATTGATTTGATCGCCGGAAACATAGCAACCCGCGAGGCTGCAGCTGATCTCGTGCGGCTCGACTGTGACGCGGTGAAAGTCGGCATCGGACCGGGAGGCATTTGCATTACGCGTATCGTTGCGGGAGTGGGTGTGCCGCAATTTACCGCGATTAGGGAATGTGCTCCGGTCGCCCACAAGGGAAACGTGCCTCTCATTGCCGACGGCGGTACGAACTATCCGGGTGACATGGCTAAAGCACTTGCAGCCGGAGCATCCAGCGTCATGATTACCGGATGGCTCGCCGGTACGGAGGAGAGTCCCGGCCGCATTATTTTACGCAAAGGCCAAAAGTACAAAGTGCACCGGGGAGCCGCTTCTTTTACCGCGGTGGCATCGCGGAAGCTTTCAGCCGTCTCCGGACAGGTCAGAAAGGAGTTAGCCGAGGCAGAAGTGGAAAAAGAGCTCGACGAATACGTTGCCGAAGGAGTCGAGAGCTTTGTTCCCTACAAAGGCCCTGCAAAAGATGTTGTTTTTCAACTGGTGGGCGCTGTTCGTTCCGGGATGAGCTACTGTAATGCCATGACCATTGACGAATTCTGGAAACGGGCGCAGTTTATCCAAATGACCCAAGCGGGACTGCGTGAATCTACACAGCATAACATTGAGGAAATGTGAGCCAGATGGTACAATTGGGCAACTATGTCAAACGTAACCAATTGGTCCGATGTGAAAATACACGTTGGCGACACCATCCGTGTGCACTACAAACTTATCGAGCACGAAAAGATTGCCGGTAAAACCAAGCGTGAGGTTAAAGAAGAAACGCGCGAACGTATTCAAGTCTTTGAGGGTATACTTTTGGCAATTAAAGGGAGTAGCACCAATGAAATGATCACGGTCCGCCACATGGGTGCGGGTGCCATCGGGGTCGAGCGTATTTTCCCTCTCGTTTCTCCGTGGATTAAAAAAATAGAAGTCAAAAAACATGGTGATGTTCGTCGCGCTAAACTCTATTATCTCCGTGGCCGTTCTGGTCGCGCCGCCACCCGCATCACCGAATCCGCTCCGCGCCCTTCCGTAACTGTGTAAATTTGGTATAATTTCTCCACGGGTCCATAGCTCAACGGCAGAGCAGCAGCCTTTTAAGCTGTTGGTTGATGGTTCGAATCCATCTGGACTCACCATTTTGGAAATCGAAAGATGGTTGGGGGCAGCGCTGCAAAGGAATATTTTAAGTCTATCTGAAAAACATTATCACCCCAACTATATCCAAGATTTGGTTACTTACCTTTTAAAACATCCACTATCTTTTCGAGGTAATTTTGAGAAGTAACTATTTCGGGAATATTAGGAATGGGAAAGATTTTTTTGGCAACACCATTTTTTGATTTAATCTCGATGGTTGTATAGTTCTTTTTATAGTCTTCAATAACTATATCGACTTCTTTCCCCCCGTATTCCCTGTAAAAATACATATTTATTTTTGCGTTTTGCAGTTTACGAATTTTTTCAAGCTCTGAAATAATGAAATTCTCAAACACTCCACCTTTGTCTTGACGAATGTCTAAATCCCTAAAATCCTGAATCAGAATATTTCGAATACCAAGATCGTAAAAATATAATTTACGATTTTCAGAAACAGCTTTTCTTATATTGGTTTTAAATGAGGGAAGGGAAATTAAAATGTAGTTTTTAATAAAGATTTCGATATAGTTTGAAACTGTAGAAGGGGATGCTCCCAATGAATCGGCAATCTCGCGGACAGAAACTTCTGAACCTAATTGCAGGGCAATTTTAGTCAAAATATCCTTAGCTAGTTTGGTATTTTTCAGATCATAGATATCAATCACATCTTTTAGTACATATGCGTCCAACATGTGTTGGAGGAGGTCAATTCGCTCTTTCTCGCTCAAATTATCTTTTGCATAAACCTCGGGATATGCGCCATAAATTTGCAGTTTCTTTGCCAATTTAGTTTTAAATTCTCCCATCTCTGAAACTTTTGGCCTTATGTTTTCTAAGGCCTCAACGACTGAAAGGGGTAAACAATAGATTTCGTTAAACCTTCCTGCTAAGGTATCAAACTCTTTAGAAAACTTTTGACGTAGCTCTGAACTTCCCGTAGCAATAACCTTTGTTTTAAACTCGTCAAAAAGTATTTTAAGCATTACTGTTGCTTCCGGGTAATTTTGAATTTCATCAATCAGGATTACTTTATTCTCTTTTACAATGGTTTCAAGAACTTCTCTGCGGGAAGAAAATTTTTCCCTATCTGATTGCAGATCAAAATTGAATTTTGTAACTCCTAACTCTTGCGCGAGTTTATTAATTAGGGTCGTTTTACCGGAACGCCTTGGACCCCAAACAAACAATATTTTATTCTCATTACCTTTTAGGTATTTACTTATAGCGTCTTCGATTGTGCGTTTGAGCATATTCATATATAATCATTTTACTACTAATTTGTAGTTTGTCAATACTCATTTTAATACTAATTTGAAGATCGAGCAGATTCAAACCTTTCGCTATTGGTTTTATTAAAGGAGCAAAGCAAGGCCAAAATCGCGCGCGCAAAAAAATGAGCGGAGGCGCAACGGATGGGCACATTCGGCAGGCTCAGTGTAAAGGCGCCGCGCAACATAGCGAGCCCCGCCACCGCGGGGCGAGCTAACACAATTCTTTGAAATACGTTCGAATTTTTTCGAAAACGTTCACATATGCCAGATAATCCTACAACTCAAAAGACTGAGAAAATTGTAACAAAACTCCTGACCAACACGAGCCGTCAGTACACAGAATCTGCTCATGCGGAAATATTTAACCGTCTCATTCATACGATTCGGAATTTTAACCTGAAAGCGGAAAGAACGGAGCGATTTGTGTTGCTGTTGGCAACAGCACAAGTTATTCTTGCAATTGCTCAGATTTATCTGGGATTTGTTCAATTTCGTTGATAGCTCCTGGAAAGCATCATGGCGGAGAAGATGAGGAGGAATGCCGTCAGGGCCATGAAGGGGATCGTGATGTAGCCGTAGGACATGTCGAAGGTTTTTGCACATGATACGGAGTAGCCAACGGTTGAACAGGGAATGAATTCGTTGCCTCCGCGCTGCAGCCAATAGTGATAGGTTGCGATAATTGCACCGATCCCCGATAATCCCAAGCAATAATCAATGATATTTTTTTTATCGGTTTTTGCTATGGCAAGCCCTAAGAGAAGTACCATCGGGTACATGACGATTCGTTGATACCAGCAAAGCTTGCATGGCTCAAAACCTGCGATATCAGAGTAAAATAAACTCCCAAGCATTGAAACCAGGGCAACGACAAACGCTAAGATCCGTGCGTTTCGTGCAATTGAGGAAAAAACAGGAAATTTTACTAATTTTGAGAGCTTTCCTCGCGCGACAAAAAGAAAGAGGAGGAGACTCGCGACCAATGCGATATCAGAGGCAAGGACAAGGATTGCAAGCACCTGCGTGACTGTCTGGGTGAGATTCATAGTGCTATTATACACGGGTGATCAAATTGGTCGGTCTACTGCTCATTATTACATGTATTCTCTTTTTCCCGTATTTTGTACTCGGTAAAACACCTTTTCAAGCCAATTTCATGGTCACGTTTTTTGCACCGTGGAATACGATGAAATTCCCCGGATGGGAACACGGGATTCCCAATAAACCGATTGGCCTTGATAATCTCAATCTTTTTTACCCGTACAAGCAATTATCTATAGATTTGATGAAAATTGGCATCGTGCCGTTTTGGAATCCATACAATTTTACCGGCAGCCCGCTCATGGCTGATTTTCAGTCGGCGATTTTCTATCCCTTAAATATTTTCTATTTACTCCTGCCTATGATCGATGCGTGGTCGGTGATGGTGTTTATTCAGTCTATACTTGCAGGAATATTCACGTTCTTATTTTTGTCGAGTTTGCCGATTCAAAAGACTGCAGCAATTTTTGGTGCGATCACATTCGCGTTTTCGGGTGAAATGATCGTGTGGATGGGAGATCATCTGGTCGCTTCCCATACAATTCTGTGGCTTCCGCTTATTCTCTATGCCATTGAGCGCCGCCGTCTTATTCTGTGCGTTTTGGCGCTTACGTTCGCAATATTTGCCGGATTTGCGCAGCCTCTGGTGTATGTTTTTGTTGTTAGTTTCGTGTACGCACTGTATCGACGGGCACCTTGGCAAATATATAGCGCGTTTCTATTAAGTATTGGCATCGGGGCGATTCAACTGCTGCCCACGTTTGAGCTATTTGTGCTTTCTCCCCGACGAACGGGTGACGTTGGATATCTGTTTGACCAATTTCTCATGCCCCTTTCCCACCTCATTTCATACCTGGCTCCGGATTACCTTGGCAATCCAGCCACGTATAACTATTTGGGAGGCGGATATCACGAAAGCATGCTCTCTATTGGCGTCGTCCCTTTCCTTCTTATATTTCTTGTTCGAAGAAATTCAACCGTAAAATTTTTTTGGATAGTTGCTGGCCTAAGTTTACTCCTCGGGTTGAACCTTCCGTTTGTTCGATGGTTCTACGACCTGGGGATTCCCCTGGTTTCTACCTTTGTCCCCAGTCGTATATTTTTTATAAATTCCTTTGCGCTTTCCGTTCTCGCCGCATTTGGACTACATGAACTTCTCGCAAAAAAATCTTTCAAACGTCTGGCACTCCTGAGTATTTTGTGTCTTGTTGTTTTAGGTATTTGGTATTTGATAAAGGCGAAGGAGCCGGTCATGCAGAGAAATCTTATTCTTCCGGGAGTAATTCTTGCGTGTACCGTTATTCTAACGGCAACAAAACGGTGGATTGGTGTTGGTCTATTCGTTTTAATGATTGCCGGTCAGCTGTATTTCGGCAATAAATATCTTGCATTTTCGGATCGACAATTTGTCTATCCAAGCCATCCGGTATTTACCTTTCTACAGGAACATGCCGGATTTAACCGATTTTGGACGTACGGAGACGGCTACATCAACGCGAATTTTGCGACCCAGTATCGTGTGTACTCTCCCGACGGCACCGACGCTCTTTTTCCGGCCCGACTCGGCGAATTATTCTATGCAACAGAAACGAAAGGTCAGTACGCGCCGTCTCCGCGGATTGATGCACGTATCGGGCGAGCTCGTGAGGGAGAATCAATGCTCACCAATCCGTATCGTCTTCGATTGCTATCAATTGTTGGCGCAAAATATATAACTGATTGGTCCGAAGGTGCTTTTCTGCCGCCTCCGCTATTCACTCCGGTCTGGCAACAAGAGCAGTGGCATATCTATGAATACAGAGACGCATTGCCACGGGCATTTCTGACAAGCGATTTTGTTGTAGAAAAGGATTCGCAAAAAATTCTTGATAAAATCTTTGAAAATAGCGGCAAGAAAATAGTACTAGAGCAGGATGTAAAAGTAGATACTATTTCAACAGGTTCGGCGGTGATTAACAAATATTTGCCAAATACAGTTTCTATCGATGTTGATACCCAAGATAACACACTCCTTTATCTTTCGGATACGTATTATCCCGGTTGGCGGGCGTATGTGGACGGCGCTGAGACAAAAATATATCGGGCAAATTATGCATTCCGTGCCGTCGTGGTTCCAAAAGAGGCCAAACGCGTGGAATTTTATTATAAACCCAACTCGTTCCGGTGGGGTATAATCATCTCTCTGGCTTCGATCATTATCGGATTTTTTTGGTGGCACAGATATGAAAGATAAATATACCGCCATCTGGGTATCGCATTCCTCAATCGGTGACTATCGTAAATGTCCGCGGGCCTACTACCTCAAAAATGTCTATCGTGATCCCAAAACCAATCACAAAGTAAGTCTCATGTCACCGGCATTGGCTCTGGGGCAAGCGGTACATGAAGTCATCGAATCACTGGCCGTGTTGCCAGTCGACGAGCGTTTTTCAGTCCCGCTTGAAACTAAGTTTGAGAACGTCTGGAAAATAGTACACGGCCAATTGGGAGGATTTCGGGACGATGGTGAAGAAGAAAAATTTAAGTCACGGGGCAAACAGATGATTGAGCGTGTCGCAAAGCACCCCGGACCGCTTAAGGAAAAAGCCATTCGGATCCGTCAGGATCTCCCTCATTTTTGGTTATCTGACAAAGACAACATTATCCTCTGCGGAAAAATCGATTGGCTTGAGTATAACGAATTGACAGATAGCGTCAAAATTCTCGATTTTAAGACCGGAAAATATGATGAGGATCCCGATTCCCTCCAGCTGCCGATTTACTATCTCCTGGCCAGTGCGTGTCAAAGCAAGACGGTCTGTGGTATTCACTATTGGTATATTGACCGTGATACCCAACCCGTGGAAGTGCCGCTGCCCGAAGCTGAAGCAGCCAAGGAGCGCGTGCTAGAGATTGCCAAACGCATTGCACTTGCACGAAAATTGGGTCGGTTTATCTGTAAAAATGAACAAGATGGTTGCGCAGCCTGCCGGTCGCTTGAAGCTATCGTCGCCGGCCGGGCCAAACTCGTCGGCATCAACGACTTCGGACAGGATGTGTATGTACTCTAAAAAAAGTACCCCGTGTCGGATTCGAACCGACGATTCTCTGGCTGAAAACCAGATGTCCTGGGCCGCTAGACGAACGGGGCTCTCGGCTATTTTATCATGTAATAACTTCGTTTGGTAATTCCTTTTTTCTCTACTAATCCTTTATCAACCAAAGCGCGGAGAAGCGCGTGGGCTTGTTGGCGGGAGACATGGAGAAGCTCGGCAACTTTTGGTGCGGTGATTTCTTTGTATTCTTCCAAAATTCGGAGAGCTTCGCGTTCTTTGGGAGAGGGTTGTTCTTCAAATCGAAGGGTCTTCATCGCATCGGTGTATTTAGAAAGAGCAGATTGGAGCGAATACTTCATGCCTTCGGCAAAGTAGGTGAGCCAGCGCGTCAGATTGCCGCTATCGGCGCTATGGAGCATATCTGAGTAATGATCGCGGTCGATGTCGTAGTAGTCGTCCAGCACAAAGTAGCGATTGATGGCATACCCACGGTTGAGGAAGAGGAGGGCGATAAGAATCCGGCACACGCGTCCATTGCCGTCTTCAAACGGATGAAGATAGACAAACTGGTGATGAAAAAGACCCGTTTGAATAACAGCCGGTAATTCCCAAGCTGTTTGAGTCCAATCCAGGAGCTCCTGGAGGGCTTTTTCGATCTGATCTTTCTTGTGAAACGGCGGATTGTGTTTGACCCTGAGGGACACATCGCCTTTTTCATCTTTATAATGTCCAATGACGACGGCAACATCGCGGATATGTCCGGCGATCGTGTCGACGCCACTCATAAGCTGTTTGTGGAGATCGATGACAGTTGAGAGGGTAATCGGTCTGTCTTTATACCCGTGGATGTGTTTGAGAATGGTAAAGTAGTTGATGACTTCTTTCTCGTCACGGTTGGTGGGCACGCGATCGTTAAGCAGAAGGTTGGTAACTTCGGCTTCGGAAAGGGGATTGCCCTCGATGCGGTTTGATGCATACGAGGATTTGACGAGATTATCCCGCGTCAAATTGAGTTCGAGTTTGGCTGGAATTTTGAGCGCTTCTATTTGGCCGTAATACCGCTCAATCGTGGTGATAAGGGAAAGAAGCTGCGGGGTGAGTTCGTATTTTGGCGTGTACATGGGATAAGTATATCAATTGTAAAGGTATTTGTCAAGTTTATTGTATTTGTAAAGCTAATTGTAAGCATATTGGTCAACTTGACAAGGGTGTTATTCGGGTATATTTTGGTAATAGATCATCATGGCAGAAACAATCAACGAATCCGTTTCGGTAAATTTTCTTTTCAATCATCTCAAAGGAACTGCCTACCCCTGGGTCATTTTCTGGCGGGGCCGGCGCTACACGATCACCAAAGTCGGTTTACATCACACGGTCCGCGACGGACGAGTGCTCTTTCATTTGTACTCCGTCACTGACGGAACAACGTTTTTCCATCTGCGGTTCGATACGGAAAATCTTTCCTGGAAACTTTTGGAAATATCCTATGACAACAACTGATTTTAATCCTGCCCCTCCCACGGTTATGCATGTAGATCTCAATTCCTGTTTTGCGAGTGTTGAACAGCAGGCAAACCCGTTGCTTCGCGATAAACCGGTTGTAGTTGCGGCGTATACAACCGGGAATGGCTGTATTTTGGCAGCATCGCGGGAAGCCAAAAAACTCGGTATCAAAACAGGCATGTATGTCCGTGACGGCAAATATATCTACCCGCGCCTGGTGGTCCTCCCTCCTGATCCGGAAAAATACCGGTGGGTCAACAGGAAATTGAAAACTTTGCTTTCTTCTTATACAGCGAATCTCTCTGTTGAATCGATTGATGAAATGGTCATGGATTTGGCAGGAACGCCGGCTATTGCCCGTCAGACAATGAGTGATATTGGCCATGAAATAAAAGGGTGTATTAAAAAAGAGGTCGGCGATTGGTTGACGGTTTCGATCGGCATTGCGCCCAATCGATATCTTGCCAAAGTCGCCTCGGGTCTCCATAAACCGGACGGGTTGGACGTTATTACCAAAGAGACCATTTTCGATGTATTTGCCACGATACAATTAGAAGATCTCTGTGGTATCAAGGAGGGTGTTGGTAGAAGACTCAGAGTCGCGGGTATTGGAACACCGGTAGAGTTGTGCCGAGCGTCGGCAACAATGCTTATTCATGCGCTCCACTCAAAAACCGGCTATTCGTGGTGGCAAAGGCTTCATGGTTGGGAGGATCCAACCTCCTTTGACGGGTCACAGCAAAAAACGTTTGGCCAATCGTTTGCGTTGGGAAAACCCCGTGTTCCCCAGGATCCCCAGCTTTGGAAAATTCTCTCGCAACTTATTGTCAAAATGGGCAGGCGCCTCCGGGCTGATGGGTTTGTCGCACGCGGGATACACGTGTCATGTCTTTTCAGAGATTATGCTCATTGGGGGAAAGGTCATCTGGCAGAGATTGCCATGTTTGCCGATAGTGATTTTTTTCACTGGGCACATATCCTTCTCGTTGGGGCTCCGGCAAAACCCGTGCGTATTCTGGCAGTAACCAGTTACGATCTTTTGCCTGCCGGTACCGGACAAATGACACTCTGGAATACCGATAGTAAAAAGAGAAACATTACCCAAGCACTCGATTCTATTGCTGACCGCTGGGGAGAATTCACCGTAACCCCTGCCCGCATGCTTTCGATGGAACCCGCTTCGACTCGCCAACCAGGACGAGTCCAGCGAGGCGAGCAAAAAGTATTGGACCGCATTGCCTTTGGTCGAATAAAAGAGTTAAAATGAGTCCATGATACATAAAACATCGTCAATAAAATCAGAGGTAATCGCTGCGTTAAAAGAAATCGGTGTGTCGACAAAAGACGATGTTCAACAAGCAGAAGCAAGACTAGAAGGGAAAATAGATTCCAGTGTTGGGAAACTTGATCGCAGTTTAAAGCGACGGATGGGACAAGATCGGAATAAAATTCTCAGTACAATAGGAAGCCTTGCGACCCATACGCCAACAATTACCGCGTTTCGTGAGCTAAAATCAAAGGTTGACAAAGCTATCAGTAATTAAGTAGTGTAAGGGTACAAGTTAATATATCAAGAGTGACGGGGAGAAAACTCGTTCGATGATCCGTCCAGCAATCCGACTGAGTCGTAGCTTCCTATGACAATAGTGCACGGTGCTAAAACGAGCCCAAAGTGGGAACGATACGCCCGTAGATAGTGGGAAATCAACAAAACTCTCCTTTGGAGAGTTTTTTGGTATCTCGCTTTTCTTCAGGAACGTCATGAGTCGCAATATTGTTGAAGCTGGTCATTACTGTAAAAAAGTCAAAAAGGAGGTGACTTTCCGTGGTCTTACCGGAGGCATGTTAATTTGTCCGGAATGCCACAACGCACTGCAACCTGAACCTAGAACGCTTTTTGAATCTAAGTATCCAGATGAAGCTAAAAGAAGATTTATACAAAACTTATTCAATGAAAAAGGGGGAGATGTATTATAAAAACCCAATTCACGTCTGAGTCGGTGGCCGCAGGACATCCGGATAAAATCTGTGATCAGATTTCCGATGCGATTGTCGATGCGGCCCTTTCCGTTGATTCAAAATCCCGCGTGGCAATCGAGACCCTCGTGACGACCAATCGTATCGTTTTGGCAGGAGAAGTCACCTGCAGAAAGTCGCTTGAATACGCGCAAATCGCGCGAAACGTTATCAAGTCATTAGGTTATACAAATGGTTTGTATAACTTTTCCTACAAATCCCCAATGTCCATTTATATCCACGAGCAATCGCCGGATATCGCCGCAGGAGTGGACACGGGCGGTGCCGGCGATCAGGGTATGATGTTTGGCTACGCCTGCCGAGAAACTCCCGAGTTCATGCCGTTGCCGATTATATTGGCACACCGGTTGGTCGAGCGTATGGACCACGTGCGTGAACAAAATATCCTTCCATATCTTCGCCCCGACGGCAAAAGCGAGGTAAAAGTTGCCTACAAAAACGGCAAGCCCATTGCAGTTGAACATATTGTTCTTGCCGTACCACATGACCCGAAAAAAACTAATAGTCAGGTAAAAAGGGATTTAATTAAAAATGTAATTCGTCCTGTACTTGAGTCATACGAATACAGTCTCCCGAAAAATGTCGTCCTCAATGGGACCGGAAAATGGGAGATTGGCGGCCCGGCATCAGACACGGGAGTCACCGGGCGCAAGATCATTGTGGACACCTATGGCGCGTACGCGCGCCACGGTGGCGGGTGCTTCTCCGGCAAGGATCCCACGAAGGTAGACCGAAGCGCAGCCTACGCGTGTCGGTACATCGCCAAAAACATCGTTGCCGCGGGCCTGACAGATCGCTGTGAGGTGCGGGTTGCCTATGTCATCGGCCACCGGGAACCCATTGCAAAGTCCGTCGAGACCTTCGGAACGGAGAAAAAATCACAAAAAACCATCGATTCATTTGCATGGAACCTTCTGGACCTTTCCGTGTCCGGAATCCTGTCAGGACTCAATCTTCGGCGTCCGATCTACCGGGAGACCGCTCGCTACGGCCACTTCGGGCGCAATGGTTTCCCCTGGGAACTCGTGCTACAATAGGCACGATGATTGATCACCGGCCGCTTGCAGATATCCTGCGCCCCCAGTCGCTTGATGACGTCGTCGGGCAGGAGCACCTTGTTGGGAAAGGCGGGATTCTGCGAAAACTTTTGGCATCAGGATTTCTCCCCTCGGTTGTTTTTTGGGGACCGCCGGGATCGGGCAAAACCACACTCGCGCAGCTTTTAGCAAATCTCACGAATTCCCACTTTGTCCATAAATCAGCAGTGACTGCAACACTTGCTGACGTGCGGGCTGTTATAGCGGAAGCTGAAAATTTCAGCGAGCGCACGATTCTTTTTATCGATGAAATTCATCGGTTTAATAAAGCACAGCAGGATGCGCTCCTTCCTCATGTCGAGCACGGAACGGTTATTTTTATCGGCGCGACGACTGAAAACCCTTCATTTGAGATTATCTCGCCGCTTCTTTCCCGTTGCCGTGTATTTGTGTTAAAACAATTAGAAGATAAAGATTTGGATAAAATAATTGATCGAGGACTTTTATACCTCAAAAGGAAAATTTCAGACGATAGTAGAGCATTTCTCAAAGAAATCGCCAATGGCGATGCACGAGCGCTTTTAACAATACTTGAAATCGCCTCGCAAATCACACGCGACAAAACATTGAAAGCCGCCAGCATTGAGGAAGCGGCACAACGAAAAATGCTCCAATACGACCGCGCCGGTGATGAGCACTACAACGCCATTAGCGCCTTCATTAAGTCAATGCGTGCAAGCGATGTGGATGCGGCTCTCTACTACCTTGCCCGTATGGTTGCATCGGGCGAGGATCCGTTGTTTATTGCCCGGAGAATGGTGGTATTTGCCTCTGAAGACGTCCAAACGCCCACCGCCCTTGTCGTGAGTAACGCAGTGTTTGCGGCGTGCCAGCACATCGGATATCCGGAGTGTCAGGAAAATTTAGCGGCAGGGGCAGTATATCTGGCTCAAGCCAAAAAAGACCGGTCCGCATACGATGCGTATATGAGAGCCTTAGATGATGTCCATAAACTCGGCAATCTCCCCGTACCGCTTCTGATTCGAAACGCACCAACAAAACTCATGAAAGCGGAGGGTTACGGTAAAGGATACGAGGCGTATACTAAAGAGAGTTTGCTACCAGAAAAGATTAAAGGGAAAATATACATGAGGAGGTGATGAGTATGGACGTTCAAATTGGTAAAATCACGCATTTTTACGATAAGATCGGCGTTGCGGTCGTAGAAGTGACGAACCAGAGCCTGAGAGTAGGGAACAAGATTAAGATCTCGGGTCATGACAATGAATTTAATCAAATAATAGAGTCGCTTCAGGTGGAACATACGCAGGTGGCCAAGGTGAAACCCGGAGAGTCCTGCGGGGTAAAAGTCGACCAACCCGTCAGAGCCGGTGACGTATTATTTTTGGTTACAAAATAAACGCATGGATATTGAGCTCGCGCCAGACATACAAACCATAATCAAAAAAGTTTTGCCGCATTTGCCGTTTGACTACATAAACGAATCGCGCATCGTTTGCATGCGTAGTTTTAAGGCAACGAGCCGGGCACGAGCCAGAATTTGGAGTTTTCCCAAGATCTGGCAAATGGCATTGAATAAACCCGCCCACTACGTCATCGAAGTATTGTCCCAACATTTCGACCATCTATCCGATGACAACAAAACACGTGTGATTATTCACGAACTCATGCATATCCCCAAAAATTTCTCCGGGGCACTTGTCCCCCACCGGGGAAGACACAAACGCATTGACCACCGGACCGTTGAACAGCTATTTCAAATGTATAAAAAACGATGATTATCTTACTCCATGGCGACGACACCGTGTCTTCCCGAAACGAATTGCACAGATTAAAGGCAGGACGCGAAGTTCGGCAACTCGATGGCAGGGGACTGACGGATACCGCACTCACCCAGGCGCTCGAGTCTGGCTCGATGTTTGGTGACGATATTCTCGTCATCGTGGAAAACCTGTTTGGCAAGTTAGGGAAAAAACAGAAGTTAATTGCGAGATTAGCTGAAATCATCAAGAAATCTCCCGCCGATGTCATAGTCTGGGAAGACAAAGAGGTCGGTGTAACGGTTACGAAAAGCCTCGGTAGCGCAAACGTCCAGTTATTTAAAACACCCATTTCTTTATTTCAATTTCTTGATGGTCTTACACCCGGTCATACAAAAAATTCTCTCCTGCTCTTCCAAAAAACCCTGCAAACTCACGCACCGGAACTTATTTTTAGCATGATCGTCCGCCGCATTCGCCAGCTTATCCAAGTTGCCGATGGGGTGACACCCGAGGAACTGGCGAGTTGGCAGGTTTCCCGTTTGACAAGCCAAGCCCGCTCATTTACGATTGATAGGTTGGTAGAGCTCTATAGAAAGCTTTTGGATATGGAATACTCCA
>MFJJ01000049.1 GCA_001780895.1 Candidatus Gottesmanbacteria bacterium RIFCSPHIGHO2_01_FULL_46_14
CCTGCGCGTTTAAGCGGAATTCTTGGTAAAAACGCCTCTAACTGTTTTTTGTCATTCATAATACTTTGCGTCATTTCCGATTCGATGAGCCCGGGTGCGATGCAGTTAACGAGTATATTTTTAGAAGCGAGTTCCGCGGCTAAACTTTCCGTAAGTCCGACGACCCCGCCTTTACTCGCTGCATAGGCACTGCCCCCAGCAATGCCGAAGCCCTGGTTGCCCATAGCGACCGATCCGATGTTGACGATCCGACCCCACGATCGCTTTGCCATGTCGAGGGCGGCAAAATGAGAAAGCACCATATATGCCTTGAGATTGGTATTGATGACTTTGTCCCACGCGTCCTCTTTGAAATCGAAAACGCCCGTTCCTTCGTAGACTCCGGCATTATTGACGAGAATATCGAGTTTCCCGAATACTGCAACGACTTGGGCAACCCCTTTTTCCACTTCATCCTTTTTGGTCACATCCATTTGTACAATAAGTGCTTCTCTTCCCTGTTTTTTGATTTCTTCGGATAGTTCGGTTAATCGATCGACGCGTCGGGCTGCAATTGCTATTTTTGCTCCTTGTTGGGAGAGGGCTAATGCAATGCTGTGGCCAATGCCACTGCTGGCTCCCGTGATGAGGGAGACTTTACCCGTGAGATTGAACATCATGTTTTAGCTTGAGATAGATTCTATATCCTATGATACCAGCCATTATAAGAAAAACAAACAAACTTGCCGGAGGATACTGCGGATTAGCCAGGTTCGGTGTCTTTTGTGTTTTTCCGCCGAACCATTCGATCCAGCCAGCGTATTTGAGGAAGATGAGATGGGCAAATACTGCAAGAAACGCGATGTACCCGCCACGCTGCTGGAGCATTATCCATTTCGATCCTCCAAGCTGTTTGATTTTGTCATTTTTGGAAATGGTCGTCAGAAAAAACCAAATGCCGATCGCCAAAAGTCCCGTCGCCGTCGCCGGCCATTCCTTAAGAAAAAAGGGGATAGTGAACCGCTGGGGAATGAAAAATAGCGAGATAACTGCGTGGATCAGTCCCGTGAGAAAGGCAAGAATGCCGAGAGAGCGTCTATACACCAAGGCCTTTCCAAACTGCGGGAGTATTCGGCTTACGGGTCCGATGAGAAGTGTGATGCCAGCAACTATAGCGGCAGTTGATCCAAATGCTTTATTGGCAATACCGAGGTTATAAATTTCTCGACGTAGGAATAAATAAACAGAGAATATTGTGAATATGATGATGGTCGCCAGAAGTGCCCGAAGCCAGCGTACCATTAATTCTTTATTCATAACGCATTTTCAACTGCACGACGTAAATCCTCGTACGAGGTGAGGGTTAATTTGACCCCATTTAAATAAAACGTTGGTGTAGAGTTTACTCCTATTTGAAGGCCGTATGATCGGTCACGGTTGATACGATCAGAAGTGGTTGGAGTACTTTTAACGGTTTCAAACTGATTGTTATCGAGTTTCAATTGTTGGGCCAATTGCGGCCACGTAGTAGAAGAAAAACGTTCTTGATTTTCAAATAATAGATCATACATCTCCCAGAATTTTCCCTGCGCCCCTGCTGCTTCAGCAGTTTTTGCCGCATCCATGGCAAACTCATGCTGTTCGAGCGGAAAATGTCGATAGACAAAAAGGAGATTGTCTTTGTGTTGTTCCACAATTTCATCAACGACGGGTTTAAATGCTTGACAGGCCGGACACTGAAAATCAGAAAACTCTACAAGATATGCTGAAGCGCTGGCATTGCCTTTTGTGTATGTACCCGCTGGGATGAGATCCCCCCGTGGAAGAGCCTGAAGAGGTGCAGCCGGTCGAGAAAAAAAGAATATCGCGGCTCCTATTAAAGCAACAGTAACAACGACAATTCCCAGGAGAAATTTAGATTCACCCGTCAATTTCATTTTTTATTGTTAATACAAATATGGTCACCATGTTGACCGTCGAAACAGCGCACCATGTACACACCGCGCGGATGACGAATAGCTCTGTATATGTGAACCATGTTACAAAAAGCGCGCCGAATGTTGCAATACCAAGCATGAGTCTGGAGATAGTGCGTTTGTTTGTATTTTTGGTTGTTTTGGCAAATGCGAGGATTGCGAGAAAGCTATACCCAACAAGGCCAAAGGCGGGGACGGGAATGCCAAGAATGTAGCTTGCAGAATTTTTTCTCACGAGTTCACAGCCCGAGTTAAGACATACAATAGGTGTATCCCGAAGAAAGCTCTGCAGCACATAGATGGCGATACTAATTCCCAGAAGCGATAGGACAAAAATAATTCTGTTGATTCGCATATTCCGATCACTATATTGTATACTAATGGATACGAAAGAGAGTGTTAGATGGCTCACAAAGGAAATCATACCACTGAAACGTTTTTCTACCGATACCCTCGTATTTCGTTTAAGAAAGGAACAATGCTTATTGGCGCAGACGAAAATCCTACAGGAATTTTCTTTATCGAAAAGGGATTTGTCAAACAGTACGTCGTATCCCCAAAAGGGGAAGTGTTGATGCTCACGATATTTCGACCCGGAGCATTTATTCCTTTGACCTGGGGTTTAAACAAAACAATTAACACGAGTACGTTTGAGTCACTGACTGAAGTCGTTATTTACCGTGCGCCTAAAGAAGACGTAGTTAGTTTCCTCAAAAATAATCCGGATATTCTGTTTGACCGGACACAACGATTGCTTTTAGGAATTTCAGGTTTACTGGAGCGAATGCAAACGATAGTCCTTGATTCAGCCTACGATCGGGTTGTCCGAGTCCTCATATATTTCGGCAAAACATTTGGACCAACCCTTCCTTTCCCACTTCCTCATAAAGAGATCGCCGCCTGGACCGGACTCGCGCGAGAAACGGTAAGCCTTCAGATTGAAAAGCTTGTCCGCCAGGGAAAAATTCAGTATAGCGGCAGGCATCTTCTCATCAAAAAAGGCTTTGTTTAAATTATCCTATTTCTTCAGGAAATAATTATACGTTTTTGCAAACACGTACCCTACCACCCATCCGCCGATTGTTGCCGTGATCCAGCCATAAAGAATCGATCCAAGTGAGGGGCCGACCACTGTTTGAACCTTACTCAAATCAATCCCGTGAAACCACGATTGCGCGATTCCCAGAGAAAGCTCCGGAGCGAGTATGATTGCCAGTGCGCACACGACGGCAATAAATGCGACCGTGACCGCCATTGCGTTGGCAGTTGCTATCGGATCATGTTTCATAGATTTTCACCTCCTTTCTATAAAATGATTCAAATCATTTAATATCTCCATTGTGATCGCCACTGTTGCATCATCTCAATTTCATTAGTCTGGGCAACGATAATGTCGTCGGCCATGCTCTTGATTTCAGCTCGACCCGCCGATTGTTTGGCTTCCTTTGCCATTTCGATTGCTCCTTGGTGATGGATCGTCATCGCATCGATGAATGCTCGGTCAAAATTCTCTCCGGTTTTTCCGTTCATTGACTCCATCATCTCTTCCATGCTTGATCCCATGCCCGTGCCGCCCATCATACCGGTGTTATTGGTGTTGACTGCGTTATTTGCCGTAAATATCGTTATCGCAACACCCAGGACGAATCCAACAACACCGTAAAGTATTGGTTTGTTATCCATGTTTATGGTCACCTCCTTTGTTATCGTGCTTCATAAGAAAAATATGTGACAGCGGACAGGCGAGAAATAATCCTATTGTTGCAACATTTCCTATATTTTTCCCGGCAAGAAACCAAAGCGCTACACCGACAAAAGGCAGTGCACAGAGGATTGGGATGAGCCATTTTCTCATTGTGCTTTTACCTCCCAGGTAAATGTTCGTTTTACAACTCCGGCGATATCCTTAAGGGTAAGGAGTACTTGTTGTGTCGTTTGTGGAAGAGGCTTCGAAAAAGATAGAGAGCCGCTTCGGTGATGACCCCCTGGCGGAGAACCATCCCACTTTGGATCTCCCAAGTCATTTCCGTTTTGGTCTTTGAGTATCGCGATTGCCGTAACGTCAAAAGCCAGATCAACTGAGTGTGTTTCAAATGCGATATCAAAAACCGGTTTTTCATTCGTAAATAGCACGCGGGGGGTTACAGTGACAGATACGTTCGCCTCGGATGACTCTTGCGCAGGAATAGTATTGACTGTTTTTGTTTGTCGTGTGTTCGTAAGGGCCCACAGGAAAAAAATTATAGAACCGGCAAGTATTGTTAACGCTATTGTTTTTGATGTGACCGTCATACCGTAATTCTTTTCAAATGTTTATGCATGATACATATTCCAATACTATTTATGCCGATACTGCCCAGTAACAATGGAGCCTGGTATCGTGTAAGAAAGATACTGATTCCCGATAGTCCCAAAAACGGCAAAACATCAGTTGCGTGGTGGGCGCAGCAGGCGAGCATCGCTGCTCCTGAGGTTGCTCCAGATGTCGTCATCATGGATTTTGATCGAAGGGTCGCTTTCATTTTTGTATACAACCCAACCTGGATACCAAAACCAATGGCAAGCGGGATCATGAGGTACCAAAGCGCGAGGAACTGCTCTACCGCCGCCGCCCATCCACTCAGGAGGGTCATGGTTATAGCATAGAGCGCGAGAAGTCCAGCCGCGGCAAGTATGCCGTTACGTGCCACAGCTTCCTCCCTGCGTTGGCCGGTTGGGGAGCTGGCCGACCTTTTTGGTTATGGCCTGTGCCCCTTGGGCGCTGGAGTACTCCTTTCCTAAGATCGCTTTGGCATCGACGTCACTCCACGCCGTGCCTTGCCGGGCAAAGTAGGTTGCTACATAGAGATAGCTATCCGCAAACCAAAAGCTGTTAAAGCCCAAAAGTTTTTTGTATATCGTTTGCTCATCGACATTGTTTGCCACCAGGAGCTCGATGATGGCCAGTGCTGCCATGCCATGATTGCAATCCGGAAACCACGTACTGTTGCCGCAGCACGGGCGATAGACGTTTTGGGCAATCTCACCCACTTTTTTTTGCTGCTCCGGCGTCAGTTTGATGAGTTCAAACCGGTTGAGATACCCCATTGCGTCGCCGCGGGCGAGACTCCATCCGCCGGTTGAGGCGAAGTTGCCGGCTTTGTCTTTATATTCTTTCCCCATCGGTCCCTCCTCATAGACCGTGCTTTTTTGGGCAAGTCCCAATGCCCAGAGCATATCGACGATAAATTGACTGTTCGTTCCGTCTATTCGAATATTTTCTTCGGTGTTTTTCGTCAAAATATTTTCCTGTTGCGGAGTGAGTTTCACTGCTTTTTTAAATTTTTCGAGATCGATAACGCCCAATTTTATTAGCTGTGGCCCTAGATCTTTCCATGAAACAGGAAGTTCGATGCCATCCTTTGGCAATACGTCAGATTCTAGAGAAGAAAGATCGAGAAGTTTTTCTCCTGAATTTTTCCACGCATCCATACCGCCGGATAGATGCTTCACATTCGTATACCCGAGTTTTTTTATCGTCTCCAAAGCCTCGGTGCTCATCCTGCCGGTTTTGCAATAGAGAATGATAGGAGTATTTTTGTCTTTCGGGAGACTTCCTGAATTGGCGACAATCTGGTCAAAGTCGATAAACGTATCCGTTTTTTCGATTTCACCCTCATACGGAATATGGACGTTGATAAGCGTAAAGGTTTTTGTTTTTAGCATGTTGGCAAGTTGTTTAGCAGAAACCGTGTCACGAGACGGAAATACAGATGGGAAGCTAAGTTGGTTTTTGCCTAAGGCAAAGCCGATAGCAGCAAAACCCAAAATTACCAACATCATTTTGATATGTCGAAACGTTTTTCGTTGAAGTTTCATGGCTTTCTCCTTTCATCGAGAACTTTTTTAACGATCAACCCTACAGTGAGTACGATAATGAGGAGAAATATATATTCGATCCCGGGAATGGTTTTCAGAAGTCGTACGAGATTCATCGTGGTGGCGCCGAGCGTTTCTTCGATAGGTTTTTCCGTGCCC
>MFJJ01000050.1:0-5290 GCA_001780895.1 Candidatus Gottesmanbacteria bacterium RIFCSPHIGHO2_01_FULL_46_14
ACTCTCGTCTTCTGCCCAGCCGAGAGTTTTTGATATTGCCAATTGATAAACGGCGTGACCCCAAACTTTTCTGCAAGCTCTCGTATGCGCGCTTCTTTGTTGTCCACTTGATACATGAACCCCATGACCAGCAGATTCTCCCAGACCGTGAGTCGCGGAGGGAGTTCGACGTAGGTCGAGGAGTAGTTGAGGTGTTGGTGAATATATTCACTTGCCTCTTTGTACGATTTATCAAACACGCGTATTTCCCCTTTTGTTGGACTGATCAGATCGAGGAGCATAAAAATGGTCGTGGTCTTCCCTGCCCCGTTGGGCCCCAAAAGTCCCACAATCTCCCCTTCGGCAACCGAAAAAGAAATGTTGTCAACAGCAACAAATGCACCAAATGATTTTGTGAGGCTTTGTACCGAAAGAATCTCCATGAAGCTAGTATAACGGTTAGGTGTGTGCTTCTACAAATTTCCGCAGCTCCTTCTGGAATCGCTCTTTTGAAAATTTCTTGGCTTGAACTTTGCAGTTTTTGTCTAATCTCCCCAATTTGCCAAATTTGCCTAATGCTCTTACCAAAGATTCTACTGTCGGCTTGTCAAATAGTACACCAGTTTTCCCGTCAACGACTGTCTCAAGGACTCCCCCCTGCGCTAACGCAATCACCGGTGTGCCGGCAGCCTCAGCCTCGACCGGTACCATGCCAAAATCCTCATCAAGCGCGCAGAATATAAGTGCTTTGGCGCCTGAATAAAGTTTGGCGAGCTCTTCATCCGAAACAGATCCCAAAAACTCTACCGTCGGACCGGCAAGAGCACGAAGATTTTTCTCTTCCGAGCCGGTTCCAACAATTTTTAGTGGTATCTTCAGTTTATTTGCAGCTTCTATTGCCAGATCCACACGCTTCGAATAGGTTAATCTTCCCACGGAGAGAAAAAAGGCCCGGCCAGTATCAAGGCCCGGCCTTAAAGTACCCCAAGGCCGGGCCTTTTTCGGGCCTTGAGCAATGGGCGGATAGATAACGATTGAATCCCTGCGATAAAACTTCTGTACGCGGCGCTTCGTTTCTTCTGAATTAGCTATAAAAAAGTCTACTTTTTGGGCTGTATTGTAGTCGTATTGACGCAGAAAGAAGTTGATGATTGTCGCATAGACCCGCACCGGCCAGTATTTCTGTAAATTACTTCCCGTCGCGTAGCCATAAAGATTGCGCGGCGGATGATGGATGTAACAAATATGGACGGCTGATTTTTTAACGGTCACGCCCCGACACATAAACCAGCCACTCGACGAAATGACCACATCATAGCCCGATAAATCAAAGCTCTCCCAAATCTTAGGGGCAAAAAAACGAAGCGGTGAATGAAACTTCATAACAAGCCAATTCTGTTGCACCCAACTCGTTCTGATATCCCAGTCGGCAAACCGCTTCCATTGCTCTCCCAACGCTTCTTTGTCAAAAAATGACGTATAAAGTGGCGCACTCGGCCACATCTCATGCATCGCCTCTACCACCCGCTCCGCCCCACCATATTCTCTGAGATAATCATGAACTAAAGCGATCTTCATGGAGATAAAAAAACTGTTACAACACTTCTATTAGCTGATCCACAGTCAGTTCAGCTTGTCGAAGTATCGTTCGAAGCGTCCCCTGAGGTATTGGTTTTGGATGCACCGCCACTTGGGTCCATCTCCCATCTGGGTGAACAAGCCGTATGTGACTACCACGGCTTCCCGTTTTGGAAAATCCTAATTTCGACAATGCCCGGAGAAGCTCCTTACTTTTTACATTCCGTGGCAGTTTCGTCATACCGCAAGAGTCACTCGGAGATTGATCGGGGCTTTCACGCTAGCAGAAGCAATGATTTGTTGCTCAATATCATCAACCGGAACTTCTTTTTTCCCTTCTGCCAATGCTTCAACCGCAAGTTCAATACCATCTTTGATGCTCGTCAACACATCTTCAACCGTGTCGCCGTAGTCAGATATGCCCAGCGTCGGGCAAAACCCCACATAAACACGCGACCCGTCCTCGGAGGTCTCCGGTTCAATGATGATGCGATAGTTCAAAACATTCTTCTGCATACATTGGTAGTATACGCTAACGTCGTAATTCGGGCAAACCGAAAAATTACATGGAGGCCATATTCTCGTAGATAATCATGAACCAATGCAATTTTCATTCTCATCTTGTTTTCTTTTCAAAAAGACAACTCTTGTTCTATCTAACTAATAGATATTTATCAACATAATGACCAATGGCGTCGTAAAATGACGCACCAAAAACAACAAGTGATCCTGGTGGATACGGTCTGTGATCTATTCAGTCCGGTGTATCTGGGTTAAACGGTACGATATGAAATACCCAACCGTTGATTATCACCGCTATTGCTTCGGGGCGAGAATCACCCGCATCCATGAAATAATCTCTGATAGTATCATCTGCATCTCTATAACAATCTGGTCCAAGTCCTAATCGATACAACGTGTACCCTGCACAGTTTGATTCACTATTTCCTACCATAGTTAGACTAACGTCAATTGTTCTTCTTTTTTGTTTTGTGGTTCTTGAGAGATTGTTTTTTTAGATCTCGATAGCTTCTTCTCTCCTTGTGTAAGCCGCTTGACGAGTGACGGGAAATGGAATTCTTCGAGTTTTTCCCGTACTTGCGGGGTGTCAAGCGTTGTGATGGAGGGCAGCTCGCCAACCTCCACCGGCGCATTGGTGCGGATCGTCGCCAGGTCTTTAGAGAGAAATGCGTTTTCTTTACCCTTCAATAATTTTTCCGTCAACGCATCGCTTTTGTATAACTCCTCTACGCTCCCGTACCTGGCAATGAGTTCCACCGCAGTTTTGGGACCAATGCCGGATACCCCCGGGTAATTATCCGACGGATCACCCATGAGGGCTTTGAGATCAGGTATAAGCTTCGGCGGCACCCCCATCTTTTCCTCCACCTCTTTCTCTCCATACACCTTCCCCTCCGAAAGTCCCTTCGTCGGCATAAAAACTTTGACGCCCCGATTATCATCCACAAGCTGCAAAATATCCTTGTCTCCCGTGACAATAATGACTTCACCGCTGATTTTTCGGCACACCGTGCCTATGACGTCATCGGCCTCAAACCCGGCTGCTTCATATATGGGTATGCCAAACGCACGCACAATATCTTGAACCTTTGGAATTTGCGAGGAAAGTCCTTCTTCCATCTCCGGCCGCTTGGCTTGATACTCTTTATACAATGACTTTCGAAACGTGGGTTCCGGCCGATCAAAGGCGACTGCCATGTGTGTTGGTTTTAAATCGCCAAAGAGTTTAATGAGCATCGAGGTAAATCCATAGACCGCATTGACGAGCGTACCATCGGGGGTCGTGAGTGGTGGGAGGGCGTGGTAAGCGCGATGGAGCATTGCATTGCCATCGATGAGAACAAAGCGGTTCATGTCAACTTATGTGCTTCGGATCGTGCCTTAAGACCGCCCATGAGTTTTTCGAATTCTTCGCCTTCTAATGTTTCTTTTTTTACGAGCTCTGCTGCAACTTCATCAAGCTTCTTCTTGTTTTTCTTGAGGATTTCGGCTGCTTTTTTGTAGCCTTCTTCGAGGAATTTTTTGACTTCCCGATCAATTGCCGACTGCATATCCTGAGATATGGTATTTTGTTCCATGTAGGCTTTCCCCCACTCGGTCACATCCATCTGGGGACCGAAATTGATTGGTCCAATATCGCTCATTCCAAATTCCATCACCATGTAGCGGGCAATGCGTGTCGCCTGATCAATGTCATTGGCAGCGCCGCTCGTCATTTCGTTAAAAATGAGCTGTTCGGCGGCTCTCCCGCCCATCATTGTTGCGATTTCTTCAATCAAATGAGACCGTGTTTCGTGGAGACGATCTTTCTCCGGAGGCGTCAGCGTATACCCAAGCGCCATACCACGGGAGACAATCGAGATTCGGTGAACCATATCCATGTTGGGGCTAAAGTAGGAAACGATCGCGTGCCCGGCTTCGTGATATGCGGTCATTTTCCGGTCCAGATCGCTCTGGAGTCGCTTTTTTTCCGGGCCTAACTTTACCTTGGTTGCAGCCTCTTCAAGATCACCCATATCAATCTCTTTTTTGTTTTCGCGGGCCGCTAAAATCGCTGCCTCATTAAGCATGTTTTCGATATCAGCGCCGGAAAATCCGACGGTGCGTTTGGAGACTTTGTCCCAGTCGACTGTGGGGGCAAATGGCTTACCTCTGGCATGAATCTTCAATATGTCTTTCCGACCAGCCATATCCGGAAGATCCAAAACCACTCTTCGGTCAAATCGTCCAGGCCGCAGAAGTGCAGGATCAAGGAGATCACCTCGATTGGTCGCGGCAATAATCATAACAGCAGTATTGGGTTCAAATCCGTCCATTTCGACTAAAATTTGATTCAAGGTCTGTTCGCGCTCATCATGTCCACCCATAATCCCAACGCTTCGCATCCTGCCGATTGCATCGATTTCATCGATAAATATGATGGCTGGCGCATTTTTTTTGGCCTGGGCAAACAGATCGCGTACGCGCGCGGCTCCCACTCCAACAAGCATTTCCATAAATTCACTCCCGGCAATGCTATAAAAGGCTGTCTTTGCTTCTCCGGCCATGGCTTTGGCAAGAAGTGTTTTCCCCGTTCCACTGGGTCCAACCAGAATTACTCCTTTGGGAGTCCGCGCACCAAGCGCTTTGTATTTTGCGGGATTTTTCAAAAAATCAACGATTTCCTCTAGCTCCTTTTTCGCCTCATCAACACCCGCAACATCGGCAAACGTCGTTTTTGGCAGGTCCTTACTCCAAATCCGCGCCTTACTTTGACCAAAGGAAAAAATATTATCTTGCGCTCCCCGTGCCTGACGGAAGATAAAAAGAAAAAAGACAACCGTGAGAACGAGCGGCAAGACATTGGAAATCAGGCCCATCCACAGCTGACCGATGCTCATGTCTTTAACGTCAATTTCTACAGTTTTGGGATCCACGCCGCTCGATTCCAATACGCGGACTAACGATTCCTGCGGCTCTTTATGGGATACAAATTTGCTCCCATCTTTATAAAGGACGGTCAACTTGGTCTCTTCGACTTCTATTCTCTGCACTTGCCCATTTTTGACTTCAGACACTACGGTAGAGAGTGGTTTTTCCGGCAAGTTCGTCGCCCGCTCGGAAATGCTACTGATTAGGGAAAAAAGCATGAATCCGACAAACAGCGCAAGAACGATATTTTTGAGGTTAAAGTTCAAACGGAACTCAAACATCTTCTTTGTTTTTTTGCCGT
>MFJJ01000050.1:5315-5421 GCA_001780895.1 Candidatus Gottesmanbacteria bacterium RIFCSPHIGHO2_01_FULL_46_14
CTGGTGTGGTTTTTCTGCCATAGGGAAAATTTCTCAACGCTCAAGTATACCACTTGTAGCTTCACGTTTCACTAAGATCCGAAGCACGCCGATCGAGGTTAATCAC
>MFJJ01000051.1 GCA_001780895.1 Candidatus Gottesmanbacteria bacterium RIFCSPHIGHO2_01_FULL_46_14
GTGAGTTTTTGCCGGTATTGTTACATAGAGGCCAAATTGAAAAAATCGTTCGGCTCCTTTTGCCAGTTCTTGCTGGAGCGAAAGCGCATCCTCGAGCGCGACTTGGACCGAGGGTTCGATGACGCGGCCGCGCTTCATGTCTGATTGAATTGTTGCTTCCATTTCGCCCACTTTCCGCTTGAGGTTTTCCAGAATTTCTTCTGATTTTGACGGATAGACATACATAGCCGTGTCAAGCGTGTGGTTAAACGAAATGAGCGGTTCAAGCCAGTTAGCGCTTACAAACCTGGGGTAGCCGGCGATAAACAGCGTCCGTACAAAACGATCGCCCATTTTTAAGTGATCAAAGTCTACTTCGATTGCCGGAGGCGCGATGATATCATTTACCAAAAGCGGTGCGTTTGGGTCGTGTTGCACCGGTGTATCCTCGGGCATGGGGTTAATAAATTTGGCAAAAAGCGTTTTCGCGTTCATGGTTTTGTTGTTTCCATCACTTGAAACGATGGCGCTGGGCTTTCCGGGTTATATATGGAAAACAATAGTTGCACGATTTGTTCGTTTGTAAGTTGCATTGCCCTGAGGCCGATACGGTGAAGAAGTCGTGTGAGCTGATCGCGTTTTGGCGAAAGCACCATGAGGGCCTTGTCAAAAATATACTCCTTGGGATAGGGGAGACCCCTTTTTTTACTCCCAAACAGGACTTTTGTTGACGTTCCCAGTTCAAGACTCGAGAACGGAATGACAACATAAAATTTTTTATCCAATACTTCTTTTTCTTTTACCGTCTCGGCGACAAAGAGACGATAGCTATTGATGCTGCTAGCCAGTTTTGGGTTTTTTTGTTTTATCTCCTGCTCTTCCAGGAGACGGAGATAGCTCGTTACGTCTTTGTGTTGTGATCTGATAAGAATTTGGACCGGAAACGAGAGGGAATTAAGAAGTCCCGCGTATGCATAAATCATTGCTTCCTGTTCTTTTTCTGACAGAAGGCCAAAGTTGACTGCCGTAGTAGCAAGAATCATTGCTGTTGATCCATCAACAAACAAAACCACGTCATGATTGACGTCTTCAATTTCGGTAAAATCCTGGGTTGATGATCGGATAGGGATAATTTGTTGCATGCTAATTAGTCAAATTTGGTTTTTCCCGAAAATTTCAGCAGCGAGTTTTTCACGCGCCACCTGTTTTTGATTTTTGGCGGTAACTTCTACGGCGGGTACTATATCTCCAACGAGTGTGATTTGAATGCGGTCAAAGACAAATTGTGCGCGTGGATCTTCTATGTCAATGAGGTACGTACCGTTGGGAAGCGGAGTCGAGGCGGCAAACTGTCCGAGTTTATTGCTTTTGAGTGCGCGAACGGGGATATCCTCTTTATCTCTTACGGTAACCAGGACGCCGGGGAGCAGGTTGCCCATCGTGTCTTTGAGTATGCCGGTAATGACGTTGGGAAATGTCGTCAGGCGCGGCAAGCCCATTTTGGTAGCCATATCAGGCGGGACGATGCGTACGGTGGGAGACGGAGTTTCGGGTTGGGCCATTGCCGCGGAGCGAACCACAGTGGGTTGTTGTCTTTGAGAGCTCAGTTGATGACGGAGAGAAACAAGTTCTTGTTCCATTTTTGCTCTGTCGTTAGTCACTTGGGCGATTTGTTCCTGAAGTTCTCTGAGTCGATCGGTGTTTGCGGTTTTTGTGGCAAGCTCCTGTTGAAGCGTGGCAAGCCGATGCTCGAGCGCTGCTTTTTCTTCGAGCATTTGCGCGGAAGGAGCTAGTTGTTGGGCTGGTTGAGCAGGAGTAAGATCGAGACGTCTACCGGTGATGGAAGCCTTTTTGGCTGGGGTAAATATCCCCGATGGGGTTGGGGGAATCACGGTTTTTTTTACGGGGTTCATGGTTTGCATGAGCGCGCGTAACCACCCGAATGGTTCCACGAGCCATTCGGAAATGAGCATGGTGTGGCTACGTGGCCGCACCCGGGTTGACGTGGGTTGTTCGGGGTGAAGAGCGGCAGGAACAGGACGAATTGCCGCCGTTGGATGACGGAAAGTGAAAACACCTACCAGATCGGAAATAAATCCGCGCTGGACGTTTGCGCTGACGATAGTTGGAATATGTGATTGAGCCGTGGGCGTCTGAGTTGTTCGCTGTTCCTTGTGGCGCGTTGTTACGCGCCGATTCAATACATCCATGAGGTTGGCTGTGGTTGTTGAGTTTTGCTTGTCCTCCGAAGTCCCGCCACGCGGGACGGAGGAGGACTTTTGCCAAAGGTATTGCGTGGGACTATAAACGTTTTTGAGAAAAGACAGCACCCACACGTCCATTGGCCGCTCTTCAACCGGAACAAATGCAAAACCAAATCCGCCAAGGCCAAATACGAGCGCAAGCGGCCAGGTAAAAAAGAACGGGAGAGGCAGTTTGTAGGAAATATATGCCAAAATGAGACCGCCGGCCAGATAGCCAAACTGCTTGACGGTCATATCGCCGATCAAGCGGAATTGAAAAGTTGTGACGTTTTGTGGGACCGGATGTTGTTCCATATTGTAACACTTTATTGTAGAAGGTAAAAATATGCGGTGCAATAGCACAAAGCGCATCAGGACCGTGAAAACGCCACATTATGAGTTTTCACGCAAAACCAATTCAAGGCTAAGCCTTAAAGTTCTCCAAGGCTTAGCCTTGATGAGACCGCGAAGATATCAGTGCGCTATAATAGATCCATGTCTTCTCCTTTCGTTCTTCTTGAAGTGAAAAATAGCCGTGATAGTGAGGAAGCACCGGCTGTGATGGAACAAGTGTTTGCCGCACTCGGAAGCAGTGGGGGACATGCGGGAATACTCGCGCGGATATTTGGCAACCGGCATGAAACACGATTTTTTAGTTTTGAGATTGTGTCGGTTAATAACGGTATTCATTTTTTTATTGGACTTCCTGCCGCTGCGCAAACGTATCTTGAGAGCCAGCTTACGGCGCAATACCCCAAGCTTCTTTTGTCTCCAAGCGCTGACTACGCGCCGCATTTTCTCTCTTTACCACATCAACTTGCCCAACTGGTTTTAATCAACGCATATTACTATCCGTTAAAAACCCATAAAGATGTGCGTGATCTCGATTTGTTGGCTAGTGTGCTGGGGCAACTGGCCAAGCTCCCCTCCGGACAAGCAGCAGCAGTGCAAGTGTGGATTTCCCCAGCTGGAAGCGGTTGGCAGAAGAGCGCAGGTCGCGTTATCGCCGCAGGAGTACCAGATCCCGCCTCATCGGCGGGGAGAACAAAATCGCATCCACATGCGCGTATTATTGAAACCAAAGTCAATCAGGTAGGTTTCTCAACAGCAATTCGTGTGTTGGCGGTCGCAGAGAGCCAAGAGAGTGCCCGTGCGCTATTGACAAGCCTAGCAGGTTCTTACGGTGTATTTACTCTGGGAGAGGGAAATGGACTCGCCGCCGCTCAACCGCCGTTTTGGCAAAAAAAGAAGTTTGAAGGTGCATTTCTCGTGCGCAGTGGAGATCTTGCGCCAAAATTTCAAGTACTCGGATCGACCGAACTATCTTCCCTCTGGCATCCGCCGGGGTTATCGCTCTCTATGATCAAAAATATCTCCTGGGGAGCAACGCTCACGAGCGAAGCACCAGAGAATTTGCCAATTTCCACCGATAGCGAAGAGGACCTGCCTGCCGGCAGGCAGGAAAAAAAGCGCATCAACTTTTTTGCACGGACGGAGTTCAAGAATAAAGCGGCAACGTTTGGTATCAAAAAAGATGACCGCAGAAAGCACCTCTATATCATTGGAAAAACTGGGACTGGGAAATCAACCATGATTGCCAATATGGCAATCAACGATATGAAAAACGGCGAGGGAGTCGCCGTCATTGATCCCCACGGCGATCTTACCGATATACTTCTGGATTTTGTTCCTTCATTTCGGATCAATGACGTGGCGCTTCTGGATCCATCGGACATTGACTATCCGTTTCACTTAAATCCTCTGGAGGTCAAAGACCAGGCGCTTCGAGAGCTCGTCGCAAGCGGCATTGTCGCAATTTTTTACAAACTCTACCACTATAGTTGGGGACCGCGTTTAGAGTATATTTTACGAAATACGATTTTGACCCTTCTCCATGTGCCACAATCGACGCTTTTGCAGGTGCCTGAGCTTCTGACCAACGAAAAATACCGCGAGAAAATTGTCAGTACTATGGGTGATCAGGTTCTCAAAAACTTCTGGCTCAATGAGTTTAACAAGATGTCTCCGCAGATGAGAAGCGAAGCAGTGTCGCCGATTCTTAATAAGGTCGGCCAGTTTTTGTCTTCCCAGACGATCCGCAATATTGTCGGCTCTCCCGTATCAACAATTGATCTCGAGTCGATGATGAATGAGGGCAAAATTGTCATTGTCAATCTTTCTCAGGGCAAACTCGGCGAAGACAGCAGCGCGCTGTTGGGGGCGATGATTATCACCAAAATACAGCTCGCTTCCATGAATCGGGTTTATCAGCAGGAAACCGAGCGCCGGGATTTCTATCTCTATGTTGATGAGTTTCAAAATTTTGCCACAACCTCGTTTATCAAAATTCTCTCGGAGGCTCGAAAGTATCGCCTTGACTTGACGCTTGCCAACCAATACATCGGCCAGATCGATGAAGAGGTCCAGAAGGCGATTTTCGGTAACGCCGGCTCCCTTGCTGCTTTTGGAGTGGGAGCCACCGACGCGCGGATTTTAGCGAAAGAATTCGGCAGCAAATACGAAGAAGATGAGCTCGTTGGGCTTGGCAACTATCAAATTATTCTCAAACTCGCCATAGACAACCACACCTCAACCCCGTTTTCCGCAACGACCTTGCCCCTTCCCCGTTCCCGCAATCAAAATCGTGACAAAGTGATCAGAAGCAGTCGCGAACGATACACAAAAAGCACAAAGTAAGCTACAATGCCTGTATTGTAGGAGTACTATATGGTTCCAATCAGTCAGGAAAAAATTCACGACTTATGCAAAAAAAACGACATCGCCTTTCTGGGTGTATTCGGATCTGCCGCACGAGATGAATACAAGGGAGACAGCGACGTCGATCTTTTGGTTCGCTATGCTCGTCCCAAGGGGTTGTTTGAACACAGCGGAGTAGCGCTTGCGTTCGAGTCGTTATTTGGCAGGAAGGTGGACTTGGTGACAGATGGGGCATTGAGTAAGTATATTAGAACAAATGTATATCGTGATTTGAAGCCGTTATATGGAAAACTCCAATCCTGAAGTGTATCTCCGTCACATACTCGATGCGATCCACCGGATTGAAAAACACATTTTTGGCGTGCAAAAAGTAGATTTTTTCAAAGACGATTCTACCGCGGCGGCGGCGGCCGTTCGCGAACTCGAAATCATTGGCGAGGCAATAACGCAAATGCCGGAAGCGTACAGAAC
>MFJJ01000052.1:0-911 GCA_001780895.1 Candidatus Gottesmanbacteria bacterium RIFCSPHIGHO2_01_FULL_46_14
CGATATCCTGGTCAAGATATGTATCGAGAAGACGCTGGAGTTTTGTTTCCTGAAGCGAAATCATATTTCGCTTCTCTGCAACAATCGCATTCACGGACTGGGCAGATGCGTCCGCATCCTTGTGTATGTCTATCATCATCCGTTTTGCCCAGTCCGAGCGCAAAGAAACTGTGAGTAATAATTGGGAAAGCTGCTGGTCGAGGGCTTCTTCGCGGGTAAACGGGTCGTCACACGGGATCGTCTTGGATTTACGGGTACAGCGGTAGTAGGTGTAGGTGGCATGATGATCGGTGCCTTTGTAATATTTTGTTTGCACTTCGGCCGTAATCATCATGCCGCAGATACCACAGCGAAGAAGTCCGGTGAAAGCCTTCGGGATTTTGGTTTTTATGACGGGTTTACTTCTCTCCAGCAGCACCCTCTGCACCGCAGTAAACAGTTTCTTTGCGATGAGTGGCTCATGAACCCCTACGTGGATCTCGCCACCATAGCGAAAGAGGCCGACGTAAAAAGGGTCGGATAATAGGAACGTCACGCGGTCCCTCTTGACCGGAATCTTGCCGCGGGACAATACACCACGTTCCGCCAAAAAGAGCGCGATGTCATCAAGAATGGACTCATTTTTCGCGTAGAGCTTGAATGCGTCGACAATGATGGGTGCTTTCTCGCGGTCAACAACAATCCGTTTTGTGCGCACATCATTGAGGTAGCCAACGGGTGCAATGCCGGGGAATTCTCCTCTGCGTACTTTTTGGCGGAGGCCTCGTTTCGTATTCTCTGACAGCGAGTCCACGTAGTATTTGCTTTGCCCAAACGCCATGTTGAGCATAAATTTTCCTTGTGGCGACGGTTCAAACCAGAACGTGGGAAACTTCAGTGCCTTGATCTTTTCAGTATCAACAAGATAGATG
>MFJJ01000052.1:933-1691 GCA_001780895.1 Candidatus Gottesmanbacteria bacterium RIFCSPHIGHO2_01_FULL_46_14
TGCGTGCAAGTCTGTCCGGGTGCCAGGACAAGATGCCGGAAGCCTGCCCGTGTTCAATGTTTCCCATCATCTCATTGAATAGGGGTCTGCCCGGAATCTTGGCCGATTGTTTCTCGATATATTCACCGATGATGGAGAGGTGCTCTTTTTGGGCAAACTCCCGGAGTTCTGCTAACTGCCCGTCGATGACAAGATTTGCTTATCCTCCACATCGGTGGACTTGCGCGCATACAAAAAGAATGGTTGCGAGGGTGAAATGATGTCGCTCATAGATCAATAATGGCCGCCCCGGTGCAACCAAACCCGTTAGGATTTGTCCGAGACGGCCGTTAAAAAACCTAACGGTTGTTTGGTTGCGTCATCAATATATCAGGAGATTGGAGAAAAACAAGAGATACAAAACACTACAAACCCGAGCAATCTTCTTTTTGTACGTTTGGGCAAAGTCCCCCACCATCTGGTGGGGGATATGGATTTCTCCTCATCGCACGGGGCATTTTCTCATTTCTTTTTTTGTTTTCCGAACCTGCGTCTGACCCACCAAAAAGCGCGCGGGAGCGCGCTGGAACCATGGGCGGCGCTACGCGCCGCCCCGACAAGTCGGAACTATGTACCTCTATTAAACCACGTCCGAACCTACTTTCAAAGAAGCGTCTGAAAATAACTCGTAAATGCTGTCGCGAGGAAAAGGCCCCGTAACGAGTACGGGGTAAAGTCCAAGGGGAAAAGGAATCGCGACAGCAACTCCGTTCGTCTGC
>MFJJ01000052.1:1775-6972 GCA_001780895.1 Candidatus Gottesmanbacteria bacterium RIFCSPHIGHO2_01_FULL_46_14
ATACATAAAATTGGATTGTTCTGACAAGCGATTGTATAATTAAGCCCATACAATTTGATACCATTGATACAACAAAAATCGCCTTGTTTCGATCCCTATTCCGCGGTAGGGAAAATGTATATGCACGATATTGGACAAATCCCACCCCTGCAAAATCTGGATATTCACCCGTATATCGCTTGAACAACCAATCTGAACCACTCACTGATACTGTTGTTCAATCGCATCTCTCCGGCAATCAAACCATCGGCATCTATCCATTGCTTTCTGACAACACCACGTATTTTCTTGCTATTGATTTCGACAAACTGAATTGGCTGAAGGAATCCACTGCCTTACTACAGATAGCTTCAAAACATACAATTCCTGGCTATCTTGAGCGCTCACGATCTGGTAACGGCGGACACGTGTGGTTTTTCTTTGATACGAATATTCCTGCGTGGAAAGCGAGGCAACTCGGAAAACTTCTGTTGTCAGAAGCAAACATCATTTCCAAAAAAACGTTTGACCGCATGTTCCCAAGCCAGGATGAACATACCGGTAAAGGACTTGGGAATCTCATCGCTCTCCCGCTTCAAGGAAAAGCCGTGATGCAAAAGAACATGATATTTATAGACGATACCGGCGAGCCGCGTCCTGATCAATGGAGTTTTCTACAAACCTGCAGGAAAATTTCTCTTACGCTCATTGATACTGTACTTCGAGTTCAACCCACACCAATACCGGTAGCGAAAACAAAACTCCCAGAAATAAGTAGTCATACAGACGAACCTGAAGATTCTGTTAAAACGACCCAAACACAAGAAGTAAAACTCATCCTTGGCAACGAGATATTTATACCGGAATTGTATTTGCCGGATGTGCTGTACAAACTCCTCAAATCCAAACTCAATTTTCCTAATCCGCAATTTTATGAACTGGAACGACGAGGATATTCCACATGGAATACGCAGCGCTTTCTGAAACATATCGAAAAAATTGAAAATGGAATTTTGGTGCCTGCAGGAATTCTATCCGAAATCGAAACGTTTGTAAAAAATCATAATCTTACTCTTCAGACTGAAAACCAACAAACAACCAATACATCGATTCGTTTCTCAACAACATTGGCACTCCGACCAGAACAGCAAAAAATAGCAAAACAGCTACTGACACACGACCGTGTCGTTTTAGAAGCTCACCCGGCATTCGGGAAAACCATGGTTGCCCTCTATTGTATGAAACGTCGAGGACAGAAAACGCTCATTATCGTTCATACAATGGCACTTCTTGCGCAGTGGATAAAACGTATTGTTGAGTGGTTTGCGCTAAAAACGGACGATCTTGGGATCATCGGAGAAAACAAATGGCAGATCGGGAAAAAAATTACCGTCGCCTCCTATCAAACCCTCGCCCGTCGAGGAACGCAGGAGTTAAAAAATATTTTCGGCCACATAATTGTTGATGAATGCCATCATGTACCGGCTCATACATTTACCAACGTCATTAAACAACTTTCTTCCGGATATGTCCTTGGACTAACGGCAACGGCTTTTCGCAAAGATCAACTCGAACGTCTTATGAATTTTTATATCGGTCCAACTATCAAAGCAAATAACGAAAAACCTTCAGCAGAACAACCTACTCAACCCACGGTTGAAACCAAACTCATCACAAAGAAAACATCATTTCACTACATCCACAAACAACCACAAGAATTTAGCGATCTAGCAAGCCTGCTTATTGCCGATGAGGCGCGAAATATACAAATTGCAACAGACGTCGCAGAAGCACTTCGGGCAGGAACAAAATGTTTAGTACTCTCTGAACGCATCGAGCACTGTCAAACACTGCTTGCGGCGATCCGAAAAGAGGCAAAAGGCATCCATGGAGCCATTGCGGAAAGCAATATGACAAAGAATAAACGGGAACAGCTCATGAATCGCATTCATCAAGAGCAATTTCAACTGCTTATTGCAACCGGCAAACTGATCGGTGAAGGTTTCGACTGGCCGGAGTTAACCCACCTTTTTCTTGCATTTCCTTTTTCCTGGAAAGGAAAACTGATTCAGTATGTTGGAAGAGTACAGCGCTCATCGGAAGGAAAAGAGATGGCATACGTCTATGACTATGTGGATTTTGAGATATCGATGCTCAAAATCATGTATTTCAAACGCCTGCGAACCTATCGAATGCTTGGGTTATCAAAGGACAAACCGCACATAACGAAGCGAAAAATTTCTGAAAATCAACTAGAATTATTCTAGTGACGTCATTGCCTCGCTTATCAATTATTCAAAAGCCCTAACTTGGTGAGACGTGATCTGATAGCGCCATTTTTTCTGCCGAAGGCTTTTGACAGATCGGTTATAGATGAACCTGCTGCAAAAAAAAGTTTTAATTTTTTATCCTGTTCTTTATCCCACGGAAGGTAGGCGTTTGGATGTACTTCTCTAATTTCGCTAAAAACCGTTCCACCCCTGCTTTTTCTCTCTCCGGACATCAGATTCCCGAAAATAACTTTCCCTCCGCATAGGGCAACGAACTGCTTGTGCATTGCCGCTATGTTATCTCTTCCTATCTTGATAAATATGTCTACTGTCTGCGCTGACTGCGCCCTGAACGTCGTATCTTTGGCTACTATATCCGGATGCACCTGAAAAGCTTGGTCGTTCCATCCGAGAATGTAGAGATCCGAAAGGCGCCGGATGCGCGAGAGCGCAACATATCCCTGACCAAATTCAAAAACGCCAGAGAGATCCATAACGGCCTTGTCCAATGTCATTCCTTGACTCTTATGTACCGTGATTGCCCAGGCCAGGCGAAGCGGTAGCTGGGTAATCTCCGCCCGAATTTTACCGTTTTCTTCGACCGTCCAATCCATGAGTTCAACAGTAATCCGTCTTCCGTTTTGCGTCTTTACGACGGGACTATCGCTTGTTGTATCAAAACATTCAACAAGCCCGAGCGTACCGTTGATGAATCCCTCTTTCGGATTGTTTTTCGTAAACATCACCGCCGTTCCTACTTTCAAATAGAGCGTTTCGGGTGAAAGACAACCTTTTTTCAGCGCAGTCACCAGCGCGTCCAGACCTGACGAAGTCATGGTAAATACGTGGGGCTCGCCCGGAAGTTTGGCAAGTACTTCATCATTGATACGGTCAACATCCGCATTATGAGAAAAAAGTTTCGGTACGCTATCCGGTACGGATTGCGGTCGGGTGTATCTTGCCTCAATATGATGCATATGGTTTACGCCGAATGCGTTACCTCGAATCGCAGAAAGCAGGGCTAGAAAGTCGCGGTCATCTTGCCGGTACTGTTGGGTGAGATAACAAACATAAGGGTTTAGCTGCTGCCACACAGGAGAATCATACGCAAAACGAGTTGACGGTGTTTCAACAAGCGCGGTTTGCGCATTGTTTACTGTTTCTCTTTTTATCACCGGCGGCAGTTGGAAAAAATCGCCGGAAAAAACTACCTGCATGCCGCCAAATGGCTCCAGACTCTCTTTGATTTGACGACAGACTACGTCAACCATAGACAGCGTCTCGGGATTGAGCATAGATACTTCCTCTATGATAAGAACTTTGGCCCGACGGACACGCTTGATAATATATTGACTGGTAGCAATTTTATGGAGATCGTGTTTATTCAACACAGTTTTGATCCCTATTCCGCTCCACGAATGGATCGTCATACCGCCGATATGTGTGGCCGCTATACCGGTTGAAGCCGTAATTGCTGGCTCAATCCCCCGACTGCGCAAATACGCCACATACTCGTTGATCGCATAGGTTTTGCCGCTCCCAGGCTCTCCGGTTAAAAAAACACTCGTGCCGGTTTTGAGTATGGCAAGGGCTTGAGATTGCGTCATGTATGTATTTTAATACGTTGTTCTAAGATTTATCAAACGTGCTCTGATATAATGAATGCACAATCTACCTATGGCGCTTATTATTTCTGCAGATGAAATTAAAAAAAACCTACCGAACTATTCCCCTCAAAAAGCTGAACTTTTTCATCATGAATCGGCAAGATTAGCAGATCAACAGTTTGAAGCAGGACTAACAACTAATCCCTATAAAAAAGTAATTTTACTCTGTGGGGGAACCGCATCCGGAAAGACAGAGTTTTTGGCTACGCAGCTACATCATAAGCGCTGTATCATTTTAGATGCTACGTTGTCTACAGAGGAAGGTGCTAAAATAAAACTGAAAAAGATTCTTAAAGCAAGAAAGACACCAATTATTTATGCGGTCATACCGGATGACTTAAAAAGAGCGTTTATTGCTTTTTTGAACAGAGACAGAAAATTTAGCGACGCGCATTTTTATAAAACACACTCCGGTTGCCGGAAAGCATTACTATGGATAGCCCTACATTACCCGATGGTAAAAATAAATATCATTGAAAGTTCTTATACAAAAAATCAACTACTATTTTCCAAAGTTGCGTTTGATACCAGAAAACAGTTCGCTAATTATTTGACTAGCCTACAATTAACAGAATCTGATATACTATTACGCATAAGGAAAGGACTCTATGAATAAGATTCTCTATAAAACAGATCAAAATCATCCGCAGATTAAAGAATATAAAGAAGCAGTAAAAAAAGGAGAGCAAAACTATCATGTTCTTCCTCGGGGAGATGAATGGATCGTGAAGCGTGCAGGTTCTTCAAAACCTAGTCAGGTTTTTGGTACCCAAAACGAGGCTGCTGTTTATGCTACCTCTATCTCTCAAAACCAAGGCGCTGCCTTATTTATTCATGGAGCAGATGGAAGAATAGTAGATAGAAAAGATTACTAAGTCTACGTTGGATGCACAATATTGTCTTCACGCATCGGCAAATGTTTAACCAGGTCTTCCACTTCTTCCGCCAGACGGTCGGCGAAGGCATCGAGATTGCGGTAGTCTTTGAGTACGACGCGCGAAACGCCGCGGGTTTGGGCCTGTTTGTTATACTCCGGTACAGAAGAAATAGCGATAACCTTGTCTGCACCGAGCCGTTCAAGATTCACCACATGGAACGATCCGCCCAGCTTGCAGTCCCGATCCAGAAGAATCATATCGACATGGATGGCGGGATTTTTGTTAATAAAGTGCTCTACCTGCTGATAATTGGTCAGCGTAATGACCGAAAAATCATACGGCTGATCCTGCTCTATCTTCGATAACCGCGCCAGTATTTTTGAAAGCGTGAGCAGATCGTCTT
>MFJJ01000053.1 GCA_001780895.1 Candidatus Gottesmanbacteria bacterium RIFCSPHIGHO2_01_FULL_46_14
ACTCGATTAAGGAAAACACGATATACTGAGACAGTGACGGCTGAATATACAGTTTATTACTTCGTTTCCCCCTCCGGAGACAATCCAGTAAGCGACTTTCTCGATTCTCTTTCTGAACAGCAACAGGCAAAAATATTACGATTATTTCAGTACATCAAACTCTACGGGTTATCGGTGATTCTACCTCATACTAAAAAGTTGACTGGCACACCGCTCTGGGAAATACGAATACTGGGAAAAGATAATCTCCGCGTGTTGTACGCAGTGCCATTACAAAACACTGTCCTACTCCTGCATGGATTTATCAAAAAAAATCAAAAAACACCGGCAAAGGAATTGCAGACAGCTCTTGTGCGCTATGATCAATGGAAAAACGCTACACGGCATTGACAAATGATATCTTTTGAGATATCATTGTAGTATGAAAAATAAACTTCTCTACACATTTGAAGAAGACTTAGCAAAACGACTGAAAAATCCTGCATTTCGAAGGGCATGGGAAGAATCGGAGCCGGAATATCTCCTCGCAAGACAATTGATTGAAAAACGGTTGAAGAAAAAATTCTCCCAACGGGCACTGGCTCGGAGAGTCAAAACGACGCAGGCGGTGATATCGAGAATTGAAACTATGGAAGCTAATCCCTCACTTAATTTGCTCAAACGAATTGCTGGGGTACTCGGCACAAAACTTGCGCTGAACTTTCGCTAATCATATTCAGCAGCTTGCTCATTTACGACCTAATATGTAGCCTCAATCCACCCACCTTCATTGACTTGTATCTTAAATACGATCGTATGACCAAACTTCTCTTCATGAGCAACTACTCTCTCCATGTACGGATCGCTAGCTCCTGTTCTCATTCCATTTAAAAACTGTTTAAAAGACCCCAAAGGAATCCACGTATCGCACGCATTACAGAAATAAGCAACTTGACTTTCTTCGGTAATCTCTCTTTTTGGATCTTCAAAAACTGAGGGAGTCAATCGTAGCGATTCTCCGTGCATAAAAATAATGCAGGAAATTTATCGTTTCGGGCTTTGTTTGCGGGCACGAGATTTTCCGGCGTAGCCCGCTTTGCGGCGTTGTTTGGCGCGGGGGTCGCGCTTCATAAACCCTCGTTTTTTAAGGATCGGACGGAACTTTTCTTTATCAACTTTTTCGAGCGCCCGTGAAATTCCGTGGATCGTTGCTTCCAATTGACCATGCAGTCCTCCCCCTTTTACTGTAATGGTTACTGCAAATCGACCGACGGTATTGGTTGTCCGGAATGGTTCCAGATAAAGTTTTTTGAAAATCTCGCCGGGAAAATACTTTTCGACCGAACGATTATTGACAAACATTGCTCCCCGCTCAACTGATACCCCATTAACCGTCACCGGAGCATCGGCAACCACATACAAACGTACGCGAGCGCTTGCCACTCTCCTTCGACCAACCGCCTCATAGTAGCTTACTTTCTCTTCTTTTTTTACTGGTGTATCATTTGATTTTGTTGCCATAGGGATGGTTCTCCTCAGGATAGACATACAGCCTGGTGATCAAACGGTTTCGTAATTTATTCTTCGGGAGCATCCCCATAACGGCGCGCCGAATAACCAGAGCAGGCTTCTCTTTTCGCACCTGCCATAATGCTTTTTGTTTGAGTCCTGCAGGAAATCCTGAATAATTTCCGTACATTTTTTCTTTCTCTTTGTGACCGGTAACGGCTACATATTTGGCATTGATGACAACGACATAGTCACCGCAGTCTAAATTTTTTACAAAATAGGGCTTTCCTTTACCCATTAATGTATGAGCAATATCCCCTACTATACGACCGAGCACTTTGTTTTTAACATCTACAAGATGCCATACTCTTGTTATGTCGTTGGCGCGAGTTGGTTTTGTAAGGGTTGTTTTCATGGTTTTGCTTTCTTGGATTTTGCAACTAGTTTTTTTGTATCAATCACCTTTTCTTTTTTTGGTTCCGGCCGAAGATCCACAAACTGCAACAATACTTCGGGAGCATTGTCTCCGACTCGCGTACCCACTTTTACGATTCTCGTAAATCCACTCGTACGCTGCCGGAACCGGGTTTTGGCATCAGACAGGAGCATACGCATGGTCTGCCAGTTCGAAAGCACTTTTTTTATACTGGCCGTTCTTCCGCCTTTTGCGAGAGTCACCAATTTTTCCACCATTGGCTGCACAGCCTTTGCTTTTGCAAGCGTCGTTCTGATACTCCCACGGACAATCAGGTCTCTTGCCAAACCCGCAAGGAGTCGTCTTCGCTCATTTTTGGTTCGAGATAGCTTATAGCCCGCGACGGAATGCCTCATACATTTAGGGTAACACCTTTCTCACGCAACTTCTCTTCAACAATCGAGAGTGATTTGCTCCCGAGATTTTTTATTTTCATGAGTTCAGGCTTGGGTGTCCCCAATAATTGTCCGATCGTCTCAATGCCCCCGTGAGCGAGCGCATTAACGATGCGCGTAGGAATATCGAGTTCTTCGATGCGCATCTTGAGAACTTCATCCGATACTGATGGAGCAACCGCAATAGGATCGCCGACAGCGCTTGCCTTCGGCTCATAAATCTGGGTCATGTACGAAACAAGAATTTTGGCTGCCTCTTTGAGAGCTGAAAGAGGACTCACCGATCCATCAGTCCAAATTTCCATAACCAGTCGGTCAAGATTGGTCATTCGGCCAACACGAGTGGCTTCAACTCTGTAATTGACCCGGCTGACCGGTGAAAATAGCGCATCCAATGATATGACACCAATTTCATCAATCTTTTTTTCCTCGGTCGTCACATATCCAAACCCGCGCTCTACCACGGCTTCAATTTCCAATTCGCTTTTTTTATCAGCCAGAGTTCCAAGCACTAAGTCCGGATTAACGATCGTCGTACCTGCCGGAAGATCAAAGTCCCCGCTCACAACGGGTCCGGGACCAATTTTCTTGAGTTTCATCGTGACGGGATCATTCCCGTCAACGGCAAGACGAATTTTCTTAAGGTTCAGGAGAAGCTCCACGACATCTTCCTTGAGCCCGGCAATGGTAGAAAACTGGTGGGCAACACCCGCAATTTTTACCGAGGTAATCGCCCATCCCGGAAGCGACGTCAAAAGAACGCGTCGGATGCTGTTGCCGAGCGTCTGTCCATATCCTTGCTCGAGAGGTTCCAAAACAAACAAACCATACCCACTCTTGTCCACTTCCGTCTTTATAGAAAAATTTGGTTCTATCATAGTATCCTCCTCCCTTATCGGGAATAATGCTCAACAATGAGCTGTTCGTTTATGTCTTCCTTTATGTCTGCCCGCTGTGGCAGACGCGTAATCTTGCCCGCCGGTCCTTGACGCAATAGCCATTCGGCGGGTGTAAATGTTTTGTCGTCGAGAAGTTTTTTCACTGCTGGAATGCCGGCGCCTTTGGATGTAAGGCTTATCACTTGATTATGCGAAATTAAGTACGATGGAATAGTAACGAGTTTGCCGTCAACCAACACATGGCGATGCCCGACTAACTGTCGTGCTAAGGCTCGAGTCGGTGAGAGACCAAGACGATACACGGTATTATCTAGGCGTCGTTCTAAAAATTCCAAAAGCTTTTCTCCCGTATTTCCCTTCCATTTGCGGGCCGTCTCAAAGTTTTTCCGGAACTGCCGTTCGAGAAGCCCATATATGCGCTTAACCTTTTGTTTCTCGCGAAGCTGCAAACCAAAGTCGGAGACCTTCCTTCGACCCCGAGGTCCATGCTGACCGGGAGGCACATTGAGCCGCTTGAGAAGCGAAGCATGCGCATGCGACCCTACGGTTTTAAGCCCAAGGTCCATGCCTTCACGCCTGGCAAGTCTATTTTTTGGTCCGGTATATCGTGCCATTATACTCTCCTCTTTTTCTTTGGTCTTACGCCGTTATGCGGAATTGGCGTTACGTCAGCAATGAGCGCTATCTGAAGACCCACGGCTTTGAGTGCGCGCAGCGCCGCGTCCCGACCTGCTCCCGGACCTTTAATATACACTTCTACTTCCCGCAAGCCCGCATCCTGTGCTTTTCGTGCTACCGCTTCAACCGCGGTCGTTGCGGCATACGGGGTGGATTTTCTTGCGCCCTTAAAACCAACGAGCCCGGATGAGCCCCAATAGAGCGCGTTACCACTAACATCAGTTATCGTGACGATGGTGTTATTGAACGTTGCGGTGATGAATACTTTCCCTTTTGCTTCAACGTGCTTGATTTTTTGAGTTGCCATAGCTGTTTTATTTCTTTGCTTCTTCCGCCGGTTTTTCCGCTACTTTTGCCCGATCATCTTTCTTGAGAGCTCCTATAGTTACGCGCTTACCGCGCTTGGTTCTTGCATTACTCCTTGTCCGTTGACCACGGGCGGGAAGCTTACGTGCATGACGCATCCCACGATATGTCCCAATATCGCGAAGTCGTTTAATGTTGTCGCTGACTGCCCGACGCAAATCGCCTTCCACCATATACTCTTTCTCAATAATCTTAGCAATACGACTGGCTTCTTCATCCGTTAACGTCTGGATTCTGCGACTGGCATCTATATTGGCTTTAGAAAGAATTTGCACAACGTTACTCCGGCCAATACCATAAAGATAGGTAAGCGCAATATCTACCCGTTTTGATGCCGGTAAATCAACTCCTGCGATACGAACCATAGTTATCCCTGTCTCTGCTTGTGTTTTGGGTTGTCACAGATAACATAAACCCGACCACGACGTCGAACGATTTTACATTTTTTACACATTGGTTTAATACTCGCTCTGACCTTCATATCTTTTACCGTAATCGATACGTAATTCTGCCTTTTCCGGCATCGTAGGGTGTCATTTCAAGTTTAACGCGATCCCCTGGCATCAAGCGAATAAAATGCAAACGCATCTTGCCTGACAGGTGGCATAAAACTATCCGGCCGTTGGGAATCTTTACCCGAAACAGTGTGTTGGGCAACGATTCTACCACTTCTCCTTCGAGTTCCACGCTTCCCTGATGAGCCATTGTATTTGAACACCAAAAAGCCCCATCACGACCATGGGGTGGTGCAAGAGTTCTTATTGTACCCTACAGGTCCACTTTGGTCAATACTACCGGTCGGGCTGCTCCAATCGCTAGTGTATGCTCAAAAACTGCCGCCCGCGAGTGGTCTCGTGTTGCTACCGTCCAGCCATCCGGATGGTCGTAATTAACTTCACCCGATCCCATGGCATAAATAGCTTCTATGGCAATAGTCATTCCTTCTTGAAGCGCTGGGGTATCTTCAATCTTCCCGCGAAGAAACCCCGGTATTTGCGGCTCTTCATGGAGCGCCTTTCCGACCCCATGGCCGACTAACGACTTGACAATGCTAAACCCCGCTCCAACAATCGTGTCTTCCAGGGCCTTAGAAATATGGCCGATGTGATTGCCTAATATAGCTTGTTCAATAGCCTTCCACAGCGCCTCTTCCCCTACACGTAAAAATTCGTTCGTTCCGCCGCCAATAATTTTGGTCCACGCCGTATCCGTATGAAATCCTTTATAAAGCATTCCAACGTCGATCGTGAATATATCTCCGTCTTTAAGTTTGTAATTTGTCGGTATACCATGCACGACCACATCGTTCACACAGAGACACGTTGCCCATT
>MFJJ01000054.1:0-2550 GCA_001780895.1 Candidatus Gottesmanbacteria bacterium RIFCSPHIGHO2_01_FULL_46_14
ATCCTCTTTGAGGCATTCGTATTTGCTTCGTCGTTTATTGAGCTTGCACCTGTGCCGGGAAGCGGGTTTGATCAAACATTAATTGGGCAACTTAAGGATACAACGGAGCCCGTTCGCTATCTGCCAAATTTTGGCGTCTGGATTCCACCGCGGGATAGTTTGGATTTTGACGCTGCCATGAGTTATCGACTGTTTAATGCAACAGGCTATGACCCGGCAATACTGCGTAATTATTATGAATTTGTCGATGCAGCCAGTGGAAATCGCGAGCCAAGTATTTTGAAACAGGATGTGCAAGTGCCTTACATGAATGTAAGCTCCGTCTCTATTGATTTTCTCAATATCAAATATGTTTTGGTTCCTCCTGCATATGATTCTATCGGCGGCACGAGCGGGGAGCGATATACGCTTTTGCGTGAAGATATTGAGAGAGACTACCGCCTCTACGAAAACAAAACGGTATTGCCGCGGTTTTACTTTGTCCCAACAGTGACTACGCTACCCCGGGAAGAAGCGAAAGAATTGTTGATCACCGGAAGCGTTGATTTGACGAAGACGGTGTTGACGAGTGCAAAACGTGCATTTGCGGCTCCATGCGATGTCTCCAATGCTCGTGCCTCGGTACTCTCGTATACTCCCAATGCGGTTGTATTGCGGGTCGTAACACCGTGTGATGCCGCTTTAGTAAGTTCCGAGGTTATGTATCCGGGTTGGTCGGCAACTATAGATGGCAATCCGGCAGAAATTTTTGAAGGAAATTTGGCTTTTAGAGTCATTGATGTGCCAACAGGAGAACACACGGTGGAATATCGATTTACTTCCGTCATGACGTATATAGGAGCGCTCATAAGTGCTATCTCGATTGTCGTCATAGTTTTTTTACATAGCGCTTATGAGCGGTAATACCCAACTGCTGTGGGGAGATGACGTCCAGAGATACTGTTATTTTTTCAAGTCATTTTTGGTCGATTCGGTAAAAAACGGAGCGATACCTCTCTGGAATCCCTATCAGTTCAGCGGCTATCCATTCATAGCTAATTCCCAGTGCGTAAATCTGTTTTACCCTCCCGGGCTCATATTTTTTCTTCTTCCCATTCCGGTCGCTTTCTCGTGGTATCTGGCGTTTCATCTGATACTTGCCGTGGTGGGGATGTACTGGTTGCTTCGGCATATCATTGATCAACCAAGCTCGTTTATTGGAGGAATCCTTTATGGACTGAGCGGTTTTATGATGACCAGAATATGGGCGGGGCATCTGGATATCATCGCTTCTTCTGCGTATATACCGATCATCGTGGGGCTTATGTGGACAGTTGCGACAAAAGGAGGAGGAAAAAATAGAGTGCTTGCCGGAGGAGCCATTGCATTGCAGTTTTTTGCCGGATATCAAACGATCGCATTGTTTACGTGGGAAGCGCTGGCGTTATTTGGTGTGGTCCTGGGGATAACTACCCGGTCTATCCGTCCGATACTGCGCATACTCGCCGCTCTCGTTTTGGGATTGGGAATTGCCGCAGTCGGGCTCCTGCCGATCCTTGAATTTACCCGAGCTTCAATACGAAGCATGATTCTGCCGTATTCATGGACCTCGTACGGGCGGATGACGCTTGATAACTTTGCCTTATTCTGGAATCCTTCCGCTCTGGGAGTTCCTTCAGCGTGGCGCGGACCGGCACCAAATTATTTTGAGCATACGGTGTATATGGGAAAAATAGGGTTGGGTTTGGCAGTGATTGCAATAGGCCGTGCAGCAAAAAATACCCAGGCAACCCGTGTATTTTTTGTATTTTTCTTCCTGCTTGTTGTTGGGGGACTTTGGATTGCGTTTGCCTCCAATGCGTGGTTTAATCTTCATGGGTTTTTGTGGAGCGTGCTGCCCGTCTATCGATCGCTTCGTTTTCCCACCCGTCACATTGTGCTCGTAGTTTTTGGTATGAGCGGGCTGGCTGGCATGGGATTGTCTCTCTTCAAACAAAAACTCGCAAAGACCGTTCTCATGGGACTGGTCATTGCGGAACTGGTGTGGTTTGGGAGAGCGTTTATTGCAACGAAGGAACTTCCCCAAACTCGTCATGATCCCAAGCTCATAGAATTTTTACATACGGATAAAACTCTCTTTCGTATACATGAGGATGTATTTGTGGGGCACCCCCTGAGGGATACGTTTGACTTCAACGCTGGCCAACTGTACAAGGTATTTTCCACTTCAGGCTATGACCCAACAATACTATCTGACTATTATGAATTTATAGACGCAGCCAGTGGCAATACGGGCTCAAGCATAGAATTTTACAATGTCGAAATACCTCCGATATCCCCAAATTCGGCAGTCCTGGACTTTCTTAACGTTAAATATGTTTTGGTACCCACAGACGGGGATACTCCATACGCTTTGTCAGGTCGATATAAAAAAGTTCTCGATAGACCGGAACGGGGGTACCGATTATATGAAAATACGCGGGTGCTTCCGCGATTTTATTTTGTATCCGATGTTCGGCACGTTTCTTCCCGGCAGGAAGCGAAGGATTTGTTGCGAAAGGGGTCCGTTGA
>MFJJ01000054.1:2576-5411 GCA_001780895.1 Candidatus Gottesmanbacteria bacterium RIFCSPHIGHO2_01_FULL_46_14
GGGATGGGGATACAATTGATTCAAAATGTGACGTAACAAGTGCACGGGTCCAGGTGATCTCGTACGGTCCCAATGCCGTACGGCTTGACGTATCAACGCCTTGCGCGGGTATGCTCGTGAGTTCTGAAGTCATGTATCCGGGTTGGCGGGCATACATCGATCACAAAGAAGTCCCCATTATAAGAGGAAATCTCGCATTCCGAACTCTTTTTGTACCCGAGGGAAAACACGTTGTCGAATTCCGATTTATGCCAACGATGTATGCTCTCGGTGCAGGAATAAGTCTCTTTTTTGTGTGCTTAGGTATAATACTATTGTGTTTCGGATCGTTTTAATTGAACGGAAACCGTGGAATTTGTACCATTGCTGCGCGTTTGTGTTGGAAGTTGCTGTGTCAACATAGAGCTTCGTACCGACGGGGAATTGCTTTTCCAGCGATGAAAGGAGTTTTGTCCCAATGCCCTGATGCTGATTTTTTTTGTCGACAAAAAACGTAAGGATTGTGGCATACGGATCGGGAAATAGGGATAAGATTTCGGCCTGCGCTGCCATTCGTTCAAATAATGAACCTATGGTGACACGCCGTAATACAATTGCCTTTCCTATGGTCCATAGAGTGGAGGGGTGATAAAGCAGACATTTTACGTTCTGATGTGTTTTTTTTAAATTCGCCGTTGCTGTGATCACCCCGACAATGCTTCCGTGATCTATGGCTACCAGACCAATATCTTTGAGAAGCGTATCGTAGAGTTCGGAAAGGTAGGGATTCCCAATACGGGCAATACTAGTAGGAAGCATCTTCATATGCAGTGCGCTGATAAACGGAACGTCAGTTTTTTTTATTTTCCGGATGTCCATAAGAGTCGAAGCACGGTTATAAGATACCCATACCCGAAGCGCAGGGAGGTTTTGGAATACCCACTACGTCGCGGCGGGCTTATATATGGAATTTCTTCTATACGATATCCGGCGGCTTGTGCGCGGACGAGCAAGTCGATGCAATATTCTCCGTAGTCGCCCAGTAGGGGAATTCGGTCAAGCACGGTGCGACGTACGGCGAGGAACCCCGTCGTGTAATCGGTTATATTTCTGCCAAAAAAAGCCATAGCGACAGTATTGACGAGTACGCTTAGTCCCCGGTTACGAACGCGGGATGCCAGCGCAATATCTGCCCCGCGCTCTATTTCTTTGAGGAGCTTGGGTATAACAGACGGCGGGTGCGAAAAATCGCAATCCATCCAGAGAATGACGTCACCTTTTGACGCTGTTATGCCTTCGTTTACGCTATTGGTTAGACCACGATTTTTTGTACGAACAATGAGCTTGACATGTCTGTTGGTTTTGACCCGCGCCGCAGTTCCATCGGGAGAATTATCGTCAACGACAAGAATATCTGCGTTTGAGGGAATATTTTTTTGTATCGCAGAAATAAGTAGCGCGATATTATCGGCTTCGTTATACGTCGGAAGGATGACAGTTATCATGCAAGGATGTCTCCAAGGGCGCGGGCGACCGCGTGTATTTGCCGGCTTGTGATGGCAAGACCGGAGGGTATGTAGAAGCCCGTGCGTGATGCGGCCGATGATACCGGATAGCGGTCATGTTTGTTGATAAATTGCCCCAGGATCGGTTGGGTATGGAGCGGATAAAAAAAATCCCGCGTATCAATTCCGTGGATTTTCAGACGATTTCTCACCTCGTTTTTGGACATAGGAGCGTCTTTGGTGAGAGTGAGAGCGTACATCCAGCATACGCTGTCTGCCCAGGGTTGCTGTGGCGGAAGGACAAGGCGGGGAATGGATCGGAGCGCTGTTTCATACTCGCGAGCCATCCATTTCTTTTTTGCTATGTATTCTTCTATGGATTCCAGTTGCGCAAGGCCTATGGCCGCGGATACATTGGTCATACGGTAGTTAAATCCAACATGCTCATGCCAGAACCGGCGGTGCGGGCTGTGGGCAAGATTTTTGAGTAGTGCGGCGCGTTTTGCAAGACGAACAGTATTGGTGACTACCATCCCGCCCTCACCGCTGGTGACAATTTTATTGGCATAGAAACTGAATATCCCGACGGTTCCAATACTTCCAACTCGTTTCCCTTTATAGCGTGCTCCGTGGGCTTCGGCGGCATCTTCGATGACGGCGAGGCCATAGTTTTTTGCCAACGTCATAATCGGATCCATGTCACAGGGATGTCCATATAAATGGACGACCATTATGGCTCGGGTCCGTTTTGTGATTTTTTCCTCAATGCGGCCGGGATCTATGGTATATGTGACCGGATCGACATCGACAAACACCGGTGTTGCTCCGGTATACATGACAGAGAACGGGCAGGATATGATGGTCAAGTCCGGCATGATGACTTCGTCGCCCGGTCCGATCCCGAGACTTGCTACGGCCAGATGGAGCGCCGCCGTCCCGCTCGTGGTGGTTACGGCATGACCAACTCCGATATAGGCAGCAAAGGCATGTTCAAAGCGGGAAACGTAGGGGCCTGCTGAAGAGATCCAGCCGGTTTTCATGCAGTCAGTGACGTATTCCATCGCCTTGGGGGACAGGACGGGAGAATTTACATCAATATGCTCGTATGTAGGAGAGGTAGTGTTTGGCATGTGATGAAATTTGGTATAAGTGTAGCAAACCTAAGCCAATATAACAAAAACAATAACATATTATTTGTATTGACAATTACCTCGTATTGTTGTAGACTGAGTATTGTTATGGAAGTAACTGCAACGATCACACCGAAATTTCAGATCCATCTCCCTGTCGCGATCCGTACAAAAGCCGGGTTTATCCATCATGGTCCGGTAGTGATTCGGGCAGATGGAGG
>MFJJ01000055.1:0-147 GCA_001780895.1 Candidatus Gottesmanbacteria bacterium RIFCSPHIGHO2_01_FULL_46_14
CCATACTCCCCTATCTCCCGTTGGCACTTTTGCCGTATCACGTCAGTCAATCGATCTGGATAATTGGGTCGTTTATTGGACTCATCGCCTCCGTATTCCTTTCATTCAAGCTCTACTACAAAAAAGCCTCTTTTCAAACCAAAGCAA
>MFJJ01000055.1:177-7663 GCA_001780895.1 Candidatus Gottesmanbacteria bacterium RIFCSPHIGHO2_01_FULL_46_14
CGTCCCGATTTACCCTTGGCATGGGACAATCAAATCTCATCGTCTTATTTGTTTTATTGTCATCACTGGTCTATCGCTCCGGAATTCTCATGGGACTTGCATGGATATTGAAGCCGCAACTCATGATTCTTGCGGTTCTCTTAATTATTAAGCGACAATGGAAAATTTTCATACCGTCTTTTCTTGTTGTGCTTCTTGCTGCATTGAGCACGGGTTTTGTTTTTGGATGGCCGTGGTATCAACAATACTTCACGCGTGAACTGCCTATGCTTATGGAATTCCGGGGCCGGGAGATTTATTATAACCAGGGGATTGAAGCATTTGTTAGCCGTTTGGGTATGCCGTGGCTATCAATAATTCTCAAGGTCGTTGTCCTCATCGTTGCTTTTTTTTCTGTACGAAAACAAACATTCATTCATGCAGTACCGCTTGTGTTGTCTCTTCTTCTTTTGATCATGCCTCTTTCCTGGCAGCATCACTACGTGTTTCTTTTGCCAGCAATGATCTTTTTGTGGCGTTACTTCCAGTCGACGCTGTTTTGGATAGCTATGGTGCTGGTGAGTTTCAATATAAAAGAACCATCGCTGTATGGGCCAATCGTCTTGTCCCATGTGTTTTTTGGCAACACCCTTGTGTTTTGGCTTCTTAGCCGAGTACACTCGAGGAAACTATGAACGTACTGGCGATCGCGTTTCTTTTAAGTCTTGTGGGCGGGCAGCTCTTGGGTTGGACGATACGGCCGGGAGTCGTCGTCTATGCCCACGATATCCTTCTTGTGTTACTGCTCGTATGGGCGTATGCGACGCAGATCATGGACGGGACACGTGTGCGACTCCTCCATAGCCTCTATGCGTTTTTTTTCGTAGGTCTCGCGTCTCTCGTTCTGCACATCTCTCTATTTGGCGGCACACTTACGTTTTTGAGCTCTCTGTATCTTCTGCGCTGGTTTATCTATGTGGAGGTCTATGTTTTGGTTGCCTCGAAAAAACAAAAATTTCCGTGGACAGAGTGGCTGTATGCGTCCTCGGTTTTATTTGCGGCAGTAGGGCTCGTTCAATATCTTCTTTACCCGGATCTTCGCAATCTCACCTACCTTGGGTGGGATCCGCATTACTATCGCCTCTTTAGTACGCTCCTGGACCCCAATTTTGCAGGAATCATTCTGGTTCTTGGTTTTTTTCTCGGATTTGGCTTCATAAAACGACGTCCGTTGCTCATCGTTTCCGAGCTCCTTCTTTTTGCAGCGTTTCTCCTTACCTATTCCAGAAGCAGTTATCTGGCCTTTATCGCGGGAATTGTTACGTACGCATGTATTACTAAACAAAGACAACTCGCCCTCGGACTGTTGCTGCTTTTTTTTGGTGCTATCGCAGTCTTGCCCATCCGCGATATTGATATATTACGCGTTAATCGGCTCGATTCGGCAGTTGCCCGTCTGGGGAATTGGGAACGGGGGATGGATCTTTTTGGCGAGTCTCCACTAATCGGTTGGGGATTTAATACCTTGCGATTCGTTCAAACCCAGCGCCATTGGGTCGATGACACGCAGATCGTATCGAGGGCTGGCGGGGGGCTGGATAACAGTTTTATCTTTTTGCTGGCAACAACCGGAGTCGTCGGACTTGCAAGTTACCTGTGGATTCTCAATTCTATTATTTTGTCGGCAAGACGCAACGCGGTGCTTCTGGTATCACTTGCCGCAATCATCGTCCACGCGTTTTTTGTCAACAGTCTCTTTTATCCCTGGGTCATGATATGGCTATGGATTTTGGCTGGAGCTGCCGAGAGAGTGCAGGCTAGCGGCGATACGTAACTCTTCGTTCAATTTGGCTTTTGTTGCCGGCGACATCGGTAGCCACGATTTTCAAAATTGTTTCTCCCTCGGACAGATTGATCGTATAGTGGAATGCTCCGTCGGCATTGACAACGACAAACCGTCCGTTGACGGTAACTGAAGATTCTTCCTCGGTTTTCCCTTCGATAGTGAGCCTACTGTCGTCGCCTACCACTTCTTTCCCATCATCAGGGGAGGTCACTTCCATGAGTGGACCTTCGCTCTTTTGTATAATATGCAGGACATTGGAAAGTTGACTCATATTCTCTTTTCCGTCGGTGATTTTTGCACTCATGACATTTTCACCTTTTTGAAGCGCGACATCCTCGAGTTCAAATGTTCCTTCGGCGGGAACCGTCATTTTTTTAAATTCTTTTTCATTGAGATAAACAATGAGCGTGGTATCAGCTTGGGCACTGCCGGTTATTTTAATATGAGCGCTAAAGGTCGCCTCCGGAGCGGGATCAAGGATTGGGGGAAGAAGGAGGGCGCTTTGCTGTTGCTGTTGGGGTGGGGCACCACGAATCCAATCAACAAACACACTAAAGCCAATGAGGATTCGGACGCCAAATAAGAGGAGAAACAGCAATACGCCGATAATCCCCGCGATTGCATAATACAATCGCTTTTTCGCCCGTCGGTCTTCAATTCTGTCGTATCGGGATACCGTCATAATCTCCAGACTATATCATACCACCGCTTGTCGAGAGAAAGCATCCTTTGGTATACTTAGAAAATGACAAACATACTAGATTCCCTAGAGGAACGGGTGAACACAAACGAATTTCAAAGACTTTTGCAAACCATTGCAGACGGGTGGAATACGAAGGATGCAAAAAAAGCCGTTGAATGCTTCATCGACGATGCGGTCTACATAGAACCTCCCGATAAACAATTTTTTCAAGGAAAGAATCAGCTCTACCAATATTTTGGAGGAGATGACGGCTTTGATATGAAGTTAACCTGGCATCACGTGTTTTTTGATGAGGAGAAACAACAAGGGGCAGGAGAGTATACATTTGAAATGAACGATATCATCCATCATGGAGTAGCAATTCTGGAACTTGAAAACGGAAAGATAAAGCTCTGGAGAGAATACGACGTGACCGGAAATCTTTCCTATGAAGATTTTCTGAAAACCGAAGGAAAACAATTCAAATTCACGTACGCAACGCCACACGCAATGCTTAAGGCGTAATCTTCATTTTTACGATAAAATAGACAGGTGAAGAATATTATTAGTATTCTGCGCCTCAGTAAGCCACTCCACACGCTCCTTGCGATTTTAGCAACACTTATAGTTTTGGGGACGTTACTTGCTCTCGTTGCACCCCTCCTTTCTAAAGTCATCGTCGATGAGGTGGTTAAGGAGGTACAAAACGGTACCGGCAATATCAATACCTTAATTCTTTATGTCGTTCTTGCGTTTCTAGCGAGCGTCGGGAGTGTACTTTTGCAGGCGATCAGCGAGCGGGTGGGCGACCATTTTGCCGGAAGGCTCAGAAAATTTCTGACCGAAAAATTCTACGACAAAGCATTCACGCTCCCGCAGTCGTACTTCGATTCCGAGCTTTCCGGAAAAATCGTCAATCAGCTTGTCCGCGGGATCCAAACGATTCAGGGATTTTTAAACGCCGCGACCAATTTTATTATCCCCACGTTTTTGCAGAGCATTATTATCGTGTTTGTGCTTTCCCGCTATAATCTGCCGGTTGCACTCTTTATCGCCGCTCTTTTTCCGGTCTATATTCTCCTGTCGCACAAATCAACGCAACTGTGGGGGAAGGAAGAGTATAAGAAAAACGCCATCGAAGATACGATCCGCGGTCGGATACAGGAGACGATTGCCAATATGAGTCTGGTCAAGAGTTTTATCCGGCAGCAGGATGAATATGCGTTTGTTTCCAAAAATCTCGCCGACAGTAATCACATTTACGCACGCCAATCCCAGACGTTTCATGTCTACGATTTTCTGCGTGGATTTGCGCTTCAGGTGACCATATTTGGCGTTAACATATTCGTGTTTTGGAACGCCTTCAACGGAACCATAACTATCGGAGAAACCGTATTAATCCTTCAGTTCGTCAACCAGGCACGCATTCCGCTGTTTGCCATGTCCTATATTCTTACCCAATTGCAACTGGCTGAGGCCGGCTCCAAAGAGTACCTCGAAATTTTGGGGATTGAGTCAACAGAAAACTATCGCACCTATTCGCGCGCGAGCAAGCATCTCAAGGATCCTGAAATTGAGTATCGGCACGTGGATTTTTCGTACGAAACGTCAAAGGTGGTGCTCAACGACGTATCGTTCATGCTCAACAAATTTGAATCTGTTGCTCTTGTGGGGCCAAGCGGCGCCGGTAAGTCGACGATCGTTAATCTTCTCCTCAAGTTTTATGAACCCAACAGCGGAGACATATTCATAAACGGCATTTCTTATAAAAAACTTGACCACAGCACGATCCGCAATAATATTGCGCTGGTGTTTCAGGAAAGCGAACTCTTTTCGACAACTGTTCGTTACAACGTCGCCTACGGCAAACCAGAAGCAACCGATGAAGAAATCATCCGTGCGCTCAAGCTCGCCAATGCCTATGAATTTGTCGAGAAACTGCCCGAAGGGCTGGATAGTGAAATCGGAGAGCGGGGCGTGCGACTGTCCGGCGGGCAGAAACAGCGGATTCAAATAGCAAGGGCAATCCTCAAGGACGCGCCGATTCTGGTTCTTGACGAGGCGACCTCATCTCTTGATGCCAAAAGCGAGAAAGAAGTCCAGGACGCCCTGGAGGTTCTTATGCAAAAAAAACTCGTGATCATCATTGCCCACCGCTTCTCGACGATTCAGAATGTCGACAAAGTTGTCGTCGTCGACCAAGGCCGGATCGTCGACTATGGCAAGCCCCAGGAGCTCGCTCAAAAGAAAGGCCTCTACGCCGATCTCCTCAATTATCAAATCCAAGGCAACAAGAAGCTTCTCGAGAAATTTGAGATATATTAGAGATGGAAGGATCGCATCCTTCCATGGAGAAATTATTTGGTACAATAGGCCATGAAAACTAAGATTGAAACATCGGGAGCACCAAGAGCAACCGGACCGTTTTCACAGGGGATTGTCACCGGTCAGTTCGTATTTACTTCAGGACAGATCTATTTGACACCAGAAGGAAAACTCCTAGAGGGTACAATTGAAGAGCAGGTTCATCAGATAATGAAAAATCTTGGTGCGATTCTCAAAGATGCGGGAGTAACCTTTGAAAATGTGGTAAAGACGACGATCTATGTAACGGACATGTCGATTTATGGACAAGTCAATATTGTCTACGGCAGTTATTTTAAAGATCCACCATTCCCGGCCCGAGAAACCGTATGTGTCAAAGAACTGCCGCTCGGAGCAAAGGTCGAAATCAGTATGGTTGCGGTGAAGAATATATGAATACAAAGAAATACGGTTGGGGATGGAGACCGGCGAGTTGGCAGGGGTGGGTTATCCTGGGGGTGTATCTCTGGTTTGTGGTGTGGAGTTATATGAATACGACGCTTTTTAACTTTATTCCTGATGCGATCATTCTCACTGCAATTTTTATCGCAATGTATTACAAAACAAGAAAATGAACGCTGCTCATTTTGCGCTACTCGATCAGAATGGCAAAATTCATACGCTTACCGACTACAAGGGGAAGTGGTTGATTGTCTATTTTTATCCCAAAGACGATACGCCGGGATGTACGAAAGAAGCGTGCTCGTTTCGTGACAATATAGAAGAGTTTCGAAAGCGAGGAGTGTCTATCGTTGGAATTTCGAAAGACACGGTTGAGTCTCACAAAAAATTTGCCCAAAAATTCAACCTCACGTTTCCAATCTTAGCTGACCCCGAGTGCAAAACAATTGAGGCATTTGGCGCATGGGGGCGGCGAAATACCTATCTTATAAATCCTGGCGGTGAAATCGTAAAAACGTATGAAAAAGTAAATCCTCTGGTTCACGTTGGACAACTTATCAAAGACCTCTCTTCCATGGTATAGTAAACGTATGAAAGGCTATCAGGGAAATATTGAAGAGTTGTCCCTCGCCAATACGAGCTTTCGCACCGTCCTCTATACGACAAAAAATCTCCAGCTTGTCCTCATGAGTTTGCTTCCAAACGAAGAAATCGGGGAGGAAGTTCACGATGTCGATCAGTTTTTCCGGTTTGAAAAAGGGATGGGGAAGGCAATAATAGACGGAAACGAGTATGAGATTGGAGACGGAGACGTGGTGATTGTTCCTGCAGGTGCAAAGCACAACATCATCAACACGTCTTCAAGCGATCCGCTCAAGCTCTATACGCTTTACTGCCCGCCGCATCACCGTGATGGTGTGGTCCACGCCACGAAGGCAGATGCGACCGGAGATACCGAGCATTTTGATGGCAAAACGACGGAATAACGCTTTCTTAATCGATTGGACCAAACTCGTTTTGGGAATTGGTCTATGCTTGGGCGCCGGTGCGCTCGGCTCCGTTTTTACAACTCCCGCTATTGCGGGGTGGTATCAAGGTCTCGTAAAACCGGCGTTTAATCCTCCTGATTGGATATTTGGTCCTGTATGGACGACTCTTTTTATATTGATGGGAATTGCGCTTTATCTCGTTTGGACAAGTAATTCTCAAAAACGGGTAGCTGCGCAGAAGATTTTTTATACCCAGTTGGGGTTTAATGTCACCTGGTCGTATCTCTTTTTTGGATTCCACAATCCGACTCTTGCCTTACTTGATATTGCGGCCCTTTGGATAGCAATATTTTTGACAATCAGGGCATTTGTGCCGATTTCTAAAACCGCCGCGTATTTGCTATTCCCGTATTTGGTGTGGGTGAGTTTTGCTGCAGTGCTTAACGCAACTATAGTGCTTCTCAATTAAGCAGTTGAGCCGTCTGTCGGGATCGAACCGACGACCTACGCTTTACGAAAGCGCCGCTCTACCAACTGAGCTAAGACGGCGATGTAACGATATTGTAGCAAAAATCGCCCAATAACGCGCGCCGCCAATATCTGGCGTATGCTATACTATTCGTATGATCAATTGGAATACCGATGAAAAACGGTTGAAAAAACTCCATCCGAAGGAATATACGCTCTGGCGATTAACGCAGCTTATCAACTATGGGTTGGATGGAGAAAAGATTGATCAGCAGGAACTGCGTAGGGCGTTAGAATTCCTCTTATGGAACAAAAAATGGAAGACAGAGCAGGGCTTACTGCCAGACAGGAGCAATTTCTGGCAGTGGTACTGGAAGAAAAATTTATCCTCGACCGCTTCTATCTGACTGGTGGCACTGCACTTAGCTCTTGGTATCTCCATCATCGCCAATCGTACGATTTGGATTTTTTCAGCTTGGAACGGTTTCATAAAGAACATATTATTCGTTGGATGACGGATAACAAAGGCCGCATCGGATATGATTCGGTGCGACTGGAAGAAGATTGGGGCGGGGGCGAATCGTTGCAAGTCGATTATCCGTGTACCCAACATAGGTTCTGTTGTCTTTAAGACTCTGTAACAAATAAACAGCAAACATAATTATAGGAGCTAATTTACCTTTCTGCTCGAACTTACTTTCTCAAAAAGGTCTAAGTGAATAATATACCAAATCGTTCCGTGGCGGCAAGGGAAAG
>MFJJ01000056.1 GCA_001780895.1 Candidatus Gottesmanbacteria bacterium RIFCSPHIGHO2_01_FULL_46_14
ATCATAACGACACTCCCCATGAGTGTTTCAAATTTGGGTTTGTCTTTAAAGGCAATATAACTGAAAAGTAAAACGAAAAGTACCTGTGTTTTTAAGATGGTAGCGACAAGACCAATGCTACCGCCACCAATTGCTGAAAATCCCAACATAGTTGAGACTGCATTTATTAGTCCTAAAAGAAGAAACAATTTAATATTACCAGTAATTTGTTGATGAAAATTTTTATTCCTAACATATAACACGGGTAATAATCCAAAGATTACCATTAAGTTTTCAATGAAAAGTGTAAACGTTGTGTTTTGGGGAAATGGGGAAGCTGTATAGAATAGTACCGATCCCGTTACGCCAAGAAGAAATACGTAGTTTAGTTGTGGTACCCCTTCTTTAAGAACAAATATAAAAATAATCGGTGTAGCCAATACTAACGTAGCCCAGGTCAAAACAGATGCACTGACATTGGCTACAAGCTTTTTACCCACAATTGCGATAATTGCCGTAATAACCGATGTTATAAGAGCTGTATAGAACCACATAATTTCAACGTAAGTATAACATTTGTTTCCCACATTGACGTAGATAATACTATTGCATTCAATGTCTTGGATTTGCGATAATCGTGTTATGTCCGACACAAAAATTTTACAAGCAATTCTCGACGGTCAAACAGGATTAAAAAAAGACATACAAGAAGTGAGAAGAGATATAACAGAAGTTAAGGAAGAAGTAAGGAAAACAGAAGGAAGATTGACAGCAAGAATTGATATTGTAGGGCTACAAGTAGCCAATCTAGAAGATGACGCTCCGACGGTTGAGGAATTTGACAAGTTAGCAAAAAGAGTTTCAAAGCTAGAGAACCGAGTCACCAAAAATTAACTTCACTTTTTCTTTTCGGCAGGCTCTCGTTGAGAAACTTCGAACTGTTTGGCACAAGGCCTGTATTCTTTTTCAAAGAAATGTAATAATCAATTCATGTCAGATACCAAATTACTTCAGGCAATATTAGATAAAGTTACTGGCGTGGATAAAAAAGTAACGACAGTTGAGAAAAAGATGGACGACGGATTTAAAAGGATAGATGATCGCTTTGATAAGACTGACAAAAGAATTGATACATTAGGGTTGCAAATTGCAAGGTTAGAAGATGACTCACCGACTATTGAGGAGTTTGATAAACTAGCCAAAAGAGTTACCAAGTTAGAAAACCCAGTCTCCAAAAATTAACTTCTAAGCAGGGCTGCCAGGATTCGAACCTGGAAGAGCGGTTTTGGAGACCGCAATGATACCATTTCATCACAGCCCTATATTGCTATTTTATCAGCTTTAGCCACTTTAATAAACCATGTTCTATGGAAGGATGCGATCCTTCCATCGGGGGAGTTTTTAGGGGATGAGTTGAATGGTGGAGATGATTTGGGTAAATGTAGTGCCGAGGCCGGAGATAAAGACATCTAGGCCGTTATTGGGATTGGTAAAAATCAGCGCTTCCATGGGTGTGCCGTCTTTAGGGGAAGCGTCGTGGTAGAGTTTCGCGTTCATGACTCCGGCAAGAGTCGCTTCTTCGATACGATTGATAGCAAGCGGCGGGCGCGGAATATTCTTCTGGCACGCCATAAGAATCGTTTCTCCCGAATTGGAAAGCACAGCACTACCGGAGGCGCCGAGAGTTAGTGTAAGTGTGCTTGGATATGAAAAAGAGAAACCGCAGTACGTATTGCTGTGTGATAAAAGTGTCGGCTCGGGGGGAGTTGGTGAAAGGGCAAGCGGTGTAGGTGTCGGCGAAAACGATGGATTGGCCTGTCGTCCTATTTGCACCCCGACGACCAGAGCGGCAACGATCGCTAATACAATAACAAGGAGCAGTGTGTTGCGAGCCATATTGGCTTAATCCAGTTTACTGGTTTCTTTGTGCGGTTGGTGTTTGCGGCACGTCGGACAATACTTATTGAGAGCAAGTTTCTCCGTTGTGTTTATTTTATTTCTTCCCGTCAGGTAATTCTGGCTTTTGCAAACCGTACACACCAAGGCCACCAATAATCGTTGATCCTTTTTTGCCATGCCAACAATTATACCGTAGATTGGGGCTACATGGAAAGCGAGAGAATCGCCTCGGTCACTTTTTGTGCAAAAAGCTTTTTTCCATCATCAGACGGGTGAATGTGATCACCCGCATTGATAAACCGAGTTGTTCCAATGAGGCTTGGTGTGTATGCGTCGGCAAGCGGGAGATGTTGGCTTTGGGCGAAATGCACGGTACTTTCGAGATACTGCTTGATTACCGCAGTGCGTTTGCGTTTGTCTTCCGGAGAAAATGCCAGACCGGCCGCACCATCGCCGAATGTTGTCGCGTCAGGAGCAATGGTAGCTGCAATGATAATTTTAACATTCGGAATTCTGTTTTTGAGTGTATCGACGATCGCAGCAAGCTGCAGCCAATGTTTTTCAAGCGCTCCAGCGTCAAACGTATATGGGTTATAGCCAAAAGACTCAACGACCACGATATCCGGATGACGATTAACCAGGGCCGGTATGGGATTATCAAGATAGAGATAGTCGCTCGTTAATCGCTGTAACCCGTAATCGATGTTCGTGCCGCCAACGCCATAGTTATAGATGGTAAACTGCGTGCGGGGATATATTTTTTTGAGCGCGTTTGCCAAGTGAGGTACGCCAGGGCCAAGGGTATCGACCATAGAATCTCCCAAAACTGCAATGGTATAGGAGGATTTTTTTGTTTTTCTGGTTTCTTTTGGTGTCGGCGTTGGTTCCTCGATACTCACTCCCAACACAGAAGACGACGGGAGTTGTCCAAATGATGTTGATGGCTTTGTTGCTACTGTTGTGGTTCCCGGTACATCTTCCTGTATTGGTGAAATAATTCCTTCTGCGGCAAAGACAACACCAATAAATAGAGAAAATAGTTCCATGGTTTTATGATACAGGGTTAAGGGCGTTTGAGGAAGACGGATTCAATGCGTTTTGCCCCAAAGAATTTTTGGGTGAACGCTACGGTTTTTTCCATATCAAACCATGCACAGGAAAAAATTTTTCGTTGGGATTTTTTGCGTGAAGCATTCTTTTAGCTTTAGGGATTTTTGTTCATATGTCAAGTGGGTGGGTCTTTGAGCCGACGATGGGAATTGAACCCATGGCCTTCTTCTTACCAAGAAGATGCTCTACCACTGAGCCACGTCGGCTTGATCAACGGGAGTAATTGTACCACGGATTGGCGTTAGGGGAATTGGAAGACTTTGGAGCACGCAACGGAGTTTTTGGAATCGTTTTTGACCTGAACGTCGACTTTCGTCGCGACGCTTTTAGCAAGATTCAATGCTTTGGTTGTACATCCAAATGTTTGTCCATTGCGTTGGGGTGCTGCCGTAAGGGTTGCCTGTGCAGTATCGGTCGCAACAGTAGTACCGGCAACGCTCACCGTAAAATCACAGGTAATGGATTTTGTGTCGGTGGTATCGGCGCCTTCAACGGATAGGTAGTATTGAGGAAGACCGACTACCGGGTTGTAATATTGCTGTTCACACGCAAGTCCGGAAATAGGACCGGTTTGTGGTGGCGCTAATTGCCCCGCCTGTTCGACAATAGGTGTTGTTGTTTCCGGAACGCCACTCTGTTGGGGGCGAAGAAAATATATGCCGGCAGCGATAGCGACAACCACGCCAGCGCCTACGAGGTAATACATCATGCTATTGTTTGCTTGTGGGTCGCTCGTTTCTTCTTCCATGAAATTTAGTATAACCATAAAGGAATCTTTCGCGCAAGAGGCAATTTAGGATATAATGAACTTCTTGCTGGGATGCCGGTCGCCTCATCGGCGACCCGCCGACGAGGCGGGAGTGGTGAATAAAATATGTTTATGAAGCTTTTACAAATAAAACGGATGCAGGTAGAGAAGAATTGTTTTTTAAATCTGGTTATGGGCGTGGGGTACTTAAAGAGAAACTGAAGTGTACGACGGAATGAAACAATAGTGATTTTGCTGGGATGCCGGAGTGGACAATCGGTACAGACTGTAAATCTGTCGCCCGAAAGGGCTTCCTAGGTTCGAATCCTAGTCCCAGCACTCGTGATAACAGGAATTCGCCTCAAGGAAAAATCGAAAAACTTTTCGCGTATTATTCGTGGTGTGTCGCATGCACACCGGCTTGGCATCCTCTATATTCTTTCCCACAAACCCATGGAAGCGCACGATATTGCAGCAAACATCGATTTTTCTGAGAATCTCATTTCGCATCATCTCAAGCAGATGTTGGTAAGTGGATGGGTGATAAAGACGAGAATCGGGAGAACGATGATGTACGAGATTAATCCGAAGGTTTTTAAAAATCTTATGAAGTTTCTTGAGGGAACACCACTGGCACGAAAGATTGTTCTCAGGGATCCTCGGAAAGATAAATACTCTTGAGCTAATTTATCTTTCTGCTCGAACTTACTTTCTCAAAAAGGTCTAAGTGAATAATATACCAAATCGTTCCGTGGCGGCAAGGGAAAGGGGTAAAAGGGAAAAGGAATTGTCGCCACGCTTCCTAATGTCCTAACGCTCCCGCCGCTTCGCGGGGCTCGCACGCCGCAAGAAAAGGGGGAAAAGAAAGGTGAAAAGAAAACAGAAAAACAAATTCTAGGAAAAGTCATCCAGATTCCGTAACTACTCACCCACCCGAACTCAAAGCGGAGGGCAGCAACCCCCGCTTTGGGCGAGAGGCCGCCCTAGGGGGCGGCTTGCCCACGTTTCGTTTCTCCTAAAATCTCCTACACTCTCTTCCGAAGTTTTTTTGGTTTACGATTTCCAGCCGTCGCGGGGGTGTTCTGCTTCCCCCTCCCGCGAAGACGCGGTTCTCCCCCTTCCGGTGCTGGCCGGTTGTCCCCGCCAAGAGGCGGGGTCTTCGCCAGCACTCGGTGGGGGAGCCCCCGCCGCCAAGATTTGTATCCCCAGTCCAGCGTCCGTATGGCTTGCGCGCCCGCAAGAGGTAAGCGCCTTTGGCGCTAAGACTTTTTGTAGCGCCCTGCGCACCACACTCGGTTGTCCTTGAGCCCCGCCGCCGAGGCGGGGCTTCTTCAGCTCGTACTACGAGGCAAAAAAGCGGCGGCGGGCGGATGAGGGAAAGAAAAACCCAATCGGCCAAAACCCACCGTTCTGGCCGATTCCTGTTTAGGTTATACTGGATTCATGGTCGACGATCCGAGTTCACCACTGCCTTCAGACACGAATCCAAGCCAAAGCTCCGAGGTTCCGAATCGGCCAGTTCCCAGACGGAACAATCATCGGAAGTACAACCGCCTCAAGTCACAAATCAACACCCTGCGCCAAGCAAGGCTACTCCGTCAGCTTCAAAGCCGCCACAAGGCCCGGAAACGTCATCAGAGGAACCAGTATATTCCCCCCTTTGCCACTCCACCTCAAACCGAGCCATCCGGCACTACTCCACCTACCGAGGTTATGCCTCCAGAAGCCGAGCCGATCAAAGAGGAAAATTAAACCACGCAGGCCGCTACAGAGCCCCAGAGCAAACCGGAAGAGGAGACTCCCTAGTCCCAAATCCAACCCCCACCAACACCTGAACCTATCACTCCACCCCATCACCCCAATTTCCCATATCATCCCAACCACCAGTAGAAGTAGTCAAAGAAGCCAAAGCAGACTTTTTATCCAAACGTCAGCAGGCCCTCCAAACACGAAGGAAGAAGCGCAACGATCATCGTGTAAAGATTCTTACGCTTATATCTCAGAAAGGGAAAATAACCGGAACTTTGTTATTCGTACCGCAATGCGTTGAGTGCCGAAATTTTAGTTGCTCTCCTTGCCGGATAAATACCGGTGACCAGTCCTACCAATAGAGATAAGAAGATAATCACCAAAATAAACGGGAGAGGGATATAGGAAATGTTCACAATCCCTACGCCCCTGATAATGGCGAAGAACGATAGCATGATGCTGACGAGTATTCCTAAGACCCCGCCAAGCATGATTCCCAAAATTCCGCCGAAGAATCCCATAATCATCGATTCTGTCAAAAACAATTCCTGCACTTCTGATGATTTCATGCCCATCGCTTTCATGAGTCCTACTTCTCGTGTACGCTCCAATAAAGAAACGGTCAGAGTGTTAAACATCCCCAGTGCCGCAACAGAGAGCGCCACCATGCCGAGAAGCATGAGCACGGTTCTTGCGGTTGCAAACAACGAATTGATTTGCGCGACGGTATCCGCTACCGAGCGGGTCATATACCCCATGGACTCGATTTGCCGTCTGGTTTTATCGAGCGCATTTTGATCTTTCACCACCACTTTGGCTTGAGAATAATTCGCAATGCCTAAACTTCGGAGATCAAGAAACGGCACGTAAAAGAATGGCGTTTTTTCTTCGGGGATCACGCCGATAATCGTGTATTCCGCTTGAGACGACTCAATATTGGCTGTGGGATCGCTTAAGAGATCGCCAACCACCACAAACGAGGTCATAAATTTCTTGCCAAGGGCTTCAACAAGTGTGGAATCGTAGGTGTAGTCTCCGGCGGTTGCGGTTGAGAATGTCCATGTTTTTGCGGTGTCGTTTAAGGCAAAAATGTTGGTGATACCCTTGAGGGTCAGATAGGTGCCGGCAACAAACCCGACGGTGATAAAAAGAAGTGCGACCAGATTAAACTGAAACCGCGAGAAATGGAAACGGGGGGTAAAGAGGTAGAATTTGAGTTTGCGGGAAAAGTCTTTCATGGTAGTTTCTTCTTCGTGCTGTTTTGCAAATATTTTTTGACAACTCGATCAAAGTCCGAAATATAGTTTTTATCTTGTTCCTTTTTATATATCTCATATTCCTTACTAGCTTTTTCCTCAGCTTCTTCTGTTCGCACCCTACCTGCATTTTCTAAAACACCCTTCCCTAAAAGGGTTAAATACTCATTGAGTTTATTTACCCAATCCTTCATGGTCATGACGTGCTCGCTTTTGGCTTGAATTTCGGCAAATGATAAATATGCATCTACGATACGATTAAGCATCCCCAGTTCGTTTTCGTTTAAATAATTTTTAGCGATGTAAATATCACGTTGAATAGGATGCAATCCTGAAAAATTTGTAAGCCCCATCAGTGGTTTTTTACTATTGGCGCGCTCTGCAATCAATTCTGCGGCTGTTTTCCCACTCACTGCAAAGTGCATCTTATTTTGAACGGTCTTAAAAAATAAATCTGTCTCTTTGGCGTCTTTACGATAATCAATACTCGTTGCATAGATATCCGTCACTTTTTGATACAACATTCTTTCGCTTGATCGAATATCCCGTATCCGCTCCAAGAGTTCTTCAAAAAAGCGTGATGTATAACCACCTTGTTTAAGACGGGCGTCGTCCATAGTAAATCCCTTGACCATATATTCTTTTAGACGATCTGTTGCCCATTGGCGAAAAAGTGTTCCACGGGAAGAGTTTACGCGATACCCTACAGCCACAACAGCTTCCAGACTATACATTTTTGTATGATATTTTTTCTTGTCTAACGCAGTTGTCAAGAAATCCTTTACAACTGAGTTCTGATCCAACTCTTTGTCTTTAAATATATTTTGTAGATGTAAACTAATGTTTTGTTTTGTTGTCCCAAACAGTTCCGCCATGAGCTTTTGCGTCAACCATACATTTTCATGCTCAAAACGAACTTCGACACGGGTTTTTCCGTCTTCTGTTTGATACATGATGATTTGAGTTTTTTGGTTATTTTTATTCATAGTCTAAACAGTCATATACACACCAATAGAACTGATACCAGTTCTCC
>MFJJ01000057.1:0-1532 GCA_001780895.1 Candidatus Gottesmanbacteria bacterium RIFCSPHIGHO2_01_FULL_46_14
AGGATGACATTCTCTCTCAACACGTTTTGTCAAGTCAGGACTGGGAGAACGTAAAAAGTATTGTAAATAAAAGTGCGACCGCATTGGTAAATACAATACTTTATGAGTATTTTTCTTTTTCTTTTTCCAACATCCCGATAAGTTTTTCGTGTTCCCGTTTCTGTGCATCAGTGGTCTTTGGATCAGCAAGTGTTGACGTTCTCATTGCAATGACTTCGTCAAGACGCACAATCGGATCGTAATGCACAAAGACTTCTCCTCGTCTTGGCAGCCTATCTTCTTCTTGTTGTTTACAAAATTAAAAGGGTATAATCTAGGCAATGCGGATTTTGTATTTACAAACGTTTCCATTTTGGGGGTCGGGGAGCGGGACCTACGCGCGGCATTTGGCCAGTGAAATCGGGAGAAGGCATAAGGTCGCCATCCTTGCTCCCGATGACCGGCCGATTGAGCGGGCAAAACTCTATACCGTCAAACTTCCATTCCACGTAGCGTTCACGGGACATCCCGAATGGCCGGATTGCAAGCTCTATACCGAGCTTAGTAACGAGGAACTCAATGAAATTCGCGAAGCGTTTTCCCGTGCGACGGTAAAAGTAGTCGAAGATTTCAAGCCCGATATTCTCCATGTCCACCACGCATTTCCCCTTAGCTGGGCTTCGAGCTTTATCAAAGATACCTACAAAATAAACTACATCGTCACCATTCACGGATCAGAACTTCCTACCCTTGAAAAAGACAAACGTTACTACCAGAGAACCTACGATGCCATGTACCGGGCCCGCAGGATAGTGCCCAACAGCGGCTGGACCAGGGATTGGTTTTTACGCATCTTCAAAGGCTACTTCCACGAAAAATGCCGCGTGATCCCCGGCGGCGTCAACATCAATAAATTCGTCTATAGTGAAAGTGGAGCCAAGGCAGTGGATAAAGAGTTAGGTCTCAAAGGCAAGCCTGTTGTGCTGTTTGCGGGGAAACTTACCAAATACAAGGGGGTTGAGTATCTGATTGGTGCGGCCAAAAAAATTCATGGAGAGGTCGTGATTCTAGGCGATGGGCCGGAAAAAGCGCGTCTCCAAGACAAAGCAAAACAAATGGGATTGACCAATATCCATTGGGTTGGGCACTTGGGTGCAGGGATTAAAAAACTCGTCCCGTATTATAGCCGTGCGGACGTCTTTTGCGCCCCAAGCACCTGGGATGAGCCGTTGGGACTCGTGATTTTAGAATCTATGGCGTGCCAAACGCCGGTGGTTGTTACCAGAAAAGGCGGGATTCCACTGGCAGTCAAAGAGGGATATAACGGACTTTTTGTCCGGCCGAGGAATAGTACCGAGATCGTTGAGAAAGTAAACAAACTGTTAGATAATGAATCAATCCGTCTCAAAATGGGTCAAAATGCGCGCAAAACCGTCGAGAAAAAGTTTTCATGGGAAATCATCGGCCGACGCTTCGAAACGATGTATCAGCGCTACGGACGAAAGAATAATGCTACACTAAAGAAATGAGGATTGTCGTCCTGGGTTCGGTTG
>MFJJ01000057.1:1558-5459 GCA_001780895.1 Candidatus Gottesmanbacteria bacterium RIFCSPHIGHO2_01_FULL_46_14
TGTCGTCCTGGGTTCGGTTGCTCTTCCTGTTCCTCCGCCCATGCAGGGTGGTACCGAGCGCGTCGCCCATGCTCAGGCCGTCGGGTTATCCAAAAAAGGTCACGAAATAATGTTAATCGCGGCAAAGGGTTCTCAGCCATCATACCAATACCAGCTGGTCGAAATCGGCGGCGGAGATACCGTTGCCGGTTCTTTTGTATTGTCATCCCGGCCGCCGAGCCGGGATCCAGAGCAGGAGAAAGATGGATTCCGGGTCAAGCCCGGAATGACACAGAACACAGAGCCTGTCGAATCTTCAAGAAAGCTACGAAAAGAAATGCTCTCGCTTTCCCTCGTTGATTTCTGGCTTGATGTTCATGCTTCTGAATACGACTGTGTTTTGAATAATATGCGCGGCGGAGAAGTTCTGTTTTTTGAAACTGCCCGCCGGCTAGGAAAAAAATATGCCAACGTCATGCACTTGCCGATGTTTGCTGATCTTGCAGATGCCTGTCGCCAGCTAAAAATTCCCCTTGTCAGTATTAGCAATGCCCAACGGGTTCCATTTCCAGATCTGAATTACGTTGGTACAGTCTACAATGGCATCGATATAGCTGATTTTCTTTTTGAAAAGAATCCAGACGATTATCTTTTGATGATGGGCTCAATCACACCGCATAAAAATCAAAAAACAGGTATTTCTGTTGCCAAATCAGTCGGTATAAAGCTTGTTATCGCAGGAAAAATCGGAGATGCTTCCTACTATGCAAAAGAAATCGCGCCCCATGTAGACGGGAAAACCGTCATTCATCATGGAGAAATCGGCATGAGCGAAAAAGTCAGGCTCTACGGAAAAGCGAAAGCCCTCCTGTTTCCGGTGCTTTGGGAAGAGCCGTTCGGGCTGGTCATGATCGAGGCTATGGCTTGTGGGACACCCGTGATTGCCTTCAGACGGGGTGCGGTGCCTGAAGTTGTGGCCGACGGAAAAACCGGATTTATTGTCGAGAACGAATCACAAATGATTGAAGCAGTCAAAAAAATCGATCAGATCGACCGGACGACGTGCAGAAAGCATGTCGAAGGTCATTTTACCAACGACCATATGGTAGAAAGCCTTGAAAAGGTTGTTACATCACTATGAGTGAAGTGAGTTATTTTGGTTCAAGCGAGCCGACTAAGTCAAAAGAAGTCATAGCTCCCCGATTTGATGCCGTGATTGCCTGCGGCATGGGGCCGATGGAGCTCAAGGCCTCGCATGATCCAAAAACAAACCCGGTGCCATCCAACGTCTTCAATTACTTCAACGCCGTTGCAACGAAGAATTTGGTTGCCAGAGGATGGGCGAGGGAGGGGATATTGAGCGGCTATCATAGTCGCCAGACCCAGCGCGAAGGGATCAGGACGGATGTTGCACTTGAGGAGCTTGCCCGGAGCGAATCGAGTGTTCTTGCACATATTTTCGACCAAACCCGTCCAAAAGACACCGACATTGAAGCAGTCAAGGGAGCTGCAAAGCTTAAGATTCTCGAGGAAAACGCAAAAACAACCTTTGGCAATATTTTTGAAGGGCTCAATCTTCTCGATCGAAAGGATCCGCAGGGATATTTTTCCGGTTCGTTTGGCGTTGTTTCATCAGAATTTCATGGTCCACGAATTGCTGAAATGTTTCAAGCTTTTGGACTCACCAATGGCAGATTTATTTCAGCCGAAGGGGTCTTGCGTGCCTCGGGATACATGGGTGGCGCTCGCGGATGGGGTCCGACCTATGATGGGTATAATCGCGGGGCATACCCAGGTCAGCCGGCTGGGCTCCAAAACCTTGTTGATAACCCATCCTATGTGACGCGGGACCTTGCGGTTATCGATCATCCGCGAAGATTCCACGAGGTTGCTCATGCATTAAAATCATACTACAGCGATCGTCCGGATCCAGCTGCGTTGCCGGATTGTTTTTCAGAGCTTCCCAAGGGCTATGATCCGTCGTTTCCTTACGAAGCACTAAAGCGCAAATTTGCCGATGTACCATTTACGAAACACGACTACGTAGGCAATATTGAAGCTGCTCGCATCGACTATCGCCGGAGGGCCCAAGAACTTTCCGAGCAAACGAGAATGATTCTCTGATACAATGAGCTAATGCGCATAGGCCTCCTGTCCCCTTCGATTTACATGTCTCCATCCCGCTACGGGGACATGATTTTTGCCCCAAGGGACCTTTCAGTTTTTCTGGCAAATGGTTTGGTTAAGCGGGGCCACGACGTCACGTTTTTTACAGCTCCCGACATCCAAACGCACGCTCGCCTCGTCGGTGGAGATCGACAGCTTCTCGAAAAGCAGTACCAGGAAGAAAAGCTCGAACACGCAGGCGGTGAGCGACAGAAGTGGGCAAGTTTTTATACCGTCAAAAGAAACTACGAGCTTGATTTGACTACTCGCGCCTATCAGATGGCCAAAGAAGGCAAGCTTGATATCGTCCACTCATATCACGATAGCCTCGCTCATTTTTTTGACGAACTGACAGGATTTCCGACCGTCTATACGCTCCATGATCCGGTACCAAAAAATCCCAATTCATTACCCTTCTGGCTGCTTAACCGCTTTAAGAAGCACAACTTTATTGCAATCAGTAAGTCCTTTGGGCGACTTGATGGCATTGGCCTAAATTTTGTCGGCACAGTCTATCATGGAATAGATTTACCCCAGATTAAAGGAGTTTCCCCGGGACTCTATTTGGCATGTGCAGGTCGTATGGTTCCTGAAAAAGGCATCCATCTCGCTCTTGATGCGGCACGGACTGCCGGGCTTCCGATCAAAGTCGCAACATCCGTGATGAAAGAAAATCAAAACAGTGAATATTTCAACGGGATCGTCAAGCCCTATACGCGGGATGTTCGCGTTGAGTTCGTGCCATTTATGAAAAATGCCCAAAAGACTGAGTTCCTCGCAAGCGCCCGCGCCTTCCTGTTTCCGATAGTATGGGAGGAGCCCTTTGGGATGGTGATGATAGAGGCGATGGCCTGCGGCACCCCTGTGATTGCCTACAATCGCGGGAGTGTTTCTGAGGTAGTACGAGATGGTTTTACCGGGTTTATTATAGATCCGGATAGTGAGAATCGACCGGGAAAAGGGAGTTGGATTATTAAAAAACAGGGGATTGAGGGATTGGTCGAAGCAATCGGCAAAATCGACCAAATCGACCGGGCCGCCTGCCGAAAACATGTTGAAGAGAACTTTACAGTGGCAAAGATGGTCGAAGGGTACGAAAACGTCTATGAAAAAGTCCGGCTACGAATATCTTCTTGCCTATAAAATCACGGTTCCCATTTATGATTACACGGTTGTCTTCTGTGACCGCTTTATAGAAAAACGCTCCCGTACCCATGACCAAATGGTTCAAGCCGCCCGATCGGGAATGCAGAATATTGCCGAGGGTTATAAAGAACAGGGGACGAAAGGATATATCAAGCTTGCAGGCGTTGCCCGTGGGTCGCTCGAAGAACTCTTGAATGATTATCGTTCGTTTGCCCGTCAACACAATCTCTCCATATGGCCGAAAGAGCGGGCAATAAGGGAAATTAGGGAGATAGGGGAGATATGGGAGATACTACGAAAAAATCGAGTTCTCCCCGATCACCCCGATTTCCCCTATCTCCCCGATTCTTCTGAGATTGACGTCAATCTCATGATCACCCTCATCCATCAGGCAAACTACCTTCTCGACCGCCTCATCCCTTCTTTAAAAGAGCGCCATAAAACGCACGGTGGCCTCACCGAAGAGCTCTATAATGCTCGCAAGACCTACCGCGGATACTAGTGTATTATGGTAGTATGCGCGTACTTTTTGTCACGAGTGAGGTGGCTACCCTGTTTAAGCTCGGGGGTCTAGCCGATGTTTCCTATGCGCTTCCGTCGGCGCTCAAGC
>MFJJ01000057.1:5471-5627 GCA_001780895.1 Candidatus Gottesmanbacteria bacterium RIFCSPHIGHO2_01_FULL_46_14
ATATTGCCATAGCCCTTCCATACTACGCCTCCATGAAGATTAAAAAAAGCCATTGTATCGGGCCGATTGCCGTCTCGTTTGAAAAAAGACGGGAACTCGTGTTTATCTTTAAGTGCGTGTTGCCCGGTGCGCGGGTGCCTGTGTATCTGTTTCGTC
>MFJJ01000057.1:5665-11209 GCA_001780895.1 Candidatus Gottesmanbacteria bacterium RIFCSPHIGHO2_01_FULL_46_14
ATGCTGACAAATTGCTGCAAACGCGGTTTGCTTTTTTTTCCCAGGCAGTCGCAACCTATCTTACCGTTGCTGCGATGCGAGGAGAGCGCTGGCCGATTATCCATGCTAATGACTGGCATACAGCACTTCTGCCTATGCTGCTTGGTGAATCACCAAAAGTTTTTTTCCGGACCAACGGCGATATTACGGGCTTGGAAACACTGCAAGCCAGCGAGGTTCATACCATCCTGACGATCCATAATCCGGTCTATCACGGCATCGTCAAGGCCAAACTCGCCAAACAAATTTTTCTCGATACCAGACAATTTCATATTCTCAAAGACGGTGGGACGCCATACATCAATATGCTCCGGGAAGGCATTGAATATGCCGATGTTATGACGACGGTTTCTCCGACGTTTGCCCGCGAAATGCTTCATGGTAATTACGGGCCTCACGTTACCGGTATGCTTGAGCGAAGGAAAGATAAAATTTTAGGTATTCTCAATGGAATAGATACGACGCTCTGGGATCCGCGCATCGACCCCAATTTGCCGCGCCGTTACAGTATTGCCTCCGTCGCCCGTGTTAAGCCATATATCAAGCGCCACCTCCAGCGGGCATTGCGACTTCTGGAGAAAGATTCGCCGCTTTTTGGATTTATCGGGAGAATTGAGCAAAATCAAAAGGGGATTGATATTCTCTTGGGAGCCGTCGAGCCGCTTCTTGCCGCCGGATCGATACAGCTGGCTATTTTGGGTACGGGAAACCCAAAACTCGTCAAAGCAATTCGTGCATTAACCAAAAAATACACAACCAGCGTTGCCTTTACGCACACCTTTGATGAACGACTTGCCCGTAGGATGTACGCCGGGTGCGATGTCATGGTCGTGCCGTCGCGATTTGAACCGTGCGGTTTAATACAGATAATCGCCATGCGCTATGGTACCATCCCGCTCGTACGCAAAACCGGCGGGCTTGCTGATACGGTAACGGATGGGAAAACCGGATTTGTGTTTGGCCCCTATACCAAAACGGCGCTTCGGGGTGCAATCGAGCGGGCAATCAAACGGAAATACAACGATTCCGCAGGATGGAGCAAGATGGTCGTGCGCGTCATGCGGCAAGATCACTCCTGGACCAAAAGCGCGCGGGCGTACAAACGCCTCTATGAAAAATTGTCGCTGACTGTAGATGTGCTATCATAGTTTTGTACCACCTATGCACCGGTATCTCGTGTTTCTCTATTACTACTGCCTCATCGCCACGATCGGACTCTTTGTTTGGTCGATTGGTTTAGCACCAAATTCAAGCGGACTCCTCCTTGTCGTTTTCCTGGTACCTTTTTGCATCTATTTCCTAGTTGTAAATTAGATACAGAGCATTGACTAATCGGTACTTGACATACAGAAAAGTCTATACTATAATGTAGTTAATATGCTTATCAGACATTTAGATCAGGCACTTTGGGATCATTTTGAAAAATATAAAGAGATTTTAGTTTTACTTGGTGCCCGACAGGTAGGCAAAACTACTATTATTAAGCGTATTTTCCCAGAGGCAACATATTTAATAGTCGATAACGAGCCCATAAAGCATGCTCTTGAACGGTATGATCCCACAGTGTACAGACAATTGTTAAACGCAGACAGCAAGTGGATAGTAATAGATGAAATTCAAAGATTAAGTGATCCGGGAAGAGCGGCCAAAATATTTTTCGATCAACTACCACAATTCAAACTAATTATTACCGGATCGTCGGCTTTTAATATTAAAAACAAAGCCTCAGAAAGCCTTGCGGGAAGAAAGATCGATTATTACCTTTATCCACTAACACTTAGTGAATATTTGGTGCAAAACGGACTTGAGAAAACCTTGTCTCTTTTGCCTATTGAAAAAATGTTAACAGGTGAAAAAGCCAAAGAAGTTATCCGCCCATATGACCATAAGGCAATATTAGATACCATCTTGGTATATGGTTTGTATCCGGCGATGCAAGCGCATCCAAGGGATTCGATTTATCTAACAAATTTAATTGACAGCGTGGTATTTAAAGATTTGGTTGAGCTATCTCTTTTGGAAAATAAGTCAGCCGCACTTTCACTGCTAAAATTATTAGCATATCAAATTGGATCTTTAGTAAATTATGCAGATCTTGCATCCAAATTGGGCATTGGAGCAAGAACAGTAAAAAGATATATAGAACTTTTTGAACAAAGTTTTATCATCTTTATTATTAAGCCATATTCATCGAGAAAAAGGGATGAAATATCTAAAATGCCCAAAGTATATTTTTATGATTTAGGCCTGAGGAACGCTTTGATAAATAACTTTGAACCTATCAGTAGCAGAGGGGATGCCGGCCAGATTTTTGAGAATTTTATTGTGTCTGAACTATTGAAATATAACTACTATGGAAATTTTGGGTATAGCTTTAACTATTGGCGAACCAAGAGCGGTTCGGAAATAGATTTGGTGCTGAACAAACCAGGCCATAAAACAGTAGCTCTGGAGATAAAAAGTAAGTCACAACGGGTTAATCAAGCTTTCGTTTCCCGTTACCCTGACTCCAAAATGATAGTTATTTCCAGAAACAATTATTGGGCTTAGCGCTGTGGCCTATCTGCATATCATCCGTATAATTACCTAATTCTGATGGATCTGTTTGATGAACCTGAAACCATGAGGTACGATATCCCGACAATAGCCAAATCCAAGACAGATTTTGAACTTATTAACGGATGGACTATCGACAAAAACAGTGCAAGATATCTCAATCGGGGAACAATCAAATAACTATATCAATTTCGGCGCAACTGGATCAATTCAAGACTTGACTTTATGTTTAGAAGTACTAATATATAACTATGATTATAAAAAGGTCCGTTTTACCCATGTTAATGAAACACCTGGAAAACGAAGAAATATCGCTTTTAGTCGGCCCAAGACAATCCGGCAAAACCACATTGATGCTTGTGTTGATGGAAAAGCTCAAAGCTGAAGGGAAAAAGTACCTCTATCTTAATTTAGATGTCGAACGGGACCGTGTGTTTTTTATTTCTCAAGCTAAACTTCTGGAAAAAATTCGTTCCGAATTGGGCAGCAATAACGGGTATGTTTTTATAGATGAGATACAGAAGAAAGAAAATGCGGGAGTTTTCTTAAAAGGCATATATGATATGAGGCTTCCCTACAAATTTATCGTTACCGGTTCGGGCTCCATCGAGCTGAAAGAGAACATATACGAATCTTTGGCGGGCAGGAAAAGAGTTTTTGAAATTTTCCCTTTGTCGTTTGAGGAATTTGTACATTTCAAGACAGCGTATCACTACGAAGGCAGACTGGAAGAATTTTTTAGTGTGAATGGCTCTTTTGGATTAGAGCTTCTGAATGAATACTTGCTGTTCGGCGGCTACCCGAAAGTCGTATTGAGAGAAACGTCTACAGAGAAACGGGCTGCCCTGGAAGACATTTACAAAAGCTTTGTAGAGAAAGATATACAAGTTCTTTTACGAATTGAAAAAAGTGAAGTGTTAACCGACCTGTTAAAAATTACCGGCAGTCAAAATGGTAGATTAACCAATTACCATGAATTATCAAATACCCTGAATATCTCTTTACCGACCGTGAAAAAATATCTCTGGTATTTGGAAAAAACGTATATCATAGAAAAATCCGTTCCGTATTTTAGAAATGTAAGGAAAGAAATCACCAAGTCACCCATCTACTATTTTATCGATTTGGGACTCCGAAATTATCTTTTGGATATCCGTTCGTTTGATTCGATCGGGGATAAAGGGTTTTTGTTTCAAAATTTTGTCTTTAACGAGCTTAAAAAAAATATTCGTTCTACCGCAGAGTCCTTAAGATTTTGGAGAACAAAACAGGGAGCAGAAGTAGATATCGTCATCGATAGGTATCCGGCGCCCATTGGAATTGAAGTGAAATATGCACCCGGAGAGAAAGCCGGAATCGGCAGATCAATGCGAAGTTTTATCGGTAAATACGAATCTAAGGAATATTTTGTTGTTTGTCTTTCAAAAGGAAAGATAAAAGAAATAATCCCTTATTACGGCATGTACAGAATAGCTTAATTCTGTTTTTCCCTATTTTTGACTCCTTGACTATTTTGGGAACTGTGTGTTACAAATAATGTAACATGCAGTTCTTACCATACCTTTTAAACCTACCCCAAACCGTCTTTACTCTCAACGAGCTGGAATTGCTATTCCCTCAAATCCCTGCACCTTTATTGCGCAAACGCGCCCATTATTTTGTCAAAACCAACAAGCTGTTACGTCCCAGGGCCGGAATATATACCAAGATCGAATTTGACTGGCTGGAGTTGGGCAATAAAATTTACTATCCATCATATATCAGCTTTCAAACGGTCCTTCAAAAGGCGGGCATGATATTTCAGCCCTACGAGACCATCTATGTAGCCTCTTATCTATCGCGCTCCCTTTCCATATCTGGTCAAATCTTCCATTACCGTAAACTAAAAAATGACATTCTTTTGAATCATGAGGGCATCGTGCGGGAAAAAAATTATTCTATCGCCTCAAAAGAACGCGCTTTTCTGGATACCATCCTGTTTTACAAAAATTATCACATTGACAATCTCAACCCTCTCAATTGGGAATTGGTAAATCAAATGGTCAAAATATACTCTAATAAAACGCTGGAGAAAAGAGTGCATGAATACTATAAAATATTTACATCCAATGCTTAATCCAATCCTGCATAGAACCATCCTGATTCAGATTCTGAAAAAAATATATTCAAGCCCCATTTTGGGCCCAAACTTAGGTTTCAAGGGAGGAACAGCTGCTATGTTGTTTTATGGTCTTCCGCGTTTTTCAGTCGATCTGGATTTTGATTTGCTCAATCCGGATTTGGAGGACAAAATTTTGGTCGAAATGCCCAAAATGTTACAAAAACTGGGAGATGTTCGCGAAGCCGCAAAGAAAAAATACACGTTATTGTTCATCGTGAGTTACGAAAAAGGCCAAAGACTCGTGAAGGTGGAAATTTCCCGAAGACCCATCCACAATAATTCGTTTGAAAAGAAAAGTTTCTTAGGTATACCCATGCTCGTGGTCAAACAATCCGATATGGTAGCCACCAAACTGGCGGCCCTACTGACCCGTAAAAAATTTGCTTCCCGGGATGTATTTGACGTTTGGTATTTTTTGGAAAAAAATTGGGAAATCAATGAAAGCGTTCTTTTGAAAGAAACGGGTCTATCCAAAAAACTTGCATTAATGAATGCCATAAAAATGGTAGAAAAAATTAATCCAGAGTTATTCATGCCGGGCTTAGGTGAATTGATCGACAACAAAACTAAATTTTGGATCAAAAACCATCTCAAGGAGGAAGTGCTTTTCCTCTTGAGGGTTTCCCAAGACACAGCGGCGGCTCCATAAATCTCTTGCCGACAAAACTATATCAATTCCGACGCAAACACATCAATTCCGACGCAACTGGGTCAATTCCGCCGGACCCCTTGACAGGTGAATTTCCCCGCACGTATAGTAGAGGACGAAAGAGTTACCCGCGGGATTG
>MFJJ01000058.1:0-20882 GCA_001780895.1 Candidatus Gottesmanbacteria bacterium RIFCSPHIGHO2_01_FULL_46_14
GATCTTACCCTCCGCAATCCAACCTGGACTCCCGATCAGATTCATAGAAAAGCGCTAATCGACTTTAATACTGTTATGTTTCCTACCCAGGTTCGTACTCACTTTGCTGAACAGCGCGGAGAGCAAGTGATGGCAGAGGAGGCGGTATATAAGGTAGTAAATGGAAAGTTAACCAATGAATTTTGGGGAGATTTTGACAGTATGATTGCCAACGCCAAAACAGAAGAAGAACGCGCCTCATTAACGTTATGGCAAGAGACTATGGTTAAAGCAGCTCCCGGCACCCGAGTCGTTTCTGTTGATCTTCACCAGTCTGATCACAACGGTAAACATGAAATTAGATATGCGGATATTGCTGTAAAACTTGATGACGGTACGGTAAAGATGGAAAAACGAGTGGATATTGTTCATGCAGACGAGGCAGTGGACATTTCAACTTCATGGGTTTTTCTAAAGAATGCTGCGCGCAGTGGTTCTGACCGAACACTCATTACCAATGGAATGAAAAATGTAGGCATAATCGTTATCGAACCAGGGACAGAGAAAGCGACAAATAAAAAATTCGATAGCCAACCCAAGGTGAGACTTGACAAGCGAAATTTGGTTGATCGAACGATTCCCCAATTGGATGTGGGCAATGAGAAAACGAGAGATCAATCTGGATCTGATCGCTTACATATACAACCCAGGGGGATAGTTCATGAAATTGGAGTGGATATCCATAACGTTGGTACTCGCGTGATACGCGATATATCCACAACAGCACGTGCATCAGTTACATATATTGCTGAAGCTGCCAGAAAAAAACATACCGGAGTAAAAAAACAAGAAGAATTACCTGTACAAGTATTTTCTGTTCAGAAAAAAGATCGATTAAGTCTTTCCGAGATCCATAAGAAGCCAGTTGACTTCATGGATTTGATTGGACAAAAGAGTCGCCAAGTAGAGCAAGCAAAAAAAAGCATATCTTTTGTTAAAGAAACGAATGTAGCCTTGGGAGCAATACCACTACTATTAAGAACACTGGCAAGCGAATTACCAAAACCTCTCCGAGCTGTAGAAAAGAGTATCGCTCGTCATGCACGCAAAGAGATGAAACGAGTAGAAAAGAAAGAAAGAAGAATACGAAAAAAGAATGAGCATAAAAACCTAAAGAAGTCAGAAGCGGTTGAATATAAACGAAAGAAGAGACGGAGTCGAGAAATTCTTAGGAAGCCAATCAAATCAAAAGAACGACAGAAGCACAGCAAGAAAAAACGCATAAAAACAGTTGAAAGAGGGGAGCGACACCGGATGATAAAGAAACGAAGATCCGTTCTCCATGAAAAACATGTTGTTCTCCCCGAGATACGTCACGCTGAAACGCGTATAGTACTTAAGCCAAAAGAGAAAAAGCGCGTACGAAAAATACTTGTGAGGGTGATCGGGGAGATAAGGGAGATGAGGGAAGCACCGGTAAAAAACAGAAAGGATCGCCTCATAGCCCTTGAGAAAATCAGGCACATCGACAAAAAAATTGCCGTTCCGGTATTCCGGGTGACGTTTGGAATAATTCTGTTTTTACTCTTGAGACAGATCGATGCAAAGCCCCGGAAAATTTCAAGGCTAAGCCTTGAAATGGAAAAGAGAGAGCTTCCCAAAAAAGAGGCAACGCAATGGATTTTGCTTTCGATTATTTGGTATTTGGCGATGATTCGGGAAGGAGCTATGGGTAGTAAACAAAAAAGACCACAAACAAAAATGCCCAAGCACGGAGTCATTTTTATGGCAAATTCGTGATATGATTGGTGCAATGACCGATCCTGCCCAACCTAATCTTGGAAAAGAACTTGAAGGAGGTATTGCGCTCGGTGAGCCGTTTCCTCTTAAAGATATCGGTACACACGAGATGCCTCTGCCTAAAGAAGTTATTGCCGTCGGGGTATCGCAGCGGCCGACAAACGTAAAGCTTCCGCAAGTCGTACAACAACAAGGCGTTGCCGCTATCGGACAAAATCCAGTTTCATCGCAGGCGCCTTCTGTCGCTTTGCCTCTTACTGACGATCAGATTGCCCAGGGACTCAAAGTGGGAGTGACTAGTTCGTGGCGATGGCTCGCTGAGTGGTGCATCAGAAGACTGAAACAATTACAAAGAACACTAAGAAAATAATCTACAAATAAACAAATCTACAAATAATCAAATGAATAATCTAATGTTGAAATTATTAAATGATTCAAATCATTTTATTTGTAGATTTGTAGATTAATTTATGCCTGACGTTTTTTTGGATCTTATCTATCGAGGAGAATTGTTTCTTATCAGCCTCGTCTTCATGACGATTTTTGGAGGCGCTCTCGCGCTCGTCGGCTATATCGCATTTCTTTTGTGGAAGTACCGCAATCGAGAAGTCGTTTCACTTGATCACGTACTTCTCCAAGTAGCTGTCCCCCGTGACAACGAAACGAAAATTGATGCGGCAGAGCAAATGTTTGCCAGTCTCCATTCCATAGGTCACAGTGGATTTTGGTCGTTTCTTAAGCCTGAAGAGCACATCTCCTTTGAAATTGTCGCCAAGCGGGAAGACATCCGTTTCTATATTTCCGTCCCACGAAAGCTCATGGATCTTATCGAAAAGCAGATTCACGGTGCCTATCCGGGAGCTGACATTCATATTGTTGACGAATACTCAATTTTTACTCCGACGGGTAAAGTGGCATTCGCCGCCCTCAAACTCAAAAACTCCGATTACATGCCCATTAGGGTCTATCGTGATTTGCCGACCGACCCACTCTCGTCAATTACGTCAGTGCTTGCCAAGATGTCCGAGGGAGAGGGGGCTGTGGTCCAGATAATCATTTCACCAGCCGGAGGAAAGTGGCGATCAAAGGGAAGATCCTATATTTCGCTAGCCAAGAAAAATGAAGCAAATCCGGAAAAAGCCAGTTTTAAAGTAGATCCCAAGATGCTCGAGGCAATCGAGCAAAAAACGAGTAAACCGGGATTTAATGCGGTCGTACGACTTGTGGTTTCTGCACAGGATGCTGAAAGTGCACGGATGCATCTTGAAAATCTCGAGAGCGCTTTTCATCAGTTTACCTCTGATCATAATCATTTCTCTAAAGTGAAATTGCCCCTGAAGAAACTCTTTATGCTCGATTTTATCTATCGGTATTTTCCGGTCTTAAACCTCCCGTTTTTCCCTCAATATAGCGTTTTAAACAGTGACGAGCTTGCGACCATATTTCATTTGCCCAATAAATCCGTTGAGACAGCTCATATTTTTTGGCTCAACGCCAAACGGGCACCGGCTCCGGCGCAGATTCCCAGTAGCGGTATGTTTATCGGAACGAGCAGATATCGTGGGGTGGATCGACCGATATTTATTAGTGAAGATGATCGCAGGCGTCACACCTATATTATTGGGAAAACCGGTACGGGCAAATCGCAGCTTCTGGAAGAAATGGCGCTTCAGGATATCCGGGCCGGTCACGGGGTTGCCATCGTTGATCCCCACGGAGATTTAATTGACGGAATCCTTTCGCGCATACCCCCGGAGCGGGCCGAAGACGTTATTTACTTTGATCCTTCAGATGATGAGCGGCCGATGGGACTTAATATGCTTGAGGCAACCACGGAGCAGCAAAAACACATGGTCACGACATCAATTGTGGGGCTTATGTATAAGCTCTATGACCCGATGAAAACCGGTATCATCGGCCCACGGTTTGAGCACGCCATACGGAATGCGATGCTGACCGTCATGTGTGAACCCGGCAATACGTTTGTCGAGATCGTCCGTGCGCTTACTGATAGCCACTTTGTACAGGAGCTCCTCCCGAAAGTTCAGGATCCGATTATCCGGAGATACTGGACTGATCAGATCGCTCAGACTGCTGATTTTCATAAGTCTGAAGTATTGGATTATATCGTTTCGAAATTCGGCCGATTCGTCACCAATAAGCTCATGCGCAACATCATCGGTCAATCAAAGTCGAGTTTTGATTTCCGAAACGTGATGGATGAAGGAAAAATACTTCTGGTGAACCTTTCTAAAGGCAAAGTTGGGGAGGAGAACAGTAACTTTTTGGGATTAATCCTTGTGCCCCGCATATTAATATCGGCGATGAGCAGGCAGGAAATACCGGAGGAACAACGGCGGGATTTTTACTTGTACGTGGATGAATTTCAAAACTTCGCGACGCCTGATTTTGCCCAAATTCTCTCTGAAGCCCGGAAATACCGCCTCAACTTAATCGTTGCCAATCAATTCATCGGGCAGATGGAAGAGGAAGTCAAGAATGCCGTCTTTGGCAATGTGGGAACGCTCGTTGCCTTCCGCGTTGGAGTGACAGACGCCAATTACCTTCAGCATGAATTTCAACCAACATTTAATGAGACGGATCTTATCAACGTCGATAAATACAATGCATTTATTAAAACGATCGTCCACAATGAACCCGTCAAGCCCTTTAGTCTGGATCTTACCAAAGACATGAAAAAGGTCATTGGGGAACGAAATCCGCAGGTAGCCAAAGCGATCATTCAATTATCGCGTCTCAAATACGGCCGCTCTCGGGAACTGGTGGAGGCAGAGATATCCCAACGGGCGAGGCTTTAATTACTGTTGAGCACCTTTTTAATCTCCGCAAGGGTTAATCGTTTTTCTTGTAGTTTTTTGATTTTTTGGACGACACTCACCTGACTTTGGGTGTACAGCTGATACCCACCGGGGGAGCGTTCGGCTACAGAGAGGAGGCCTTCGCGGGTCCAATACCGAATCGTCGGCACCGTTTCACCAACAAGCTTGGCGAGTTCACCGATTTTGAGAAGCGGTTTACCTGCAGCCCGAGTTGTTTCTACTTTCTGCTCGATTGCGTTCAGGTAAATATTCAGTGACCGGTCAACAGAAGCAAACATGAGTTGGTAATAGTCGTCCCGTGATTTGCCGAGCTGGCCCGCTTCAATGCTATCTATATACCGTTTACGATCATCTTTACGAATAATAGCTGGCGGGAAGCCGGCCTGCATGAGGAGGAGGTTCATGAGGAGCCGCGCAGTGCGTCCGTTGCCGTCGACAAACGGGTGGATGCTGACGAGCCGGAAATGGGCGTCTGCTGCAATGGCGAGCTCATTGCCGTGGGCGTCGTGAAGCCATGAGATAAACTCATCGTAGAGGCGTGGGACTTTTACAGGATTTGGCATGATGGCACGGGATCCGGCAATCCGCACTGAAACCGTCCGGTACCGCCCCGCGTTTGCATCATCAATCTTCTGGAGAATCTGGCGGTGCAAATCCAGAATATGGTGCTCGGTTAGGTCTTTCCGTTTGAGATGGGCGAGTGTCGCGATCCATTCGAATGCGTGCGCGTGGTTGACCGCTTCCAGGTGCTCCGTGAGCGTTTTTCCTTCTACGGTGAGGCCTTTTTCCACGATTAAGGCAGTATCAGCTCGTGAAAGGGTATTGCCTTCAATGGCGTTGGAGGTGTAGGTAAGTTCAATTTTGAACCACTTTTCGAGATTTCGGACAAGATCCGGTGGAAGTGGCCGGTAATTATCCAATCGTTGTTTTTTGGTTTCGAGAGTGGCGAGAAGCTTCTTCATATCTATAAAGTATAACGTAATACTTCAATGTTGTCAAGCCCGTATGTATTTTCCCTTCTTTACAAATGCCGTCAATGCAGTAGTGTACATAATTATGCGTATTGCGTTTGTGTTTAATGTTCGACATACCAAGCCTTCGCTTGATGCTGATGCACAGGCTGAGGCTGAGTTTGACGAGCCCGAGACAATTGTCGCAATCCATGACGCAATTGTTGCCAATGGGTATGAATGTATAGACATCGAGGCGGATGAAAACGCATACGGCAAACTGCAAACGGCAAAAGGAAAAGTTGATTTAGTGTTTAATATCGCCGAAGGCTTGCGCGGAGAAATACGGGAGGCGCATATTCCGGCAATGCTTGAGATGCTGGGTATTGCCTATACGCATTCCGGGGCGCTTGCTGAGGCGATTACCCTTGATAAGGCACTGACCAAAAAGATTTGGTCCTATCACGGACTCCCGACGCCAAAGTTTGTCGAGCTGGGGTTCAAAGAAAAACTCTATGTAGAGGGACTGACATTTCCCGTGATCGTCAAGCCCAACGCCGAGGGATCGAGCAAAGGGGTATTTAACGACAACTTGGTTGAAGAGCCAAGTGAGCTTATTAAAAAAATCAGGCATCTGCGGAAAAACTATGGCGATGGGGTCATAGTTGAAGAATTTCTCCCCGGTCGCGAATTCACCGTCACGATATTGGGAAACACGAACCCCTATATTCTTCCTATTGTCGAGCAGAATTTTGATGTTTTTCCTCCCCATTTAGTAAAGTTTGCCTCCTATGAGGCAAAATGGTTTTTTGAAGATACACTTCCGGATCCACGCGTTGCCTATACGTGTCCCGCCAAAATTTCAGAAACTCTAGAAAAACTCATTGGTGAGCTTTGTATTAAAGCCTATACCGTGCTTAACTGTCGTGACATTGCTCGAGTAGACCTGCGGCTCGATGCCAAAGGGAAGCCAAGCTTATTAGAAATTAATACCCTTCCCGGCATGATGCCGGGAGAAAACGTCGTTTCATATTATCCCGTCGCCGCACGAGCCGCTGGATGGGATTTTAATAGGATGGTCGGCCAAATCATCACCCATGCCAGAGAGCGAATAGGAATCTAGTTTGATATAATACCCAAGCGCGCCCGTAGCTCATCGGTAGTCGCCTCATCGGCGACCCGCCGAAGAGGCGGGAGCATAGTTTTTACGTATCAGGGCGCATAGCTCAATGGCAGAGCACTACTCTTATAAAGTAGGGGTTCTAGGTTCGATCCCTAGTGCGCCCACCGATGGAAGAAGTAGTCGTACTCGTGGACGAGCAAAATACTGTTCTCGGTACGGCTCCTAAGGATACCGTCCATACCACCGACACCCCCCTTCATCGGGGATTTTCGCTTTTTCTGTTTAACTCCAAAGGAGAACTCCTTCTTACAAAGCGATCTTCCAAGAAAAAAACGTTTCCCGGCGTGTGGACCAATACGGTCTGCGGCCATCCCGGACCGGGGGAGAGCGCGGTTGATGCCGCCAAGCGGAGATTAAAACAAGAACTAGACATAGAGACGCAAAATATTAAAGAAGTCTCACCGTACCAATATCGATTTGCAGATAAAAATGGGATCGTCGAAAACGAAATTTGCCCAGTGCTGGTGGCAACAAGCGACGCGGATCCGAAGCCGAAGAAAGAAGAAGTGGAGGAGTGGAGATGGATGGGGTGGGGGAAGTTTTTAGAAGAGATCAAGAAAAATCCTCAAGACTATTCTCCGTGGAGCATTCAAGAAGTGGATATCTTGCGAGACTGTTTGTAGCTGGATAGTTAAAACGCCCTTACAGTGTATTCCATTCCAGGACTTACTAAATTTTCCTGGATGTAATCTATCATGAGCCTTGGATCAACTTTCAGTGGTTTACAAACAATTTCAATTGCCTTAGCATCCAGTACTGTGAGGTCTAATTGGTGAGGATCTTTGTCAGGATTGACCAGTTGAGCATCAAGCCTTCCGAAAACAATGGATGCGATTGCTAAGTTTTTAGCTGCCTGTGTGCATTGTGGATCGGGTGGATTCTCGAGACAAGCTGCACGTCGACATGTGTGGCCATCTATTGGACATTTAAGAGTTTCCCCATTGTCCATAGGATTTTTATAACTCCTCCAGCTTCACATTCTCCGTCTGTTTATCTTTGACGAGCTCGAGGTATTTTTCCGTTGTCGAGAGGCGCTTGTGGCCGACGAGTTTGCTTAAAGTCGTGATTGGGGTGCCGGCCATCAGGTGATGGGCGATAAAGGTGTGGCGCAAGTCGTTAACTTTAGCTCCATCAATACCGGCAATGCGAAAATAGCGATCGATTGCCGTCCGAATGTTTCTGATCAGTAAGGGTTTGCCGGTTTTGGTGATAAAGAGCGACTTGCTATTTGCTCCGCCAGCTGGCGGACTTCCGCGAACTTCCAGATACTTGGTAAGGGCTTCTTTGCCGGCTTTATTGAGGGGAACCATCCGCTCTTCATGCCCTTCCTCGGCGGCAATATGGAGTTCTATATCTTTAATATCTTCGAGGGTCAGATTGGCAAGTTCACCGATGCGGACGCCCGTTTGGAGGAATAATTCAACGATCGCATACGTGCGCACGTCCCCTCGACACGCATCCCGGAGGGCTCGATATTCGAGCTTCGAAAGGATGCGGGGCGGCTTGACTTCGTATTTGGGGTGTTCAATTTCGATTGCGGGGTCTGTATTGATGGTACCACTAGCCTTTAGGAATCGAAAAAAGGTCTTGATAGAGTTGATTTTTCGGGAGATCGACTTGGGTGTGTAGTTATCGCTACCGAGTTTTTTGAGAAAGGCTTCGAGCTCATCGTGGGTAATCTCTCCGATGGCTTTTTTGCCCATATTGCCTAAAAATTGGGTAAGTTGTTCAATATCTTTGCCGTATGCTACGATGGTAGCGCGTGCACGCCTGCGCTGGCTTAAGTAATCAATAAACTGATCGTGGGCGGCTTTGAGGTCAACTGTTGTCATAAAAGGTATCGGTAATCGTATTTTAGACCGCTGCAACGGTCTTAATGCACGTTACAATACCCTATAATATCACATAAAAAGCCATCCTGCAAGAGGATTTATGAGAATTATCCGTAGCCGTGGGTTTCGCCTTATTATTTTTCTCGTTAGCCTCGGCGCGCTTATTACGGCACCGCGCTCGCTCTTTGAGATGTGGCAAAGAAGGGACATCGGCCGCGAGCGACAGGAGGTTCGAGACGATTTGGCTTCGAAAAATGAGGAACTGAAACGGGAGCTCATGCAGGCACAGACACCTGAGTATATCGAAGAGGTCGCACGAGAAAAACTGGGACTCATCAAAGAAGGGGAGACCATCATATTAATGCCAAATGACAAATTACAAATGACAAATGAGAACCAAGAAGAGAATATTGCCAATTGGAAGAAATGGTTGAGGCTGTTCTTTTGAGGCTATTATGTCCAGCACTTCGTGCTGTCCATCAGCCTCATGAGGAAGGAAAATCCGCCCTTCGGCGGATTTTTTTATGTCCTCAGTGTCAAGGGTGGGGATCGAACCCACGACCCACAGTTTATGATACTGTTGCTCTACCACTGAGCTACCCTGACACGGTTATCATTGTACAAAAATACGAATGATACGGCAATATGTACAAAGTTTACCTATTGACAAAGTTTACAAAATTACCTTATCATACCACCATATGCTTCAGACCGTTCCGATAAAAGATACCAGAAATCAACTTGCCGATCTTATCAATCAAGTAGACGTCGGGGGTAAATCATTTATTATTACTAAATTTGGTAAACCTAAAGCAATGCTCGTGCCGATGCAATCAACTCTCACAAAAGCGTCAGTAAAGCCATTGCCTAGCTTTGGCGCGTGGAAAGACAGAACAGACATTGGCGACAGCGAGGAATGGGTGAGAACAATACGGAAAAAAATGAGCAGCCGGTATGAAAAGTAAGTATATTGCCGATACAACCGTCTTAGTCGACTATCTCAGACATAATGAATCTGCGAGAGGTTTTCTCGAACGGGAACGACCTGCGGTTTCCTTGGTGAGCAGGGCAGAACTTATCCATGGGGCAAAAGACAAACCAGGATTGCGTAAAGCCATGGCTTTGTGTGACCGTTTAGAAGAATTGTCCTTTACAGAGGTGAGTACGAAAGACGCACTTCGGCTTCTCGAGACATATCATCTTTCTCATGGTTTATTTTTTCTTGACGCCCTCATTGCGTCAACGGCACTTGAGCATAGCCTTACGCTCGTCACCCATAACACCAAACACTTTTCCTTTATCCCGAAACTTGCTGTCGGTGCCTGGACGGAGTTTGCGTAAAAAAACACCCCCCATAAGGGATGCCTTGAGGTTGAGGAGATGGATCTTCTTTAGCCTGGGCCAGGATTTGATTTCGAGCTCTCGTTTGAGCGCGGCGGATTTTGAAGGAAGTTTTTCGGAATACAGTATTCTTACTGGCTTGTGACTTCGGGTATACGCGCTGCCCTTTCCTTTTTCGTGATCCTCAAAGCGCCTTTGAGGATTCGGAGAAATGCCGGTGTAGAAGCTGCCGCCCTCGCAGAGAAGGATATAGACAAACCAGTTAGTAGACATTTTCGTAGTGCGTGAGGCGGACGAGTTCGTCATTTTGGTCTAACACGACCGCAACAACATCGATCCGGCAGGGGAGGGATTTGCCCTTTGTATACACCATAGCCGTGTTGCGAACTTTTTGTAATTTCCGCGGACTGATCATTTCTTCGGGTAATCCAAACTCAATGCCTGTTTTTGCTTTGACTTCAACGAATACCAACGTATCTTGATCTTGTGCAATAATATCAATTTCTCCGAATTTATTTCCAAAGTTCCGTTCGAGTATTTTCAGCCCCTTTTTCTTGAGCGTTTCTGCTGCGTAGTCTTCGGCCAGGCGACCGGTTGCACGATTAAACGCCTTCATACCCGCTGTTTATACTGGAGGGCTTCTGCCATGTGGACCGGGAGAATATCACCCGATGCGGCAAGGTCGGCAATGGTTCTGGCAACTTTTATCATGCGAAAATAGCTTCTGGCCGATAGATCATATTTGTCTGCGGCGAGTTTGAGAAAGTTTTCAGCTTCCTGGGTGAGCCTGCCAATTTTTTTGACCTCCTTATTTCTCATTTGCGAATTGGTATAGATCGGCAGTCCCATAAATCGTTTTTCTTGGATTTTTCGCGCTTTTATGACCGCTTCTTTGGCAAGTTTTGTTGTCATCGTATCGGTTGTTTTGGTGCCGGTAACAGACAATTTTTCCACCTCAACTGCTGCAACCGGCACAGAAAGGTCAATCCGATCGAGGATCGGTCCGGAGATCCGGTGATGATATTTGGTAATTTGTCTCTCCGTGCATTTGCACTCCCGTTTGGGGTGGCCAAGATAGCCGCAGGGACAGGGATTGATTGCGGCAATTAAAGTAAAACTCGCTGGATATTTGACGTGACCGGACACGCGGACGATTTCGACAACGCCATCTTCCATGGGTTGGCGCAAACTCTCCAACACACCTCTGGGAAATTCCGGCATTTCATCCAGGAATAGGACACCCAAATGTGCAAGGCTCACTTCTCCGGGGATGGGATTGGTGCCCCCGCCGATTAACCCGGCCGCAGACACCCCGTGATGGGGTGCGCGGAACGATCGCCGTTTGATGAGTGCTTTACCGGGAGTGAGCAATCCCGAGATGGAATAAATGCGGGTAACCTCGAGTGCCTCCCGGTCTGAAAGCGGTGGCAGAATGCCCGGGAGTGCGCGGGCGAGCATCGTTTTCCCCGTCCCCGGAGGACCCCACATGAGGACGTTATGGCCTCCGGCAGCCGCAATGATGAGTGCCCGTTTGGCTTGTTCCTGGCCGGAAATTTCGCCTAGATCAAAGTCAACCGCAACCTCCTCATCTTCTTCTGCCGGTTCGTGAACAAGAGGAGCGATTACCTGTTGGTTCGATAGGTGATGAGCGAGCTGCGAAAGCGTACCAATCGGAATAACCGTGATCCCTGAAACGACCGTGGCTTCGGCGGCCGAGGGCGCGGGAACGAATACGCTCGCGTTTTTCTGTTTCTGTGCAAAGAGTGCAAGCAAAAGAATTCCCCGGGTGGGTCGGAGGCTCCCATCTAAAGAAAGTTCACCGTAGAAAAATGTATGTTTAAGGTCAAACGGAGGAAGTTGCTCGCTTGCCAACAAAATTCCAACAGCAATCGGCAGGTCATAGGCGACGCTGTCTTTGGGAAGATCAGCAGGAGCCAGATTGACCGTAATCTTTTTGGGCGGAAAATCAAAACCGGAGTTGATAAGCGCGGTTTTGACTCGCTCGCGCGCTTCTTCGATGGCTTTACTGGCCAGGCCCACAATAGTAAATCCAGGAAAACCAGCGCTTGCTACGTCTACTTCGACGTCGACGCCGACGGTTTCCAATCCAATATTTGCAATAGAACTAATTTTGGCGAGCATAATACTTCCCCGCCCGTTCTATGAGTTGTCCGGTTAGGGCTAAAAGCGACAGTTGTGCACCAATTTCCGATACGGGTTTACCTAGTTTTCGGGAAATTTCGCTTGGGGTGAGCGCGTCGCTCGTCAACAATCGAAGCAGGGGATCAGATGAGGATTTTTGGGGTTGGGGTTGATCGCCGAGCCACATTTTGGCTTTTCCCGTCGCGATAAGTTCATTGGTGCCGACGGACGTGGGACTCGTAATCGGACCGGGGACTGCCCATACGGGGCGCTTTAATTTCTCGGCGATTTTTGCTGTCACGAGCGAACCGCTTTTTACTGCTGCTTCTATCACGATGACTTCCGCCGACAGCGCGACGATGATGCGGTTTCTGACCGGAAACGTCCAGAGCGTGGGCTGCTGATCCTTCCATTCCGAAAGCAAGAGTCCGTGATCGGTTATGTTCCGTGCAAGTTTTTTCTCCTCACCACTGATTGGATAGGTAATACCCCATCCTAAGACTGCAATCGTTCTTCCGCCGTTTTCAAGACACATCCGATGTGCGTATTGATCGACTCCGTACATAAACCCGGAGACGATGGTTTTTCTCTCGAAGACGAGTTTGGGAACGATTTTTTCGATAACCCGGCGGCCATACTCGGTCATCCTCCTGCTGCCAACGACGGCAACACAGTTTTCAAATAATTGAGGATCCCACGTTTCCGAAAAGTAGAGTTCTTTTGGGGGATTGGGGAGATCGTTAAGTTTGGATAACTCCGGCTTTTTTTGCCAATCAACTATCGGCAGGTAGTCCATGAGTTTAGCATAACACATGCTGTACTTGACAAGAGGTATACCATCGTATATACTTTGGCATACCATGAGTTATGCAGTCGTGACGACCAAGATCGATCCCCGGACCAAGAAAGAGGCAATGGAAACTGCGCAGGCACTTGGTATGCCGCTTTCTGTGGTCATCAAGGCATTTTTGAAACAATTTATTCGGACAAAGTCCGTCGCGTTCAGTGCTGATGATGAGGTGCCAAATGACTATCTCAAAAGCTTGATGCGTCAGGCTGAAAAAGATCTCAAAGCAGGCAAGACTTCTCCGGCCTTCGATAACGCCAGAGATGCAATCGCTTACCTCGAAAAACAGGGAATATGATTGTCAAATATTCTCCTTCGTTTTTACACACCACCAAAAAAATCGATGTGAGAATTAGAAAAAGCCTCAAACAGAAACTCGAAATTTTCTATAAAAACCCTAACGATTCAGTGTTAAAGAATCATGTGTTACGAGATGCGTACGAAGGATATCGAAGTATTAACATTACCGCTGACTGGCGCGCGATTTACAAGGAAGTGCAGATAGGCGAGGATACGGTTGCTTACTTTGTCGCCCTTGGAACCCACAAGCAGCTGCATGGGAAATAATCGACCCGCCTTTGACCAAAGTCAGCTTCTGCGGTATACTAATACTTGCTATAAAAAGCCGCGGGGTAGTGTACAGTTGCACAGAAGGCTCATAATCTTCTAGGCTGGGTGCGACTCCCAGCCCCGCAACTCGGGTCATTAAAGAAAAAAGCTCCTTACTAAGGAGCTTTTTTCTTCCGACCCGATGAGGCTGGTCCTGCCGATGCAGAAGCAAGAGAAAAATATCTGAAAACCAGTATGGGAACGAGAGTGATTAAGAAGCAACTGGCTAACTATCTACAGATGGGGTTGAAGTGAGTGAAGCGAACTTAATAACCCCACTGATTCCCTAGAGGCCCCAATCGGGCTGGTGTGAAGTACGTCAGTGCTGAACATAATAGTCTGAAAAAGATAACGACGCTTCGCTAATAATCCATTACGCATTCCAGAGCATGTTTTACAGTCCATATGCATTGAGGTTCGCGTTGCCGATACGCGTACGGGGCAGGAGAAAACGACGCTTTTTGCATTGTGTAATCCCGGGTAATGTCGTAAAGCCCAATGTATAGCCAAGGGACGAGAGCACCGCTTCACCATTTGTACTCGGATTGCCGTATGGATAGGCAAATATTTTTGCCTGGTTGAGTCCGCGGCTCGCTAGCTGGGTATCTGCCGTTCCGATTTCCGTTTGGTTGGTGGCAAGACTATTGTTAACATTCTTATGGCTCCAGGTGTGATTGGCAAAATAAATAAGTCCCCATGATGCGATATCCTGGACGGTTTGCCACGTCATGTATCCAGGGTTTTGGATAAGTCCGGTGGGGATAAATGCAACTGCGGCAAACCCAAATGTGCGCAGAATCGGTGCTGCGTCCGTGCCGAAGTCGTCATACCCGTCGTCAAATGTGAGAAGTATCGGTTTGGAAGGTAACGGTGTTCCGGCATCAAAAAATGCAATGAGTTGCTCACCGTGAATTGGCGTATAATTTTTCTCTTTAAGATATTGCATCTGGTTTTGAAAATTTTGTGTATCGACGGTCAACCCTGCATGACCCAGCTCTTTGGCAGTGTCTAATTTTTGGATGTGGTGATAGAAGAGCGTTGGGACCACAGCACAGGGGCCATAGAGCGCATTCATTTCGGCAAACGTCAATGGTTTTGGCGTGGGTGTCGGAAACGGAGTGGGCGTTGCGGTTGGAGTTGAAGTGGGCGTTTCGCTAATTTGTTTTTTTGATGGGATACTATGAAATAGTACAAAAAAAACAAGTATGAATAGAGTTAATACTATGCCCAAAAGATTACGAGCACCCTTTTTCATATGGCCCACGCCTATTATATTCGACTCGAGAGAGGCAGGGAACAAGGAGGCAACTGCGATCTGATTTTTTGGATTCCCCTCTTTTTATGGAAGTCTATCACTTTAGGCTTGACAATTCTCTCTCTCAATTAGAATCCCTCTCTATATGGCAAACGTTGATTTTGATCCATACAAGCGCTACGGCGACATGTTTCAACAAATAACGGATTATACAGACAGGCTCTCCAGACGAGTACTTATTGAACCGGAAAACATCCGACCATTTGGGAAAAGAGTGAAGGTTATTCCCGGCAAGGGCGCAGGAGAGCGTTCTTTAGTCTTGGCCCCTGTTGATGGTGCCTTACAGATGTCTGCAGATGAGGGGATTGCTGAAATAGGGGACACAAGGCTGACGGCCACGGGTCCATTTCAAGAAGTTGTTTTCACACCCACTATTCAGAGAGGTCGAAGGACAAGAAGAGTTACCATAAGACACCTCGGAGACTTATTCGTTGGGTAATTTATTCTTTGCTGTGAGATTTGAGCCAGGAGGCGATGCCCTCGGCTGAAATATTCTCGTTATCAATCTTCAAACCAAACGACACGAGTTCTTCTTGACCACACGTAAATTTACACCCATTAAGTTCTAGAAAAGTCATCGCAGAAAGAAGTGATGTGCGTTTGTTGCCATCGACGAATGCGTGGTTTTTAATAAGAGAGTGGCAAAGCGCGCCTGCTTTATTAAAAATCGTAGGATAGAGATCGAGACCAGAAAACGTCGCTTGCGGGCGGTGTACTGCAGCATCCAGAAGTCCTAGGTCGCGTAGGCCATGGGATCCACCGCTTTTTTCTATCGAAAGGTGATGAAGAAGAAGAACGTCTTCAGTCGAGAGATATTTGGTCATCTTGACCTACCCGAGCAAGTTTCTTAAATGCCGGAAGGTATCGGTTGAGAAGGTCATTGGCCACCGTATAGACCTCTGGGTCGACAGGAATTTTTGTTTGTGTTCGTTTGGAAGGCACGTCGATGACAATGCGATCCATATCTGCTTTGTATGACATCTCGACGTATGTACCAATTTTGACGCCAGATTCCTCCATGAGGGGCTTGGAGATAGTTACGCCACCTGAATTACCTATACGGATAATCTTTTGCTTCATATGATTATAACTATGTTATAACAAGATCCTGATGTTGTCAAGTGAGAAAAATCGGGAAACTCGCGATTGATAGGCAGTATAGGATTTGCCGAAATGCGCTACCAGAAGTTTTTCTTCGGCTGACACCGCCATTTTGATAGCGAGGAAAAAGAGGGGAGAAAGGAGGATGAAATAACTGTGCAGCGCTATTTGTTGACCAATAAAAAGAACTAACAGTCCAAGGTAAAGGGGATTGCGGGAGAATACAAACGGACCTGACGTTACGAGCGCAGATTGTACCTTTTTATCGTGTTGAGCAGGCCTTCCCCAGCTTTTCCCCATCACAAGTTTTGCCCATGAGGCCAGTCCCGCGCCACCAATTGTAAGGATGATGCCCGAGACTCCGAGCAAAGTATTCCAGGACCCAAGGGGAATAGTTGTGTTTACCGGAAGCAGTACCTGGTAGAAACAGATGATTTCGAACAAAACAATTGACGTAGACCGGATGTTCGTAAACGAATGAAAAAAATTGGTGACATTTTTCCCGCGGCTGGTAGCCATCCAGAACGTAAAAATAAATAGCCAAATAACAGTGAGCACCCGTCGAATCAATTCTTGCGGCATGGAATTAGTATAACAGGAGCGTTAGACTGGATGTATGGCAAAAAAACGGAAATCGAGATGGACGAAAGCCCGGTTAGCCGGATTGGGGATACCGGCTGTCCTTATTCCAGGGATTCTTTTGGCTGTCGCCCTCGGATGGAACCCCAGAGAACTTGCGAAAGTAAATGATTTCCATAAAATTCAAACATTATTTCCTAAAAACGGTACTGTCAGGGAAGTACATGATGGGGATACTGTTGTACTACAAAACGGTGCTGAGGTACGTCTTGTCGGCATAGATGCACCTGAAAGAGGAGATGATAAATTTAGCGAAGCGAAGAAGTATCTTAGTGAATTAGTCAGTAATAAAAATATCTATTTAGAGTATGACCGCTATCAAGACGATGGATTTGGACGAATACTTGCTTGGGTTTGGATTGAGTGTGAAAAAACACCAAAATTTTTTCCTGCTGACTATATGCACCTTTCGCAAAAGGAATCACGAGAAGGGCTCAAAGAAAATCCCGAGGGGTGTAAAAGGGGGACACTCGTTAACGAAACAATGGTCGATAAGAAATTGGCTGTAGTTCACAAACTCAATGAAAGAGGCGAACTCAAGTACGAAAAGCGACTGATGGCACGTTGAGCACAATATTTATCCTATAGTTGCAATCCAAAATTGATTGTATTATTATCCGGCTTATCGTATGGATCCATTGGTTGCATATCACCGAGCGGGAATAGAACGAGGGGCATTAAATTTGCGAGAGGTTGGCCCACAGGGTAGCTCCCTGCGGGTAAGTGGTTTTAGGGCAGAAGTTCGACCTTGTGAGGATGGTGTTGAACTACAAGTTTCCCAGGGATTATTTGCCTCAGTCCCCGAGGGCAATCGATTCCCTTACGTTTATCGTGCCCCTGATGGAGAAGGGAAAACTTTAGAATCACTGATTCTTCTGCCGGGTGAAAGGGTTTGCCTCAGAAGGCCAAGAGGGAAGGTCATTCATACGATTGGTGCTTTGGCACCGCAGGATGGGAGATTGGCACTACAACAAATAGCCGCGATGAGAGCTGCCTAGTTTTGACAAGTGTGATATACTGTTGCTCTAGTTGAATAAACGCGTTGATCCGGAGGGTTGGAACCGGGGAGCGGCACAAAAATATGTGACGGAGCCGAAACCGTAAAAAGACAGGAACGAGTGTCGCAAGATCCGCTTACGCGCAAGGTTATAGCGGACGAGGACGGAGCTCGCCAAGAATGAGGTTTCCTCATTGGTTTGACGAACTCCCCGAAAGGGGATTTTTGTTGGCCAAGAGGGGACAAGCACAAGGTGGCACCGCCACAAAGGCCCTTGTAAACTCTCGAGATTTTTCTCGTGGATTTGCAAGGGTTTTTTGTTGGAGAAATATATGAAACAACCAATTGGTATTATCGGCGGGATGGGGCCGCAGGCTTCGAGCGAGCTGTATCGATTGCTTATCGAAAGAGCTCGGGCGAACTATGGTGTGCGGACCAATGACGCATATCCGGAAATCCTCATCGACTCCGTGCCTGTACCGGATTTTCTATCTGACACTGATCAGATGGAACAGGCAGCGAAAATGCTTGAAGATCGCGTAGGTAGACTGACGCGGTATGGCATTGGCAGTCTCACACTGGCGTGTAATACCGCCTGCATATTGATTGATCGGTTGCAGAAGCGAACGAATGTACCAATTATTTCGGTTATAGACGAAGTGGCTAACCGTATTAATAAGAGTTTCCGTGTGCTTCTTCTGGCTTCTCCTACATCGCTTCGCATGAAGCTCTATCAGAATGCGCTTTCCAGCCTTGGCATTTTGTTCGTCGTACCGAAGGAGGAAGATTACGGAAAGATTGAGCTGATTATCAGAGGCGTTCTGGATGATGATGACAGGCAGAAGCTTATGAAACAACTCGTAGAGATAGCGGACAGATATAGAAAAGAAACAAATGTCGATGGCATTGTGTTGGGTTGTACGGAACTACCATTAGTATTTCCGGACAGGTACCCAATTCAGTTCTATAGTTCACTTTCCATACTCGCAGATGTCTTACTAAAACGCTATTATACAGAGGAGGTTGTATGAAAAGATTGCTTTCTGGAATTACCCCCTCGGGGGATGGGAGTCTCCATATTGGCAACTATTTGGGGGCGGTCAAGCAGTTTACTGAGCTCGCCAAAACGCATGAGTGCTTTCTCATGGTTGCTGATCTTCATGCACTCACGACGATACAGGATAAAGCACTGCTTCAAAAAAATACGGAGACATTAATTCTTTATGAACTTGCGTTACTTGGTGACCTTAAAAATATCACGTTTTTCCGTCAATCCGATGTGCCGATGCACGCCGAACTCCAGTCGATCCTCAATAACGTGACGCCACTGGGGCTTCTCAAGCGGGCCCACGCATATAAAGATAAGTTAGCAAGGGATGTCATGGAAGATGACGTCAACGTTGGGCTGTTTTCCTATCCCATGCTCATGGCGGCAGATATCCTGCTTTATAAACCGGATCTTGTGCCGGTGGGGAAAGATCAGAAGCAACATGTGGAGATTACCCGCGACATCGCCGGACGATTTAATAAAATTTTTTCCCCGGTGTTCAAACTTCCGGAACCCTATATCCCGGAGGAAGTGGCGGTGGTCTTGGGAACCGATGGGAAGCGGAAGATGAGCAAAAGCCTGGGGAATATCATTAGTATTTTTGACGATGAAGAAATAATTAAAAAACAGGTCATGGGGACGTACACGGATCCTCAAAGAATTCATGCCAACGACCCCGGACACATTGAAGGAAACATGGTATTTACGTATCTCGAGTTTTTCGGGGAAAGAGGAAAAACAGACGAACTAAAAAAAGCTTATACAGAAGGCAAAGTATCGGATATTGAGGTAAAAAATTACCTGTACGATCGTTTGATGAAAACGTTCGCCCCGGCGCGAAAAGTCTATGAAGAATTGAAACGGAACCCCGAAAAAGTTAAAAAAATTCTGCAAGACGGCGCGGAGAAAACCCACACAGTCGCATCGCAAACCATGAAAGAAGTTCGTGATGCTACAGGCATTACCAACCAGTATTCGTTCTTTCAATATGGATTGTCGCATAGTCCTAGCGACGTTCAAGGCTTAGCCTTGATTTCAATTGATGAATTTAGTCGAGTAGAGATGCGGGTGGGGAAGGTAGTGGAGGCGACGTATCCGGAGAAAAGCGAAAAACTCATTCGTCTGGTTGTTGATCTTGGAGACGAAAAGAGAGTTATATTCACAGGCGTTCGAACGCTTGGATATACGATAGATGACTTTTTGGATAAGCAGTTTTTCTTTGTGACCAATCTTGCTCCCCGAAAAATGATGAATGAAGAAAGCCAGGGGATGATTCTTGCGGTTGATGGGGCGGACAAGCCTTTATTTCTCTCTGCTGAAGGTATGCCGCTTGGGGCAAAAATCCGATAACAGCATGTCTTTTGACAATGCGTACGAAAAAGCGTACGCTTTAGATATGAATTCACCTATTCCTTCCACCCTAACTGTCAGCGATGCGAGGGCAAATCTCTATGACATGATGGAGGAGGTGCGTAAATACCTCAAACGCTTTGTCATCACACACCACGGCAAACCGCAAGCGGTTCTTCTCCCTGTTGAGGATCTCGAAAGTTGGGAAGAAACACTGGATATTCTATCGAACAAAAAATTGATGCGCGACATCCGCCAGGCAGAAAAAGATTTCAAAGCTGGTCGATATTACACGCTTGACGAAGTTGAACAGAGACTACAGCTCAAAGAGAAACCACGAAAAAGACGATCGTCATGAACGTAGTTATCTCTCCGAAGGCAAGTAAGCAGCTGAATAAGCTTCCGGCGAAAGAGGGATTAAAAATTATACGAAAGCTCCGAGCCTTAGAATCAATTCCTTATATTGGTAAACGCCTCGCGGGCAAATTACAAGGCTTGTATACGCTGCGTGCCTGGCCTTACAGGATCATTTACCGAATTCTGAAAGAACAGAAGATAATCTTGGTTGAAACCATAGAGCACCGGCAAGGAGTGTATAAATAGGTTGACTAATTCTGAGGTGGCTTTGCCCACATTTCGTCGGCACTCACTTTTTTGGCTTCTTTTTCGGAGTAGGGGGCGATGAAAACGAGAACAACACCATCGGGGTCTTTGACCACCACCTCAAGCGTACCCCAGTAATAATGTCTTGGCCCCACCGCCAGAGGAATGCCAGCCTTTTTGCATCGCTCAAGAACGCCCGTAATACTGTCAACATTGATCATTAAAGAAATTTTAGAGTTTTTGACGCGTGCCTTGAATACATTCGGTTTGACCGCCCGATGGCCATCGGCAATCTCGAGTTTGCAC
>MFJJ01000058.1:20915-21207 GCA_001780895.1 Candidatus Gottesmanbacteria bacterium RIFCSPHIGHO2_01_FULL_46_14
TTTTGAAATGTTTTATCCGGGCCATATTCAAATATTTTTTGAAAGCCAAGCGCTTCGTAGAAGCGCCGGGATCCGGCAAAATTTGCAACTTTGATGTGCGCGCCCATGCTGTTTATTTTCATAAGTATATGTATATTATTTGGATTATTATAAGGCTATATTGACAAAAATCAATAGATATTGTATGTATATATGTACGGAGTTTCTATGCGTATTTTTTATACCGCCTCGTACTACGGGAAACAGGCGTATCAGGAGCAGTACGATCTTGTGCGCGCGACCATCAAAGAAT
>MFJJ01000058.1:21216-21469 GCA_001780895.1 Candidatus Gottesmanbacteria bacterium RIFCSPHIGHO2_01_FULL_46_14
ATCTGATATCCCCCGAGGAGGGAAATTATCTCGACGTCATTGACCCAAAGACGCGGAAACGTCTAGAAGGAAACCCAAAACTCATCCATTATGAAGCGATTCGTCAGGGGATACATCTTGCCGACGCGGTCATTATTGAGGCGACGCATGAGGATATCCAGCTTGGGCACGAGATTACCTTAGCGCTCATGGAAAAGAAACCTATGCTTGTCCTTTCCACAAAGGAAGATTTCAGTAAAAAAATTATCCATGA
>MFJJ01000058.1:21563-21718 GCA_001780895.1 Candidatus Gottesmanbacteria bacterium RIFCSPHIGHO2_01_FULL_46_14
TTTAACATGTTTCTCTATCCGGCTCAGACAGAATATGTAGAGAAAGCCTCGCAGAAACAGGGGATGAATATGTCCGAATATATTCGTCATCTGATTAACCTCGATCGGCGTGCTTCGGACCTTAGTGAATAGCGAAGCTAATAGTGGTATACTTG
>MFJJ01000058.1:21759-21901 GCA_001780895.1 Candidatus Gottesmanbacteria bacterium RIFCSPHIGHO2_01_FULL_46_14
AAACTGGTTAAAAACAACCACAAAAACGGCAAAAAGACTAAGAAAATGTTTGAGTTTCGGATGAATCTGAATCTCAAAAATATCATTATTGCGCTGTTTATCGGGTTTATCCTTTTTTCGTTCGTCAGTAGTATCGGTGAGC
>MFJJ01000059.1:0-439 GCA_001780895.1 Candidatus Gottesmanbacteria bacterium RIFCSPHIGHO2_01_FULL_46_14
ACTTTGGGATCTTGGGTTGATTTATAAAATTACGGTGACCGATGGAAATGTCCATATCCTCATGACTTTGACGACCATCGGGTGCCCATTGTTTGACCTTATCGAAACGCCTATTCGTCAAGAAGTGAGCAAACTTCCGGGAGTGAAAAAAATAGATGTAGAGCTTACCTTTGAGCCGCCCTGGTCCATGGATCGCATGAGTGATGAGGCGAAGGCTCAATTAGGTTTTGCGTAATATGGCAAATCCAGGTTCCATCATTGGACAAATAACAGAGGAGTTCGAGCAACTGGGCAAACAGGTTGTCAAAGAAGTAGTGAAAGCTCCAAAAGATATTGGGGAAAAGGCACTGGAATCTTTGGGTACATCGAGTGGAAAACAACAAGGGAAATCAGCTAAAGTGGACGAGACAATAAAAAAAGCAACTGCACGGGCTGCACT
>MFJJ01000059.1:447-25023 GCA_001780895.1 Candidatus Gottesmanbacteria bacterium RIFCSPHIGHO2_01_FULL_46_14
TTGCAGGTAATAAGCCGAAACCAAAGGAATTATCAGTTCGGGAAAAAATAGAAGCAGAAGAAAAACAGAAAAAAGAACTTGTGGCCCAACAGCAAAAACAAGCTCAACAGAACCAACTCCAGCAAACAACTTCAAAGCGCAAGCGTGGTGACTTGTTTGGTGTGCAAGCCAAACGATCATCCGCAGAGCGAAAAAATGTCCGCCAGGATTAAGGTTTTACTCATCCTTTTGCTCGTTCCGTTCTGGATATATCTTCGTGGTGTCTATCGCGATCGATTGGGAGCATTCGGTTGTTTTGATGATTGTTTTAATATCGTCGCCGGATATTTTTTGGGGCAGGGCAAACATGTATATTCTGAATTTTTTTTCAATCATCAACCCATCCCTGCATATATAAGTTATCTTATTCAACAAGTCTATCAACCGCAATCTATCTATGAACTTATTTACCGCCACCGGATGAGCCTCATCGGATTTTTTGCTCTTGCCGATGTGTTTCTTGTGTTGCGTTTCGGAATGGCCGGATTTACATTTGCACTCCTCTACGAAACGACAAAAGGATTTTTATTCGGCGAGCGATTTTTAGCAGAATCGATGATCGTCTATCCATTGGTGTATCTGTTTGGACTTGTTTGGCAAAAAAAAACATATCGATTTGAGCCGATTACGGTTGCTGTTGCAACTTGGTTTGTTGTTTTTTCACGAGAACCCTACGTACCGCTGGCTCTATTGTTTCTCTGGTGCCATCGATCAAGACTGACAGTCACTCTATTTGTTCTTCTTTCAATGGGAACCATTTTTTTCCACAATGTCTCCGCGTATTGGTGGAACGTCGTCACGGTGAACGCGAAAGCAGTTGGCGAGGGATTATCACCATCGATATTCACCTATCCGATAACGGTATTTTTTGGAGGACAGTGGAACTTTTTTCGATGGATAGAAGTCGTTTTGACCGGATTCCTGCTTCTATCATTGTTGCGGTCTGGGTATAAACGTGTCTTTTTTGTTTTTCTGGTGTTGGGGCTGGCTAATATCCGCCCAGTTGATCCCGGAACCATCTATTATGTGGCATTTCATCACCTCATCTACTATGCACTCCTCATAGCTAGTGTGCTATTTTTTGAGAAACGTTGGCATGTATTTATCGCTCCGCTTATTCTTTTTGCTGTTTTATCGCCACAATCCTATCTTTACGAACACGTGGATCGGGCAGGTCAGTTTGGAATTGGATATGGACATTACATCATGCAGGGAGAAATTATCAAACGGCTTGCCCAGCCCTCCAACACCTTATTTCTCGAAGAGTGGGATGATCTTATTTACTGGCAAGCAAAATTGCCCTCCGCCTATCGCTACAGTTGGTATACGTCTTCGATGAGAAACTATTCACTATACCGGGACGCGCGCGAAGAAATGTTTCGAAATTATCCACCGGATTTTTACTATGGACAATGTGGCAAGAACGGAGAAGTTTCTTTGCGAAATGATGACTATATTCGTCTCACTCAAGGAAAAACCCCAACGTGCATTTTTGTAAAAAAGGAAGTTGTGGCCAAAATTCCTGATGATCGCTGGAAGAGCGTGCTCGATTTTTCCATCGACAAGCCAAAACAATGATGTTACCATGTTCTAAAACATAGTAACACACACGTATGACTCAGGTTTCAAGGGTTTCTCTTCCAAAACATCTCGAAGCGCAGATGCATGCAGCTATTCGAAAAGCCTTCGCAGATCTCAAAACTGAGGATGAAGTAGCAGCATTCCTGGACGATATCCTTACACCTACGGAAAAAGTGATGTTGGGAAAGCGATTAGCAATCGCCATTCTTCTGGACAAAGGATACGATCAACGCACGATTTGTACGATAATGAAAACGAGTTTAGCGACGGTTAACCAGGTAAGCTATTGGTTTAAGAATAAAGGAACTGGATATAGGATAGTTGTGGAGAAACTAAAGAAACAAAAAGAATGGGAAGAAATCAAATTAGGACTGGAGGAGTTTCTAAAAGATTTTTTTACCGTACACGGCCAGCTCAAGCAACTCAGAGATAAGATACCGAAAGAAGTTTATCCTCGGGAAAATCTCTTTTAACCACCGTTACTGTGTTTTAGAACATGGTAACAGAAGGGACGATAGCTTGGTATTTGTCTCCGTGATGTGCGAAAATATAAATTATGTTGAAACTTTATAATACATTGACTAGATCAATTGAAGATTTTGTGCCGATACATCCGCCGAAGGTGGGCTTATATACCTGCGGACAAACGGTCTATGACTATACGCACATCGGGCACGGCAGGAAGTATGTGGGAGATGATATCCTTCGGCGTGTTCTCACAAGATTAGGCTATGAAGTGACGCATGTGCAAAACGTGACCGACGTGGGGCATTTGGTAAGCGACGCCGATGAGGGAGAGGATAAGTTGGAAAAGGGTGCTAAGAAAACGGGGAAGACCGTTTGGGAAGTGGTGGAGTTTTTTACGAAAAATTTTTACAATTCCATGGATTTGCTGGGCATCCTTCGCCCGACCGTCATCTGCAAGGCTACCGAACATATCGCCGAGCAAATAGCACTCATTGAAAAACTTATACGCAAAGGCGTTGCCTATGACACACCGGAAGCCGTGTATTTTGACGTGACGAAGTTTGAAGGATATGGGTCGCTCTTCGGTCAGAAACTCGAAGAGAAAAATACTGCGGTTCGTGTTGCTGTCAAAACCGGTGAACACAAAAAACACCCTGCGGATTTCGCATTGTGGTTTAAGCGGGTTGGCCGCTTTGCCGATCACCAGATGCACTGGGACTCTCAGTTTGGTGATGGTTTTCCGGGGTGGCACATCGAGTGTTCGGCGATGGCGATGAAATATTTGGGAGAAACGGTGGATATCCATACGGGTGGCATTGAACACACAGCCGTCCATCATCCCAATGAGATTGCCCAGAGCCAAGCAGCCACGGGCAAACAGTTTGTGCGATATTGGATTCATCATGGACATCTCATGATGGACGGAGCCAAGATGAGTAAATCTTTAGGTAACATCGTGACTGTGCAAGATGTGGTGAAGAAGGGTTTTGACCCGTTTGCTCTTCGTTACTTTTATTTTACCGCGCATTATAAAAAACCCATGGACTTTACGTGGGAGGCCCTTGCGAACGCACAAAGGAGTCTTGAGGAGTTGCGATCGCAAATTTCTAACTTGAAGAGAACAGCATTATCGCAAGAAAAACTTGCAAAAGTTGATGCATATAAACAAAAATTTAATGCGGCGATATCAAACGATCTCAACATGCCCCAAGCGTTAGCTGTTGTTTGGGAAGTCGTCAAGTCAAATATTCCCTCTCTGGATAAACATGATGTACTCATGGATTTTGATGAAGTCTTGGGATTGGATTTGCGTCGAGAGATCAAACAAAAAATTGTTCCGGAATATATTAAAGAGCGCATGATGAAAAGAGAAAGACTGAGAAGAGAAACGAAGTTTGCCGAAGCTGACCAAATACGAAGAGAGATTGAAGAGGCAGGCTACGTCGTAGAAGATAAAAAAGCTTGATTACCGCGTGGTTACTTCGAGCGCTGTTGCTGTTCGTGTCCCGATGTTGACTGTTTTCGGATCAAGCTTCATGGTCACCCGTGTTCCCTCACCGAGTGAGGCAGTATTTGACGTGCTTGGCAATTGGATGGTCCAAACCTGCGTTGCACCTGTTGATGTTCCATTTCCGCCGATGACAAAATTGGTGACCGAAAGCGTGCCGGCGGATTGGTTGACGGATGAAACAATAGCTGTGGCCGCCTGGCCGGTGGTGACACCTGCCTTTGCGCGAATATCCTCCTGACCGGATTTTGAGCGATCGATAATCGCAGTTACCGCGATAGCCGCAATAACGAGTGCTATGCTTCCGATGTAGAGCCAACTGTTTCCTTTGCCCATGGTGTAGGTATTGTTTCACAAGGGTGGGGCGAAAATCAAGAGTTCAGCGCGATTTCAGCTTCGCTGATATAATTGGGGCATGAGAATCCTCGTTGTCGAAGACGAACATCGGATTGCCAATACCATCAAAAAGGGTCTTGAGCAGGAACGATACGCGGTTGATGTTGCCTATGATGGAACGCATGGATTTGATCTGGCCTCTACGGAAGAGTATGACGTTGTCATCCTTGATCGAATGCTTCCGGGCTTAGATGGCATGGCAATTGTCAAAAGATTGCGAAATGAAAGCATTCATACACCTATTCTCATGCTTACGGCAAAAAGCCAAATTGAGGATAAAGTCGAGGGACTCGACTCCGGTGCAGACGACTATCTCACCAAGCCTTTCTCGTTTGAAGAACTCCTGGCCCGTATTCGGGCGCTTGCGCGGCGGCCAAAACATACGACGAAAGCAATACTTTCTGTAGGTGACGTATCCTTGGATTCAAAATCGTACGAAGTGAAACGCGCAGGTACACATATACCGTTATCGAGTCGCCAGTTTGGTCTGCTTGAGTATCTCATGAGAAACGCAAACCAAATTCTCTCCAAAGATCAAATCATCACTCATGTTTGGAACTATGATGCTGATATTCTCCCCAATACCGTAGAAGTCTATATTAAGGCGCTGCGAAATAAAATCGACCGACCCTTTAAAAACAAAAAACCGCTTATCCATACGGTTCGTGGTTTTGGCTACAAAATCTATGTTTAAAAATGCGCGTGTTAAACTTACCGCTTGGTACCTTGCGATTATCATGTCGATAAGCATACTATTTAGCGCTGTAATTTATCGCGGCATCAATGCGGAATTACAACATTTTGAGAGACGCATTCCTCTCCCGATTTCCCGTATTTTTTCCCAAAATCGTCTGGAACTCGAGATGATTGTCCAAGCCAGAAGGAGACTCGTGACGACGCTTGTCGTTATAAACCTTGCGATTTTGGGACTTGCCGGCGCAGCAGGGTACTTTTTAGCAGGAAAAACGCTTTCTCCCATTGAAGCAATGGTTCTCGAGCAAAATCGTTTTATCAGCGATGCCTCCCATGAACTCAAAACCCCGTTGACATCGCTCAAAAGTGCATTTGAAGTGTTTTTACGAAATAAAACCAGAACGCTTTATGAAGCTGATGCGATTGTCAAAGAAAGCATTGGAGATGTCAATCGTCTGCAGTCTCTTTCAGAGTCACTTCTTGCGTTTGCCCAATATCAAAAACCGAATAACAGTATACAAGTACAACGCGTATCGCTCAAATCAGTCCTCGCTGAGGCGATCAGAAAGATTTTGCCTTTAGCTACCCAAAAAGACATTGTCATTACAAAGCAAATACAAGATGAAGATGTGCGGGCAAATCGATATGCACTCGTTGATTTGTTCGTCATACTTCTGGATAACGCGGTCAAATACACCGATACGAATGGAGCCGTCAATATTTTCGTCAAAAAAACCGACGGACACGTTTCTATTATGGTAAAAGATACGGGTATTGGAATACATAAAAAAGATCTTCCGCACATTTTTGATAGATTTTATCGGGCCGATAGTGCACGTTCCGGATCTGACCGTACTGGGTATGGATTGGGACTGGCTATAGCCAGAAAAATTGTTGATCTCCACAAAGGGTCGATCAGCGCGACCAGCGTCGTGGGAAAAGGATCGACATTTATCGTTCGTCTGCCCAGGAATTCAGCGTAATTTCAGCCTGCCCGCGTAGACTTTTTTTATGAAATGGTTTTTGTCCCGTTTGCTCGTGGTTAAAATAGTTCTTATTCTTGTTGTCATCGGCGGAGTGGTCGTATCGGTCAGAAGTGTGAGCAGGGGATCGAAAGCGGTCCAATACCAAACAGCGACGGTGGAGCGCGGGACGGTCGTTTCGACCATCAGTGCCTCGGGGACGGTTTTGATTTCCAACCTAGTTACTATCACGACGGGCGCGTCGGGAGTCGTGAAGAACGTGTTGGTCAAAGACGGCGATACAGTCGCGGCCGGACAAAACATTGCAGAAATTTCTCTGGATAGTTCGGGTGCCCAGCAGGCCGCATCAGCATGGTCGAGCTATTTATCTGCCAAAAACTCCGTCGATACTGCCAACACGACGCTCTGGACTCTCCAGTCAGACATGTTTAGCAAATGGGATACCTATAAGAAACTTGCAGAGAGCGCAGACTATGATACCCCGGAAGAACGGACGCTTCCGGCATTTTTTATCGCAAATGATAACTGGCTTGCGGCAGAGGCTAAATACAAGCAACAGCAGTCTGTGATTGCACAAACCAACGCCGCGCTTTCAAGCTCCTGGTTTTTCTATCAGACGCGATCGCCAATGATTACGGCTCCGATTGCCGGGACAGTGACAAATATCGGGCTCGTTACCGGAATGGTCCTTACCAGCCAGACGGGGCAACGCGTCGCCGTTATCGCCAATAAAGCGGCGCCGCTTGCCTCGTTTACTATTTCAGAAATTGATGTTCCCAATGTCACGGTTGGACAAAAAGCAACGATTACGCTCGATAGCATTGCAGGAAAAACATTCACCGGCGTGGTTGCCACCGTTGATCGTATCGGAACGACAAGCAATACTGTGACCACCTATCCGGTCACGATCAAACTTGACACGTCATCTGATCAAATTTTACCCAACATGGCGGCAAATGCCAGTATCATCCGGGAAACCAAAGCTGATATTTTGATGATTCCAACGAGTGCAGTTCAGATGCAAAACGGCACCTCGACAGTTAGGGTTCTTCGAAATGGCAAGGAAGAACAAGTAACGGTGCAAACCGGAATTTCGTCTGATACCCAAACGGAGATTGTATCCGGACTCTCCGAAGGCGATGTCGTGATTACCGGTACCACCAGTGCCGCAGTCACGACTACGACACGATCTGTGTTTAGTGGATTTGGCGGACCGGGAGGAATGCGTGGTAGATAAAATGATTTCGGTTTCCCGAGTTTGCAAAATCTACAAAAATGATTCGGTGGAAACGAGGGCAGTTGACGACATTTCCTTCGAGATCAAAAAGGGTGAGTTTGTTGCCATCATGGGTCCTTCCGGATCGGGGAAGTCGACCCTCATGCATATTTTGGGCGCATTAGATTTACCGACAAGCGGTGAATATATATTGGATGGTGAAAATGTTTCAAAACTTAGTGATGACCAATGTGCCAATATTCGCAACAGAAAAATAGGGTTTGTTTTTCAGTCATACAATTTGCTTCCCCGGACGAGTGCTCTCAAGAACGTTGCACTTCCCATGATGTATGCCGGGATTTCGAAAGAAAAACGTATAGGGACTGCCAAAAAATTTTTAGAAATGGTGGGTTTGGCCGATCGGATCGATCACACGCCCAACCAGCTCTCGGGTGGTCAACAACAGCGGGTGGCGATAGCCAGGTCCTTGGTTATGAATCCATCGATAATCCTCGCCGATGAACCGACGGGAAATATTGCCTCATCACAAGCGGAGGAAATCATGACCATTTTTAAGAAACTCAACAGGGCCGGGCACACCATCGTCATGATCACCCATGAACCCGATATTGCCCACCACGCCAAACGCATTATTCATATTCGGGACGGTAAGATTGTTACGGCGTAATGTATGGAATATTCGGAAATTATCACCGAAGCAATTACAACCCTTACGGTAAATAAGCTCCGTACGGGGCTTGCTACCCTGGGTATCGTTATCGGTATAGGAAGCGTTATTGCCCTCGTATCCCTCGGACAATCATCCCAGCAAGCGGTGAGCGCGCAGATACAGTCTTTAGGGTCAAATTTGCTGACCGTTATTCCCGGTGCTCAAAGTTCGGGATTCGTCCGGGGTGCGGCCGGTGGAGGAACGACGTTGACCTACGAGGACGCGCAAGCACTCATGACTTCTTTCGAGGGAACGAACGTTAAAAATGTTTCTCCCGAATACTCAAGCAGAAGCCAGATTACTGCGGGGAGAAATAACACCAATACCCAGGTAGTAGGCGTGACTCCTGCCTACGCCGAGGTTCGGAAAGTGAGCATGGAAACCGGCACATTTATTAGCCAACGGGATGTTTCTGCGATGACAAAAGTCGCGGTGCTCGGACCCCAGGCTGTGACGGATCTTTTTGGGCAAGGTACTAATCCGATCGGTGAGTCGATTCGCATTCGGAATAATTCGTTTCGCGTCATTGGCGTGACTGTGTCCAAGGGAGGCACCGGATTCCAAAATCAGGACGATATGGTGTTTGTGCCGCTGACTACTGCACAAAAGCAACTGTTTGGTGCCAAAAACATTACCTCCATTTCTGTTGAGGCAACCAATGAAAACGTCATGACGCAAGTACAAGACGCAATTGGCTATCTTCTTTTGACTCGGCACAAACTTTCTGATCCAACGCAAGCGGACTTTTCTATTTTTTCGCAAAACGATATTTTAGGCGCGGCCTCACAAATCACCGGAACATTTACCGCGCTTCTGTCGGGGATTGCGGCGATTTCCCTGATTGTTGGCGGGATCGGCATCATGAATATCATGCTTGTCACCGTGACCGAGCGCACACGCGAGATCGGTCTTCGTAAAGCATTAGGGGCAAAAAAGAAAACGATTATTGCCCAATTTCTCATCGAAGCCGTAATTCTTACATTGGTTGGGGGACTCATCGGTATGATAATTGGCGTTATCGCCTCGCTTATCATTGCACGCGCCATCAATTTGCCATCCGTCATTTCCCTGCGAGCGATCGTACTCGCTATTGTCGTATCCGGAGGAATAGGTATTCTTTTTGGTTGGTATCCTGCCAAAAAAGCATCAGATTTACAGCCTATTGAGGCCTTGAGGTATGAATAGGAGGTGAGTATATGAAAAAGAATGCAATAATAGTAACGATTCTTGTCGCCGCTGTCGCGGGTTTCGGCGGTTTCTTTGCTGGCTTGAAATATCAACAAAACAAACGACCGGCATTTATGCGGCAGACAGGAAATGGTCAAAGTTTTCGCCCGGTTTCCGGTGAAATCATTGGCAGTGACGATAAATCTGTCACTGTTAAACTACAAGACGGAAGTAGTAAGATAGTACTTTTGTCCGATAGCGCACAAATCAATAAAGCAAGTGTTGGGGCAAAGGAGGATTTGAAGACAGGAGAAAACATTGTAGTATTTGGAACGACCAATAGCGATGGAAGTGTTACTGCCCAGTCTATCCAAATCGGAGGGCAAATTATGATGAGGGGAGGTGGACAGAATGGAAGAAGTCAATAATACTCAAGCGCAAGAGGTCAAGAAGAGCATGATGCCGATGATTGTGATGGCGGTTATCGTTTTGGTCGCATTTGGGAGCGTTGGATTTTTCCTGATGCGTGGGAATAACACGCGAGCTACGCCGGCAGTTGAAGGTGTAACTCAAGAGTCAGCACCAGCAACAATCGAGGTTGAAGGCGGAAGTTTTTACTACAAACCAAACGAGATTCGCGTCAAAGTCGGCCAGCCGGTCAAGATTGTCCTGACGACTAAAGGCGGTATGCACGATTTCGTCCTGGACGAATTCAACGCGAAAACAACCCGCGTAGGCGATGGACAAACGACATCGGTAGAATTTACGCCTGATAAAGCAGGGATATTCGAGTTCTACTGCAGCGTCGGCAACCACCGCGCGATGGGGATGAAGGGAAACCTTATTGTTGAATAAACTGCTCATCCGTTGTCAATCGAGGCGATGCGTCAAGTAGATGTATACTAGTCTTATGAGAAGGTCTCTCCAACGGAAGATTGCAGTTTTTGAAGGCAAGAAAATCCGCCGTTATTGGGACGAGGAAAACGAAAAGTGGTGGTTTTCGGTGGTTGATGTCGTGGCTGCGCTAAGCAGTCAAATTGATTTTACGAGAGCGAGAAAATATTGGAATAAACTTGCCGAACGGTTGCGGAAAGAAGGAAGTGAGGTGGTGACAAAATGTCACCAACTGAAAATGCAAGCTTCTGACGGGAAATTCTATCTCACTGACGCAGCTGATACCGAAACCATGCTTCGCATCATTCAATCCATTCCTTCTCCAAATGCAGAGCCATTCAAGTTGTGGTTAGCCAAAGTCGGTTATGAACGGATTGAAGAAGCGGCAGACCCTGAAATTGCAATCCAGCGAGCGATGCATTTTTATCTCAAGCGGGGCTACTCAAAAGAGTGGGTCAGTCAACGCTTGAAAAGTATCGAAATTCGAAAGGAGTTAATCGATGAGTGGGAAACTCGAGGTGTAAAGACAAGCAACGAATTCGGCGCGCTCACTGATGAAATTACGTTCGCCTGGGCGGGTCTGAAAACCCGCGAGTACAAGAAATACAAGAGACTCAAGAAAGAAAATCTTAGGGATAACATGACGAATCTGGAATTGGTTTTGAATATGCTTGCTGAAGCATCGACCACAGAGATTTCCAAAAACGTTGAACCGAAAACATTCGCCGAAAACAGAACGGTTGCCAAGCAGGGTGGGTCGATTGCTGGTTCCGCAAGGCGAACGTTGGAAAAACGAACAGGTAAACGGGTCGTTTCCCAACTCGACGCGAAGGGATTGAATCTTTTGAAATAGTGTAGAATAAATATATGGATCAAGAACTTCAACCAGCACAACTGGATCAGCTGATTCCTCCCGTTCCTCCTCAGCCAAAGAAAAACAATTTCCTTTTATGGGTTCTATTTCTTGTTCTTCTTCTTGGTTCCAGTTGGGGATTATATCTCACCGCCCGCGACCAAGGCTGGTTGCCTTCACAACGTATGATGGCAAAAACGTATGAAGAGTGCGCTTCGTTACCTAATAGCATTATACAAGAAAGTTATCCGGCAACCTGTGTCACTGCCGATGGCCAAAGATTTGTTCAACCAATTTCTACTTCTACTGCACTTCCCACCGAAACAGCCGCCCCCACCGCCAACTGGAAAACATTTATTACTGATGATAAGAAGGTTTCTTTCAAGTATCCTTCTGGTTGGACAGTTGATCAAAATACTACTTCGGAAGGATGGGGAAAGAGCATTACAACAGCTAACCTAAAAAATGACAAATTCCACTTATCCGTGTCCGTGGCAAACGCATTTATGAATGAGTGCATGCAAGAAATTTCTAAGCAGAACATCACTTTATCTGGAACAACTTTTTATAAGAGATATTTCACTGGAGTGTATTCTGGAGAAGCTTGTTCTAATAAGGAAAATTTGGGAAATTCAGAGATATGGTTGCAACCAACACTCATAGATAAGGAACCGTATAATTATCAATATGGTTTGTTATTTGACCAAATCCTCTCGACGTTCAAATTTACCAATTAACATGTTGGTTGCGTTTTGTTGAGGAATCACTGAAAAAAGTAAACGATATTGATACAATAGGTCTACCGAATGCAGCTCTCTATGGATAAGAGAAATAAAATTACCTATCATAAGTCTCCGTTTCGCGAATATTTCAATATCTTAAGTGATGTTGATAAGGGATCCAGAAACTCGAAAGAGTTTGGCTCCATTCTTATTCTTACGTTAGTTGAGGAGATCGGAGAAATGGCCAGAGCATATCTAGCCGAGCACGGCCGTAAAAAGACCAATCTGGCTGCCCAGGAAGACGAAACATATCAACAGGAACTTGGTGATATACTTGTTTCAATCCTTCGGTTTGCGCGGGTGAAACACATAAATCTTCATGAGCGGATTATGTATTCACTGGAGAAAATCAGAGAGCGCCAATCAAAGCCAAAAACATAACTATGGACGAAAACGAGAAATGCCCAAAATGCGGATCGGAGTTAGGGCCGATTACAGAAACTCCGACAGGGCGAAAGCTCCAACGGTGTTCAAGAGGCAGCTGGAACAAAGAAACCAGAAAAAATGAGGGGTGCGACTACGTCAAGTGGATACAAGCAGAGCCCCAAACCCTCGATGAAAAATGTCCCAAATGCGGAAACCCACTCGTATTGCAGGTGACCCGGTTTGGCAAGAAAATGAAAAAATGCAGTACCGGCGGGTGGGACAAGGAAGCAAGAAAGGCTACAGGATGCGATTACGTGGAGTGGATCAACGGGACGACGGAAAAACTCGATGAAAAATGTCCCGAATGCGGCAATCCTCTGGTTCTTTATACGACCGCGAACGGGAAGCGGATGAAAAAGTGTTCCACCTCCGGATGGGATTCGCAGGCACGGAAAGCCACGGGGTGTTTGTACGTCGAATGGCTCAAAGGCAATGCCAATAGCAAGCCTACCGGCGGCGAAGAATTCCTTCCTCCGGAGCCGGCCTCATGACCAAATACAGACAGATGGTTGATCGGATGATGAGTGAGCAGAAGGAGTTGTTTGATAACTTTTCTGATATTCATCGCGAATATACTCTTAATCCCAAACAGTGGCAGAAACTATTTAATCAGTATGGAGGAGAAATTATGGATATCATCCGTGACTATGACCGCAAATTATGTAACCAGATGGGAAAAGGGCAATATAGTAAATTTACGGAGCAACTATCTGAAAAGTTTTGGGCTGAAGTTCGTAAGGTATTCCCCAAAATAGACTTCGTCGGTGTTAAGCAGTAAGTGCGTTGGTTCTTGCCTGCGCTTTAATGACCCGTTCGGAAATAATAATGTCATGTTTGGTTTCTTCCCGTACGGCAAGTTTTATGGTTTGTTTGAACGTGAACCAGGACAGTATGGATGCGCTTTCCATTGGGAAGGTGGGCATGCTTTTTATTTCGGCATAGAAAATATAATGAACTTTATGAGCACTCTCAGAAAAATAATCATACACCGGATAGATGTGTTTGGCCTGTAGTTTTACGTTGATGAGTTCTTGCATGATGCGTGTAAATACTTCCTGGGCGCTTTCGCCGTTTTGGCTTATACCGCCAAACATACTCCAATGCGGGGCAATCTGATGCAAGAGAATTTGTTCAGTCTTGGCGTGATAGAGGAACCCGCTTACTAAAAGGCGCTTATGCACATACGTAGTATAGCACAAAAATGAAATTCGCCAAGAGTAAGTGTATTGCCTGTTGGTATTTGGGAGTATACGTGGTATAGTCACAGTAATGGCAACAAAGTTATTCGTCGGAAGTCTTTCTTACAACGTTACTGATCAGATGCTTTCTGATGCCTTCGCGCAGGCGGGTACCGTCGTATCAGCCAAAGTCATCATGGATCGGATGACGGGCAGATCCAAAGGATTTGGATTTGTCGAAATGTCCTCTCCGGAAGAAGCCAAAAAAGCCACGGAGATGTGGAACGGAAAAGAGCTTGACGGAAGAGTACTAGCAGTCAATGAAGCTCGCCCAATGCAGCCACGCACCGGTGGCGGCTATGGCGGTGGTGGACAAGGCAACCGCGGTGACTCGTCCGGTGGACGCGATTGGTAATGCTGGTCGATTCTGTCACAATTCTCGTTAAAGCCGGTGATGGCGGCGATGGGTCAGCATCACTTCTTCGTAACGCAATGACCTCAAAAGGCGGACCGGACGGTGGCAACGGTGGCAACGGAGGCAATGTTTATATCCAAGGCTCTCACAATATCACCGATCTATCAGAGTTTCGCTACAAGAAGAAAATTATAGCCGAGGGTGGTGTCGACGGCCGCGGGAAAAAGCTTTTTGGCAAAAATGCAGTTCATGTAACGACAACAGTTCCTTGGGGAACAAAAATTACTGATCTCGATAGCGGAGCCATCATAGAAATCGGAGATACGACTACTCCGATTCTGATTGCACAGGGAGGCATAGGAGGGCTCGGCAACGTTGCGTTTAAGTCAGCGCAAAACCAAACCCCGCGGTATGCCCAAAAGGGTGGCAAAGGCCAAGAGCGTCATTTATTGCTCGATCTCCGGTTTATTGCCCAAGTGGGTATCGTTGGACTGCCCAATGCCGGCAAAAGCAGTCTGTTGGCAGTACTGACCCAAGCGACACCAAAAATCGGCAATTACCCGTTTACGACGCTCGAACCGACGGTCGGAATGCTCGGCACGTACGCCATTGCAGACGTGCCCGGTATCATTGAGGGTGCGTCGACCGGTCGGGGACTGGGTACGACATTTCTCAAACACATAGAAAAAACAAAAGTTCTCGTTCACTGTATAGATATAACGAGCGAGGATCCAAAAAAAGCTTATGAGACCATCCGTCGGGAGTTTGAGACATATAACCCGGAGTTACTAAAAAAACCGGAAATTATTCTTTTAACAAAAGCAGATGTAGTTGATGAGAAAGGCCTGCAACACCAGATAAAGCTTTTTCAAAAGCTTGGGAAAACGGTATATAGTTCATCCATACACGATACGAAAGGGATTGAGGCATTGAAACACGTGCTTACAACCATGCTTTCGGCGTCATGAGGGAAACACAGATTTTTTTGATGACCTCTGTTATCATGTTCTAGAACATGATAACAAGTACTTCTTCATGAATTGGAGTGTCTGTTATAATGAAGGCTATGAGAGCAGTGCAGATTAGTGGATATGGCGGGTCGGAAGTTTTAGAGATTCGTGATAATGTCCCACCGCCAATTCCCCAAACAGGCCACGTTTTGGTTGAAGTCCATGCTGCTGGCATCAACCCCTTTGATATAAAAGTTCTTTCAGGCGCATACCAGACCATGATTCCTCTAAAATTCCCAGTCACCTTTGGAGGTGATTTTGCAGGAGTTGTGACGCAAACGGGCGAAGAAGTCTATGGATCGGCAATAGTGTTAAGCGGTGGGTCAGGCGCATTTGCCCAATATGCATGCGCCGCTGTGGGGAAAATTGCATCCAAACCAAAGAAGCTGAATTTCATAGAAGCTGCCGGCTTACCTGTTGCAGGACTCACCGCCATAGAGGCGATAAAAGATCGTATTGATCTTCAAAAAAATCAAAAGATTCTCATTCACGGTGGCGCTGGTGGTGTTGGTAATATTGCTATTCAGTTTGCCAAATCTATCGGTGCCTACGTAGCTACGACGGTAAACGCTGATGATGCGGATTTTGTTAAAGGATTGGGTGCTGATGAGGTCATTAACTACAAAACGCAAGCGTTTGAAGAAATGCTCAAGGATTTTGATGCCGTACTAGATACGGTGGGGGGACAGGTAGCGGATAAATCATACAAAGTATTGAAGCGCAGTGGAGTTCTCGTTTTACTCGTTAGTCAAGTCAACGAAGTACTGGCTAAAACATACGGTGTAGAAACTATTCGTCAGCAGTCAACAATAGATACTATGCATCTCACGAGACTGACTCAGCTTGTCGATAACGGAAACATAAAAGTCCATGTCGATACGGTATTTTCCATAAATCAAGTTAGAGAAGCCTTCAGCCACCTCCAAACCGGCCATCCGAGGGGTAAAGTCGTCCTCAAGATCGAAGAACAATGACGAAAAATATGATACGGCGGCAGATGATTGCGCGCCGAAAGACTATTTCCCCGTCAGAAAAACAGCGATTGGATCAAGCGATCCATAACAATCTCCTCGATCGACCCGAGTGGCGAAGAGCAAAAACAATCTGTATCTATGTATCACTTCTTCAAGAAGTTGATACCAGATCACTTATCTCTACATCATTACAACAACAAAAAAGTATCATTGTTCCCGAAAAACGACATGAGGAGACGCATATTACCGACGTTGATCTGTTTATCGTTCCTGGCATTGCGTTTGACCCAAAAGGGTATCGATTGGGGTGGGGAAAGGGATATTATGATCGATTACTTACTGGAGTGAAGGCAATAAAAATAGGTCTCGCGTATAGTTTTCAAATTGTTCCTAGACTCCCTCACAAAAAATATGATATACCGATGGATATCGTCATAACCGAAGCCGGTATTGTCATCCCGGCCGAAGAGCCGGGATCCAGTCAGGATAAAACATGGATTCCGGATCAAGTCCGGAATGACAAAAAAACAACATGAAACACTCACACCCTGAATACCAATATCTCGACTTAATGGGCGACATTATGGACCACGGGACGTGGAAGGTGAGTCACTCAACTGGCGTCAAACTCAAGAGTGTGTTTGGCAGGATGTGTCGGTACGATCTCTCCCAAGGTTTTCCTCTCTTAACCACAAAAAAAGTATTTAGCCGCGGTGTGATTCATGAGCTTCTCTGGTTTTTATCGGGAAGCAGCAATATTAAATATCTCGTTGATAACAATGTCCATATATGGGATGAGTGGGCGTACAAGAAGTATGAATGGGCTGTTGCTGATGGCAAAGCCAGGGCAATGACGTTAGAGGCGTTTATGGAAAAAGCTCAATCGGATAAAGCATTTCTTAAGCAATGGGGAGAACTTGGACCGGTGTATGGAGTGCAGTGGCGTCGTTGGCCCGTAGATCATAAAAAAACCGTGGATCAATTAGGGTGGGCGATAGAGAAGATAAAAAAATATCCCATGAAGAAACATTTCGTCATTTCCGCCTGGAACGCCGGATGTATATACGAGATGAGCGGCAGTCACGCAGCTTCAATGGTCATCGCGCCTTGCCATACCATGTTTCATATCAATATTACCGATGATAAATTGTCCCTCCTTCTCTATCAGCGAAGCGCTGATTTATTTTTGGGCGTCCCGTTTAACATTGCCTCCTATGCACTCTTAACCATGATTATTGCTCAAGTCACCGGCTACAAACCCGGCGAATTTGTCCATGTATTCGGCGACGTCCATATTTACGAGAATCATTTCGATCAGTGCAAGGAGCAGCTGACACGCAAGCCGCGACCGTTTCCGACCATGAAGATTAATCCAAAGAAGAAAAACATCGACGATTTTGTCTTTGAAGATTTTACCCTTGAAAACTACGATCCCTATCCTCCGATAAAGGGAGATATTACCGTGGTTGGAGGTTTTTAGTGTTGTCATCCCCCGATGCATCGGGGGATCCAGACGGGAAAACACTGGATTCCGGGTCAAGCCCGGAATGACAGAAAACAGATTCTTAATTATGCTTTCTCTGATTGCTGTTATCGGTAAGAATCGGGAATTAGGCAAGGACAATAAACTCCTCTGGCATATACCCGGTGATCTTCCAAGGTTTCGCACTATCACAACGGGTCACCCTGTGATTATGGGCAGGAAAACCTTCGAGTCTATCGGCCATCCGCTACCCGATAGAACCAATATCATTGTTTCTTCTCACGAATTCCCCAATTCAGTAAAGTCACTTGATGAAGCCATAGTATTGGCAAAAACATCGCCAGGAAGTGAAGAAATATTTATTATTGGCGGAGGATCGATATTCAAACAGGCTATGAATCTTGCCGATCGTCTGTATCTTACTGTCGTTGACCTGGAAGCACCTGATGCCGATACGTTTTTTCCGGACTACTCGCGATTTTCTCACGTTGTTTCCGAAGAGCCCCAGCAAGACCTGGAGTATCCGTCAGTGTTTTATGTTCTTGAACCCGAAATCCACTTCTCAACAGCCCCCACTAAATAAAGTGATCCGGTTATTAATGTCGGTGGTGGAGGATTTTGTAGAAACTCTTCAGGTTTCTCGACTACTGACACCGGCTTTCCGGGATCTGCTTCTTTTATAGTTTTTTCCAAGGCGTTTACCGGTAGCATCTGCCCCTTTCCCCAGTCCGTTAATGCTTCAAGCGTCGTGAGGTACCAGTGAGAAACAAACGGTGCCAACGTCCGAACCATGTCGAATGCGTTTTTATCTCCTTTGACAGCAAAGAGTGTTTCAAATTGGACCCCAGGAAAATGATCGGTGAGTGCATTGGATAATGCCTGTATTTTCATGGGATTATGTGCGCCGTCGATAATAATGTTGCCCATAACCTCCATTCTCCCGGGGTAGGATGCCGTTGATAGTGCCTTTCGGATTGCGTCGGCGGTAACTATGAAGCCACTCTGAAAAACGGCGGTGATTGCCACCGCAGCATTGACTACCTGGTGACGGCCAAGAAGAGAGAGTTCGAGGTTTGATAAGGTTTTTTCTGGGGAAACATAATCAAAAACAATCGGTCTCCCAATGGTGAGATTTTTGATGTGAAAATCACGACCTGCCAAAAAGAGCGGCGCATCAACCGAAGCGGCTTTTTCGATGATGAGATCCCGTATCTGTGGCTGCGTGACACCGGATATGACTGGTTTTTTAGGCTTAATAATTTCGCGTTTATCCCGGGAGATATCTTCGATCGTTTCGCCCAATATTTCCGTATGGTCTAATCCGACGTTTGTTATGACGGAAACGCGCGGGTCGACAACGTTAGTACAGTCCAATTTCCCTCCGACGCCCACTTCGACAATGGCAACATCGACATGTTCCCTTGCAAAATATGCAAACGTCATCGCAGTAATAATTTCAAAATACGTTGCCCCCTGGGGTATTGCCGATTTTATGGATTCCAAAATAGCAACAAAGGCAGATTCCGTAATGGGCGTACGATCTATCGTAATGCGTTCAGTTATGGAAATAAGATGGGGAGATGTATAGAGACCGACGCGATAACCCGCGTGCTCGAGAATGGAGGCGATGAGAAATGACGTTGATCCTTTGCCGGCCGTTCCGCCTACATGGATTGTTGGTACCGCCAAGTGCGGTGATTTGAGGTCAGACAGAAGTGATCGTATGCGCTCAAGCGAATATGTCTTGCCCGAAGAAAAATGCCGTTCAAGATATGCTTGTGCCGAAGTAAAAGATTCCATAGTAGAATGAGAGTATTATAGTCGATAGGAGATGAATCGAATATGAATGTTGAAATTAATTATTTGGCAGTATTGATAGCGGGCGTTGTGTCGATGGTATTGGGGTTTTTGTGGTATAGCCCCATGGTGTTGGGCAAACCATGGACTCGCGAACGGGGAATGAGTACGGATGCTTTGAAAAAAGCTCAAAAAGAAATGGGGCCTTTGTATAGCATCAGTTTTGCCGTGAGTCTCGTTATGGCCTATGTCCTGGCGCGCGTCATGGCATTTTCTGGAATGGGTGGGGTGGCAACGGCGTTTTGGATCTGGAAGCTATTCGGGATCGACACCGGCTACCAACTCGTCTCACTTTTAGGCATGGGCGTGGTTTTGGGGTTGATGTAGCTTCTGTTATCATGTTCTAGAACATGATAACGGGGAGAAGAAGCGTGACTATGTATTATCAAGTATTTGTCAGCGCGGAAAACCAGACTCAGGCAAACGATATTGTCGAAGTGATTGTGGGGAAAAAACTTGCAAGCGGCGGGATGATTACCCATGGGCCGTCGAGATTTTGGTGGAAAGGCAAAATTGCGAGTGTTGATTACTACAATATTTCGCTATTTACGATAGAGAAAAAGTATCGGGATTTGGAAAACGAGGTTAGACGAATTTCTCCCGAAGAAGTTTCGATGATCTGGCGCATCCCTCTGGATGCAAACCCCGAATTTTTCAAATGGATTGATCAGTCCTTAGCATAAAATGCTCGATCACGTTCAAAAACAACTCCAAAGAATCGTTTTCGGAGTTAACATATCCATCACGTCAAGACGGGTATTTGAAAAACGTCTTCTTGAGGGTAAGCTCACGAGGGATGAAAATCCGACCTCGCATTTTTGTGTCTATTTTTCCGCGTTTGATCCAAAATCACAAAAGGTTTTTATCGGGTTTCACAAAAAGTCGAGACTGTGGCTGTTTAATGGCGGTCACATGGACAAAGGAGAAACGCCCATGGAAGCAATAAAAAGAGAAATGGGTGAAGAATGGGGGATGACTCTTCCTGTCCCGAAGCCTTCGCTCTTAACGTTGACAAAGATTGAAAAACCCCAAATACAAATTTGCCAGTGGCATTATGATATTTGGTATTTCGTTGCGGCAAGCCAAGCATCCTTTCATCCAAAAAAAGAATTACTTGCCAAAGAATTTAGCGAAATTGGCTGGAAATCTATCGACGAAGCCGGACGTCTCGCCCGCGACCCCAGTACTTTGATTGCCCTTCGTACGATAGTCTAGTTTTTGCTACAATTGCGCCATGAGCATTGATTGGGACACGATGCCGGATGAGAGAGGACACAGATTCATTGCTTTGCTCAATAAGAAGATTGAGCATGGGCGGCTCATGAATGCCTTGGGGCATATGACGGCGGGGCTCTCCGGAAAAGTAGGCAAGAGCGAGGAGATGGCATTTTTGGAATACAAAGATAAAGATAGTGGATCACACCCCGGAATTTCCCATTTTCCATTTATCGTGTTGTCTGCCGATAATTCCAACCAAATTCGGACGGTGCGAAAAGAAGCAATCGCCAGAAGCATACCGTATACGGATTTTACGAGCACAATGACGGTCGGTTCGTCCAGAGAACAAGTCGAGGCGACTGTAGCATCGGCCGAAGCGGATCTCGAGTATTACGGAATCGTCATGTTCGGCCCAACGCCAAACCTTCGCGAATTTACGGGCAAATTTTCCTTGTTTCGATAATTTTCTATAACGCATGAATACAGGCAATATTATTGAAGAAATAAAGAAGAAGTATCCGGGGAAAACAATAATTCTTGATCCCGAAGAGGATCCAACTGAGATCATTTGTGAAATAGATCCTACTGCCGACCATGCAGAGAGAAGCATTGCACTAGCAGTCGTTGGAAAATCCAAATCTCACGTTCACAAAAAATCAACGGAAGTTTATGAGGCTATAAAAGGCCAATTGATTGTGTATACGAACGGAAAGAAATTTATGTTACAAGAAGGGGAAAAAATGACCATTAAACCTGGCGAAGTTCATTATGCAGAAGGGAATGAGGCGTGGTTTTTGACGTATTCAGAGCCGGGATGGAGACTTGATGATCATATCGTCAATTTCAAGGCTAAGCCTTGAAATTGTATGGAGCATCACAACGTTCTGAACGAAGGAGCCAAATCGCTTAGCCCTCGTCCAAGCAAGTGCCAATTAAGAAAACTCTAAAGAGAGTATCATTTGGCCAAATACCAAACTCCGCCGACGCCCTCGCCAGTCACGTCTCCCGGTGCCTGATCTTTGACGTAAAAATATAAAGGCATCCCTTTCCACGTAAACTGGATTGTTCCGTCGTCCCGCGTGATCGTGCCCATATTATCCGGTAGTGATGCAGGCACAGATGGTGTCGTAAATGCCGGCCAGTTGGCAAGACATTGTCCAGAACAGTTGCTGACACCGGCTGTATCCTTGGTATAGGTATACAGACTCGTGCCTTTAGGATCGGTTAGATATGTTCCGTTTGCGGCATTGGTCTTTGTCATGTAGAGATCAGACGTCACCGCAGGGCTGTTTTTTGACGAGTATGTTATCGTCGATACTGGAGCCGTGTACGAGCTGGTCATTGATTGCTTCCACAGATAGACAACGCCCAGAACTACCACGACGGCAACGACGATCATCATTGTTTTTTTGTTCATCTAAGTCACCTCCTTTTATATGAAAATGTGTAATCCACCTTACACTTTAATCAGTATAAAACGAACGAAGGATTTACTCAACACTGTCTAGTTCTGTGTGGGTATTATTTTTGTTGGTACCAGGAAAAGAAGTGTCAGAATTCCTGCTATCGCGCTCAGTGCACCAAAAACAAATACAGCCGGGTGACTGACATGGTCCCACAATTGCCCGGCAACGATACTGGCAACGAGTCCCGAAAGTCCGACGGCCGTTGAGTACCAGCCTATACTGCTTGCCCGAAGTCTTTGCGGGACAAAGTCACTGGCAAATGCCTTTCCTACAGAACGGTAGGTTCCCTGAAACACTCCGTACAGAGCAAACAAGAATGCGATAAGCCAGATATTTTGACTATAGGCAAATCCGAGATATGTTACGAGGTAGATGCCAAAAGAAGCCAGAAGGATGTTTTTCCGACCGAACGTATCGGATAAAAATCCCGAAGGGTATGATATGAGCGCGGCTATGAGGTTGAAAATCGCATAAATGAATATCGTTCCTTCGAGAGATACGCCAATATTTTTCGTTTGGAGTATTAAGAATGCATTGCTGGAGTTTCCGAGACCAAAGACTGCAGTAACGACGAGATAGTTCCAATATTCTCTGGGAAAGCGACCAATAGGGCTAACAAGTTTAACTTTTGCCTCAACTGCAACTGGATGTTCTTTAACGAGAAGAAGGGCAAAGACCGCCAAAAGACCGGGAATGAGGGCGAGATAAAAAATAGAACGGATATCAACATGGAGCGAAAATAAGAGGAATATGGCAAGCAGTGGCCCCAAAAAAGCACCTAAGTTATCTCCGATACCTTCGAGACCAAACGCTTTGCCCCGGTTGTTCTCCGTGGCAGATCCGGCTATTAATGCATCTCTGGGAGCAGATCGTATACCGGAGCTCAGTCGATCCATAAAACGCGCTCCTAATACACCCTGCCAGGATGATGCGAGTCCGATGAACGGTTTTGAGATTGCGGCCAAAAGATATCCGATCAATGCAATAGACTTTCGTTTTTGAAGCTTATCGGAAAGCCATCCGGAGAATCCCTGGATGATATTTTGCGTGGCTTGTGCAATGCCCTCGATAAGTCCAACGATGCTCCCGCCGGCTTGTAGATTTTGTGTTAAAAAAACCGGGAGGACGGGATAGAGCATTTCCGTGGAAATATCGGCAAACAGCGAAGCAAATGCCAGAAGAAATGTATTTTTGGAAAGTCCCTTAAAATACTTTTCCATTGATTTCTAGTGTAGCACAGCCGCTATGGTACAATCGCTCCATGAACCTAAAGATATGAAAACCTTCGTATTTGTTGATGCGGCGAATTTATTTTATGGTGGGGAAAAGAGTCTCGGTTGGAAAATTGATTATCGTAAATTATTGTTATATTTGAAAAAACGGTATCAAGCCAAGAAAGTATTTTATTTCGGAGGCGTGGAAATACACGACTATCCCTACGATTATATAACCAATGATTCTGTTTCCGTTGAAAAAGTATCAAAATATTTATCGAGGTACATTAAAACAAACGCAAAAAAGTTTGACGAGGCCAGATTGATTCTTCTGTCGCGACATGTGCAACGCACTAAATTTTATATCAAACTCCAAACGTTTGGATATCAACTCGTTATGAAACCGGTCAAGTTATATGTTCAGCCAGACGGATCGACTCATCGCAAAGCAAACTGCGATGTGGATATGGCGTTTTATCTCATGAAAGAAAAAGACCGTTTTGACCGCGTTCTTATTCTATCCGGTGACGGGGATTTTCTGCCGGTACTAAAATATCTTCGGCACATCGGCAAGGACGTGCTTGTCTTAGCTCGAGGCAAGCGGACCGCCAGGGAAATCCGTCAATTCGCCGGGGCAAGATTTACTGACTTTGAGTACCTTAAGATGCTATTACAGATGAAAGAGAAGAGCAAATAAAAATGGGGAGACTCATATAGAATCTTCCCCATGTTTAGTACGTATACATTACCAGAAAGAATGGACTTTGTCAATGAATCGTGAATCGCCATAACAAAACAGGTATTTCCTTATGTGGTTCTTGGAGTAGGGATTGGCGCTCTAATTCATGGATTTGTACCTTCAAGTATGGTTGAAAAGTATCTGTCTACAAGGGAGTGGTGGGCTGTGCCGCTTGCAACCCTCTTGGGAAGTCCGCTATACGCAAATTCGGTAAGCGTAATTCCAGTGATGGAGGCATTAGTGGGTAAGGGAGTCCCAATAGGGACAGCGTTAGCGTTTATGACCGCTATCGTAACAGTTTCAATTCCAGAAGGCATGATACTTAAAAAGGTTATGAAGTGGCAACTTTTGGGAATGTTTTTCGGAATAACCATTATCGGAATAATCATCATGGGTTATATTCTGAATTGGATTATTTAGTTAATCAAATTCATTAGTTGTATAATTCTGTAAATATGGGGTTTAATCTTAAGGTTGGCACAATCAACGGAAAAACCAATATTTAGAATTTCACTTCAGTTTTAAGCCTCCTAACCCTAGAAAAGAGAGAATAATCGTTGAACGTAACGCACTCGGCAGGATAATCCACTCAGCCCCTCCTCATTTAAATTTTAAGTGATTTTAGAACCTAAGGTTATAGGGTTATTCTTATAGATTTGATACAATATCATTATGAAACTTGGGACAATTCTTTCAACTAATAATGCTGAAACCAACTGGAACGCTTTTAGATTAGCAAACTTAGCCTTATCCAAAGGTGATACTGTATCTATTTTTCTTGTCAGCGAGGGCGTGGAGTACCAACTGGCAAGTTCTCCCAAGTTTAACATCAAAGAACAAGTTGAAAGGTTTTTGTCGTCTGACAAGGCACAGATTATCGCCTGTGGTACTTGTCTGACAATCAGAAAACAAGGTAGCACTAAAGAGTGCCCTGAGGGTAGCATTGAAGACTTGTATCGTTTGGTTGCCGAAAGCGATAAAGTCCTTACCTTTTGAAAGTGAGTAAACTATGAAAAAAGTGTTACTGATTACAATTCTTTCATTTACTTTGTTGCTAACCCCATCTTCAGCTTTTGCTCAAGGAATGATGGGTAACTGGACTAGCTCACCATCATCCGTGACCTCTGATGACCACACAGCCCGCGAAGAAGCTGAAGGAAAAGAGGTTTGGGATAAGCTTCAAGCAAAACAGCTTGAGTGCAAAAATCTTACCGATGACAATTATGCAGTACTTGGCGAGTATTTCATGGGTCAATCAATTGGCAATGCTGAAAGGCACGCCGCTAT
>MFJJ01000060.1 GCA_001780895.1 Candidatus Gottesmanbacteria bacterium RIFCSPHIGHO2_01_FULL_46_14
ATGCCCGATTTGCTTCTGCCATACGCTGAATGGTATCACGTCGTTTAATGGCTTCCCCTTGACCTTTGGAAGCATCCAACAGTTCAGCCGCGAGTTTATCGGCGTAGCTTTTAAACTCTTTGCTTGAGCGCTTATCGGCAAACGTTACCAACCACCTGATGGCAAGCGAAACACGTCGGTCCCCCCGGACTTCAGACGGCACCTGATAGGATGCACCACCCACGCGTCGGGCCCGTACTTCCATTTTCGGCCCAACATTTGCCGTCGCTGTTTCAAAAATTTTAAGGGGATCTTCACCTTTTTCTCTAATAATATCAAGCGCCCGATACACGACGCGTTGTGCGACACTTTTTTTGCCGCTCCTCATGACGCGATTGATAAATCGCGCAAGCTGACGGTTTCCATAGATTGGATCCGGTTGGGCTACTATCTTTTTGACTCGTTTTCCTCTCATAGTTAATTTGCCGCGGCGGCCGCTGGACCCGGACCACCAGCTTTGGCACCATAACGACTCCGCCCCTGTCTGCGATTGGCAACACCGCTTGCGTCAAACTTTCCACGCACAATGTGATATTTGACTCCGGGCAAATCCGGTACTCGTCCACCACGCACAAGAACGATGGCGTGTTCGGTTATCTCGTGTCCGATACCGGGAATATAGGCAGTCACTTCCTGCTTATTTGAAAGCCTCACGCGGGCGACCTTTCGAAGAGCCGAGTTTGGTTTTTTTGGTGTCATGGTTTTAACCAGCGTCACCACTCCCCGCTTAAACGGAGCTGGCATTTGCTTGGTCACACGGATTTTCGCATTAAAAAACTTGCGAAGCGCAGTGGCCTTAATTTTTTTGGACTTGCTTCTTCTCCCTTTTCGAATAAGTTGATTGATAGTAGGCATAATTAACTTGCTATCACTGCTCTGTCGCGATCGACAGGTATAAGTCGGCCGATTATAACGTTTTCTTTGAGGCCCAGCAACTTATCTTCTTTTGCCGCAAGGGCTGCGTCGGTGAGAACATTGGTGGTCTCTTGAAACGATGCAGCCGAGAGCCATGATTCCGTATAAAGCGACGCACGCGTAATACCTAAGACGACGATTTGGGCTGTTGCCGGCTCTCCCCCTTGAGCCAGAACCCGGGCGTTTTCATCCCCAAAACGCGTCCGGTCAACGAGTTCACCCGGAAGCAGGTTCGTGTCTCCTGCAGTATCGATGCGAACTTTTTCACTCATCTTTCGGGTAATTACCTCAAAATGCTTATCAGAAATGCCGATACCCTGAGATTCATACACTTTTTGTATTTCGGTAATGAGGTATTTTTGTGCTCCCCGCAGTCCTCTGATTTGGAGGACCTCTTTTATATCCAAAGCACCGCTTGCCAATTGATCACCAGCGCCCACAAGATCGTCTTCCTTTACCCGCAGTTCACTCGTCAAGGGAATGAGATATTCTCGCTCTTCAACCGGTTTCATTAAGGTGTTTCGTACACGAACTTTGTGCCCGTGATCACCCTCTGTTATCTCAACTGTTCCGGCAATTTCTGATACCGGCGAAAGCACTCTGGGAGTTCTGACTTCAAACAACTCCTCAACCCGGGGAAGTCCCTGAGTAACATCGAGCCCAACGATACCACCCGCATGCTTAACACGCATCGTCAGCTGCGTTCCCGGCTCACCGATTGATTGCGCCGCAATGACTCCGACGGGCGTACCCGTCTCCACCATTTGACCGGTTGAGTAGTCGCGGCCATAGCACTTTATGCACAGTCCAACAGGCAACTGACATGATATGGGCGATCGGACTAAAACGGACTCGACCCCATGCTCATCTGCAATTCGGGCAAGTTCTTCAGTAATGAATTCTCCTTTGGGAATAAGAACCCGTTTACCACGAGGCTCAATCACGTCTGCGGCGGCGTATCGACCAATAATACGCAGTGACAATGGCGCTTGACGTTCTTCGTCTTTGACAATTTCCCATCCTTGGTCCGTACCGCAGTCAAGATCTCTGATAATTGCATCATGAGCAACATCAACGAGACGACGGGTGAGATATCCTGCGTCGGCGGTTTTGAGCGCCGAATCGGTTAGTCCTTTTCGCGACCCTCGCGTACTCGTAACGTATTCAAAAATCTGCAACCCTTCCCGATAATTGCTTTTTGTCGGGAGCTCAACTATCTTTCCCAGAGGGTCGACGACGAGTCCTTTGATTGCAGACAGCTGCTTGAGTTGATCTTTAGACGCACGTGCGCTTCCCGATTCAATAATCATTTTGACCGGATTATTGACCGGCAATTTCGCCCATGTCAGATCGGCTATACGTTCGGTGGCTTCTATCCAGACTTCGTTACTGAGTCTCTTCTTTTCTTCAAGCGTAATGAGTCCTTGCTGGTAATTGTTGTCAATATCGGCAACTTTTTCTTCCGCTTCCGTTACGAGCACCTGTTTTTCCTCAATTATTTCACAATCAAATACAGAAACTGATAGCCCTCCGCAGAGCGTAGCTCCCCAGAATCCCAACGTCTTAATTGCATCAATGAGGGTAACGACTTCTTCTTTTGTGTAGTGGACAAGCGCGCGCGTGACGATTGTTTTTATCGTGGCAGCCTTGACCGGAGTATTCATAAACCGGAGCTCTCTGGGCAAAATTTCGTTAAATAACATCTTGCCTACGGTCGTAACCAGCCATTCTCCGTCGCTCTTGACCCGAACGGGATGACGCAGTGCCAATTTTCCTATTTGATTTGCATAGATTGCGCTTGCAATATCTGGGTACACCTTAAGCTGATCTTGGGGAATTTTTTCTGCCTTCGGGTCAACCGTCGTCAAAAAGTAACAGCCCAGTACCATTTCTTTATTCGGAACGGTAATCGGTGAACCGTCGGCAGGTTTAAGAAGGTTATGCGTCGGAAGCATCAGGTGAATCGCTTCGTTTTGGCTTTCTCCTCCAAGCGGAATATGGACTGCCATTTGGTCACCATCGAAATCCGCGTTGTAGCCCGCACACACACAGGGGTGGATGCGTATTGCCGCCCCTTCGATAAGAATCGGGTAAAACGCCTGAATGCCAAGTTTATGAAGCGTTGGAGCACGATTAAGAAGCACCGGATGATTCTTGGTGATTTCTTCGAGAATATCAAACACTTCGGGCGTGCGGCGCTCCAGGACATTTTTCGCGTTTTTAACATTCGGAGCAATACCCCGAACGATAAGTTCCCGAAGGACAAAAGGCTTAAACATCTCGAGAGCCATTTCTTTGGGAAGGCCGCATTGTGTTAATTTAAGTTCAGGACCGACGACGATAACCGATCGGCCGGAATAATCCACTCGCTTTCCAAGCAAATTCTGTCGGAATCGACCCTGTTTTCCCCGGAGCATATCCGAAAGTGACCGAAGCGGCTGGATAACTGCCCGCGATGATGGCCGTTGCGTCGTGTCTATAAGACTGTCTACCGCTTCCTGGAGCATACGTTTTTCGTTTCGTAAAATGATCTCCGGTGCTCCCAAATCCATTAAATGCTTTAAGCGGTTATTTCTATTAATGACCCGCCGATATAAATCGTTGAGATCGCTTGTCGCAAATCTCCCACCAGTAAGCTGTACCATCGGTCGAAGATCCGGAGGAATTACCGGCAAGATCGAGAGAATCATCCAGGTCGGGGTGAGTTCGGCTTTTCTCATCCCATCGACAACACGGAGACGCTTGGTTGCTTTGATGTGTCTTTGTCCGGTTGTGTTTTGAATTTCCTCACGCAGGGTCGCGGCAAGTTTATCAAGATCTAATCCGCGGACCACCTCCAAGATTGCCTCGGCACCCATTCCTACTCGAAAACAGCCTGCCGCTTCATACTCAAACAGTCGCAAATACTCATCTTCCGTAATAGTAGAAAGTAATTTTACGCTTTTTACTATTGTTTCAAGAGACTTCGTAATTTCCTCGAGCTTCTCCTTTTCTTTATCTGCATTCTCACTAAGCGCGCTCGTCGCCTGTTTTTCCTTAAGCGCAATCTCGGAAAGTGCGAGTTCCCGTGCCTCGGCGGTTCCCACGCGATCTTTGGTCTCTTCCCGCTCTTTTTGAAATTCTTCGTGTTTGGTAGCTTTTTCGTCTTTAAATCGACTATCGACTTCTTCTAATCGTTTTTTGCCTGCATCGGCAATTTTTCCAAGTACTGCTTTTTTCTTTTCTTCATCAACGCTCGTCACCAGGTACTGAGCAAAATAGATAACTTCTTCGAGCGCTCTCGGACTTATGTCAAGGAGAAGAGAGAGTTTTGAAGGTGCACCTTTAAAAAACCATACGTGGGCAACCGGGGCTGCGAGATTGATATGACCCATTCGTTCTCGCCGTACCTTACTCTGTGTTACTTCCACGCCACATTTATCACACACAATACCGCGATAGCGAATCCGTTTGTATTTTCCACAATAACATTCCCAATCTTTCGTCGGACCAAATATCCGTTCGTCAAACAGACCATCTTTTTCAGGTTTCAGCGTCCGGTAGTTGATCGTTTCCGGCTTGGTGACTTCTCCGTACGACCATGCTTTAATAGCATCCGGAGATGCCAGAGTGATTTTGAGCCCGGAAAAATCAACTATATTTGCAAACATTCCTTTTTTATCCATAGAATTTAATTATTCTTCCTTTGTCGATCCTGTATCACTTATGGGCTGCACAGGACGAGTGGTAACTACTCCGGTAGGAACAACAGAGAGTCCCAGTGCCTGAAGTTCTTTGACGAGTACTTTAAACGATTCAGGAACAGTAGATGCCGGAATATCAGTTCCCTTAACAATAGCCTCAAATGCCTTTGCACGACCAACGACATCATCGGACTTTATCGTCAACATTTCCTGAAGTACATGCGCTGCTCGGTGTGCCTCAAGAGCCCATACCTCCATCTCTCCCAACCGTTGGCCTCCCATTTGGGCTTTTCCGCCAAGTGGTTGCTGCGTAACTAATGAGTATGGTCCGGTGGAACGGGCATGCGTCTTGTCTTCCACCATGTGAATCAGCTTCATGATATACCCGATGCCCACAACGACCGGTTCGACAAATGCCTCACCTGTACGGCCATCGTAAAGCGTGCTTTTGCCAGAAACAGGAAGGTTCGCTTCCTTCAGTTTTTCCGTAATATTGTCTTCTTGCACATGTTCAAACACGGGAAGTGCGACACGTATAGAGAGTTTATCGGCCGCTACACCTAAATGTGCTTCCAGTAATTGTCCCAAGTTCATACGAGATAGAACAGAAAGAGGGGAAATAATAATATCAACCGTCGTTCCGTCGGGAAGATATGGCATGTCTGCCGTGGGAACAATTTTACTGATAACCCCTTTGTTGCCGTGCCTGCCGGCAAGCTTATCTCCAACAACGACTTTCCGCATTTGGGCAACTTTAACAACAATTTTTCGATTTGTTCCCGGTTCAAGCTCATCACCTTTTTCCTTATCGAGAATTTTTACCTCTATTACCGTACCGCGTTCTCCATGCGGCATTCGCAAGCTTGTATCTCGAACTTCCCGGGCTTTTTCTCCAAAAATGGCTCGAAGGAGCCGTTCTTCTGCAGTCAGTTCCGTCTCTCCTTTCGGAGCAATCTTACCGACTAAAATATCATTCGGGGCAACTTCAGCACCGACCACGACGATTCCATGTTCATCGAGATTGCGCAGTGCCTCCTCTCCGACGTTGGGGATATCCCGCGTGGTTTCCTCCGGGCCGAGTTTAGTGTCTACAACACTTGCATCATATTCTTCTATATGAACTGATGTAAGGACATCCTGACGAACCAAGCGATCGGAAATGACGATAGCATCCTCGTAGCCCAATCCGTCAAAGCTCATAAACGCAATCACTAAGTTTGCTCCGAGAGCCAGTTCACCGTGCTCACTGGCCGGTCCATCAATAATGACGTCGCCCTTTTTGACTTTTTGACCGGTCCCCACGACAGCATGCTGATTGTAGCACGTGGATTGTGCGGAACGGACAAATTTGTTTACCACATACGAATCCTGGCCGCTTGGATAATCCATTTCAACTCGCGTGCCATCGGAGAAACGAACGATACCGTCCTCTTTTGCTCGTACAACCCGGCCCATCGTTCCTGCAATTTCTTTTTCCATACCAGTTCCGACTACTGGAGTTTGAGGAACTAAAAGCGGCACCGCTTGACATTGCATATGTGTTCCCATGAGAGCTCGGTTTGCTTCATCATGGGCCAAAAACGGAATAAGTGAAGCTGGAGCGCCCACAACCTGTCGGGGAATGACGTCTATGTATTCAACAACTGCTGCCTCTGCCTCGAGAAAATCTCCTTTGTAACGCACTGGTACGCGTTCATCCATGATGAATCCATCAGCATCCACGCCGACCCCTGCATGGGTAATATAGTGATATTGCTCGTCGGCAGCATCAATATACACAATTTCTTCAGTCACTCGCATGCGCACTACACCATTTCGCTCCACCTTCTCCACTCTTCGATATGGTGTTTCCAAAAATCCATACGAATCTATTCGGGCATAGAGAGACATATAGGTAACTAACCCGATATTTGGTCCTTCGGGACTTCTAATGGGGCAAATTCGCCCATATTGACTTGCGTTGATATCACGAATACTAAATGAAGCTCGTTCCCGGGAAATACCCCCCACACCCATAACCGTAAGCCTTCTCAAATTGTCAATTTCTGCCAATGGATTGGTTTGATCTAAAATAGTTGAGAGCTGACTCGTACGAAAAAAATCATTGACTGCTGCAATGATGGGCCGGGCATTGACCAGTTGTGTCGCCGTTAAGTCTTCTGCAGCAGGCCCGGCAAGGCTCATTTTTTCTCGAATAGAGCGCTCGAGACGAAGGAGTCCGACACGAAACGCGCTTGTGGCAACAAGTTCTCCGACACGCCTCACCCGGCGGTTTCCTAAATGGTCGATATCGTCGACATCGCCCTTTCCATGTACCAAATTCATGAGGTATCCAAAGCTGCCAATGATATCCTCGCGTGTAAGCACCCAATGCTCTTTATCATTGGGAACGTCGATCTCGAGCTTCTTGTTCATCTTGTATCGCCCAACTTTTTCAAGAGAGTAGCGCCGATAATCAAAAAACATCGTCCGCAGGAGTTCCTGAGCATTTTCGATAACGATCGGTTCCCCCGGACGAAGTTTTCTATAAAGCTCCAGTACTGCCTCTGCTTGACTCGTTGTTGGATCTTTAGCGAATGTTGCCTCGAGATACCGATCACGGATTTCCGTTGGGACAAAAGAAAGCGCCTGACTAATTTGATCATTGGTCGATAGACCGATTGCCCGAAGAAACGTACTTGCAACAAACTTGCGTCTCCGATCTATTCGCACCATGAGTACATCGTTTCTCGTAACAATAAACTCGAGCCAACTACCGTGCATTGGCCGGATTTCGGCGCTATAGAGCGTTCGACCTGTTGAAGGGTCGACGACGCCCGTAAAATAAATACCCGGACTTCGGACGAGCTGATTGACGACGCACCGATCTATGCCGTTAATAATAAACGTACCGTGCTCGGTCATTGCCGGAATATCGCCTAAAAATACTTCCTGCGTTACATGATGACCGGTCTGCTTATTGTTGAGCGTTGCCGTCACTTTAAGCGGCATATCGTAGGTAAGTCCTTTTTCTCTTGCAATCGCCGGAGTAAGACGAGGTTTACCGAAGTAATAGTCACCAAATGATAGTTCCCAATTTTTACCGGTAAAGTCTGTTATGGGAGAAACTTCGGAAAGAAGTTCTGTAATTCCTTCCTCAAGAAACCACTGATACGATTCCCGCTGAACCAGCGTTAAGTCAAGCGGCGGAAGCGGAATGTCCGTCTTCCCCCAGTATTGTCGATCATTGGAGGTCTGGTGAGTGGCCATTAAAAAATAAATTCTGGAAAACGACAAAAAGAAGCGAACAATGAACGTCCGCCTCCTTCAGGCTTGAAACTATCAATGATTATACACAGTCTTGTCGCCCTGTCAATAGCTACGCTGTTTACCAACTGCCGCCGCCCCCACCTCCTCCGCCACCTCCGGATGAACCACCGGAGAAACCCGATGAAAATCCGGAAGAGGAATGAATCGTCGTTGCATAAGAAAATGATCTGCTCAGTCCACTCCCTAATGATCGAGTAAATATGAGTGAGTTTGTATAAGAGCCTTCGTACCAATCGGGCTTCGTCAAATGAATCTCACGGAATCGTTCTGCCCAAATTTTTTCAACACCAAATGCCACAGCGTAGGGCAAAAATTTCTCAAAAAACATCTGATTTTTTGCCTGAAAGGCGAGCTTTTCATGCTGGGAAGACAGAAAATTTTTAAGTGATTTTCCGACCGCAGCTTCACTCGCTCCTAAAAATGTTTTTCTGGGCATACCCATGCCGAACGTAAACGAAATGAGAGCTAAGAGTAAATTTCCAGTTATCAGAGCAAGTACTGCTACTACACCATAGAGCGTCCGAATGCTTTGCGGACTTTTGGGGAAAAACCCGTCACGAACCACTTGATCATAAATAGCGCTCTGAATACTGGACAGTGACGACGAAAGGTTTGCATCCTTGAGTTTGACTGTATTTGCCGATTTAAAAAATTCGGCAAGTACTATTTCCTCGAATGACAACAATGTTTCATCGTCTTTTGGATTTGGCAGTTTTTCCAATAAAAATTGTTCCTTCGTGGTTTCGATGATTTTAAGATACCCCCTTTGGGCAAGATCAATTATTGTTCCCGTAATATCACTTGTATTGACTACCTCATCTATAAGTGTCCCCGTTTCAGCCGGCCGAAGCCTACGGTGCATACGGGTTTTTGGAGTATCAAACCAAGCCGATACTACTCCCATTGCCGGCTTCGGATCTCTCCCATATCTCCACCAGCGATAGATAACAATTCCGGGAACAACAACGTACCAGACGAATGCAACGATTATCAACAAAGCCAAAACTATTTTCCCCCACATTGTTTCAAAAAAAGAAACATACGGCATTGGCTCCAGCACGGAAACAGCCCCCTTGGGAAATCCAACGACCACAGTAAGTCCTTCCCGTGGAAGAAGTGAATCAGCGCTCACAACGACCGTCCCATCTTTATACGACGTGCGACAATCGCTCGCGCTACTTCTCGTTGTTCCGGTAAAACAAGCAAGATGCACCTGCTGGGCTCCGAAATGTTCTGGCATCCGAACCGTGGTCTGAACATTTTTTATCGGTACATCCCAATCGTTACCCGTGACGTTCCAATATAGTTCGTCGTGATCTGAAAAATATGTAAGTGCCCCGGATACACGATAGGAAATCGTATACGTGTGTGATCCGGTAATTGTTTGATTGGGATCACCTATTTTGAGTTGTAGCGTATCGTTTTGTTGTGATTGACTATATCGATAATCTGCATTCTGTTGGTCAACGACCCGCACATCGTTAACATCAAGTACGTACCTTTTCCCTTCATCATTTGTTTTTATAAAAGGAATATCTCTAAAAATACCGTGCCGATTGTTGTCTTCAAAGTTATAGAGAATCGTTTCGATTACTTGTATTGTTCCGTCTTTGTTGAGAGCGATATCATTTAAAAATGAGGGAATATGCTCATCGGCTGCAAACACCAGTGGCGGGTAAAACCACACCAGGAATAATGTGAAAAAACCTATGATCCGCTTCATTGAGCAAGAAGATATGTAGCGATATTCTTTTCGTGTTCTTCAGAAGTTTTTGCATAATGCACATGGCCCTCCCGATCGTGCAGATAATACCAATAGGGGGATTCTGTAGGATAAATGACAGAGCGGATTGATGATAATCCAGGATTGGAAATTGGCGCAGGCGGAAGACCTCTATGAAGATACGTGTTAAAGGAAGACGCAATTTTTTTATCCTCAAGCGTCAACTCTTTTTTCCACCAACTCTTTTCATATGCCTGATACCCAAGCGCGTACTGGAGCGTCGCATCTGTCTGAAGCGGCCAATCTGCATCGAGTCTTTTCCATAAAATTCCGGCAATCACGGGTCGATCTTCGTCGGTTCTTCCTTCCCGCTCAACAATGGAGGCAAGGATGATCACCTCGTTCAATGTACGTCCTGATTTGATGGCATCTGATCGCATTTGCGCTGTTATTTTCGAATTGAAAGTATCCTGGAATAGTTTTGCGATGGCCGCAGCAGTGGCATCACGAGGAACGAGATAGGTATCGGGAAACATAAAACCTTCCTGGGCAACTTTGAGAAATTCTGACCCAGGAATATCGAGCTCTTTGGCAAGCTTATTGGCAATTTCCTCAACTCTCCATCCCTCCAGGGTCGTTAGCCAAAGATCGACAATACCGTGTGTAAGTTCTCGCGCAATTTGTCGTCCATCCATAGATCGATTAAGACGATAATCCCCCGCTTGAAGATCCCGTTCTAAACCTAATAATTTTACGAGGAGGAAAAAACCTGTAGAACTTCTGACTAAGCGTTGGCTGGCTAGATTAACCGCGATATCTCTGGCTCCCTCTCCTGTAGTAATAACAAAGTTCACCGGTGAAGCATCGGACTCATCCACAGGAGAAGTTCCGTCAGTCCACCAAAGCCATACTCCAACCGTTGTAAACAACAAAACGATAATGAGTACGCCAAGTCGAAATGCAGTGCTCGTACTTTTATTTGATTTCATCAAACGTTGCCCGGCGATATTTCTCCGACTGACTATCAAACATATACACGCGCCCGCAGATGCAGTCAGTGCGAACAAGTCTATTGCCTTGCTTTCGAGGAAGGGCTCTCCCACAGCCCGCACATTTTCCCTGCGACAGAAGCCAGGCCTGTACTGGAGCGATTATATTTTTCAACATATTACTCTATCGTATAGACCGATATGTTTTTCATTGTTTCCACCGCCTCTTTCAGTCTCCATTTGTCGGTCGAATAGATCGTACATAGTATATCACCCTTGTCCACGGTTTCTTCGAGTTTCCGATTGAGATACATACCTGCACGTTTGTCCGTCGGGCAACCGAGAATCCGACAAATCACCGTAATTTGCTTGTTATCAACAGCAACAACGCGTCCACGCCTGGTGGATTTAATCTCATTGACCGCTCTGCCGGGTCGTAAAGACGCGCTTCCAACGTCGGGATTACCACCTTGGGCCTTAATGATTTCTCTCATTTTGTCTAGCGCTCGACCATCGGCAAGAATTTCCCGGGCAACCTCATCTCCCGGTTTCTCCTCTTGTTTTTTGGTATCGACAAAACACAGATCGAGAAGTTTCCCAGCAAGTCGAAGCGCTTTTGCCTCAAGGGCTAGCGGCCGACTTGGCTTCTGCTCCAGCACCTCAAACACATCCCGCGCTTCAAGCACGGGTCCTACCCCCCGACCGGCATTTTGACGCGTTTCGTTAATATCAAATATGAGTTTGATACCAAAGCGCTTAGCCAAATACGTAAACTTTCTGGCAATAACTTCGGCATCCTTAAAGTGGGTAATTTTCATTTTTTGCCCGACAGGGATATCTATGACAACATGGGTTGATCCGGATGCCAATTTTTTTGCCATAACGGAAACAATAATTTTGTCGAACGACTCGAAGGCAAGAGGCTGCTCGACTTGAATGATAATGTCGTCAGCTGGAGCCAGTCCCAAGTGCCCCCCCCATACAATACATCCCCCCACCGCACCCACGATGTGTTCAATCTGCCGAGTGGAAAATGTAACCGGAGCAACAACCTCCATCGTATCTGCAGTACCCGCAGGAGAAGTGATCGCGCGAGAGGAATTTTTTGGAATTTGAAATCCGGCGGCCGCAATAATCGGCACGAGAATCATGGTCGTCCGTGTCCCGGCAACACCACCCGTCGAGTGCTTATCAGCAACAATTCCGTTAAAATGAAGACGGGGACCCGTAGTGACCATCGCGCGCGTGAGCGAATAAAGTTCTTCATCAGAAAATCCGCCGGAAAATCCGGCTGCAGCAAAATAGGTAGTCAACACCGGCCCAAGTCGCTCTTTTGCAATCTGATCCATGATTGCAAAAATTTCATTATAGGAAAGCGCTTTGCCAACTAATTTTTTCTTTATTGCCTCTATGGCAAACTGTTTTTGGTCTTTAGGCATAGTTCAACGAACATTACATGGTCGGCCTCACGAGACGAGCCTGTACATATAATCGCTTCCAGTACGTTCCCGGAGGTACACAGGTTACCAGTGTCACATAGGAATCATCAAATCGCTGCTCAAGAAGTGCCACATCGGTTGGATCAAGTACCGTCAGTTTAAACACTTGATATCGATAGGTTACACCATCAAAATCCACAAATACGTCATCACCTTCTTTGATGGTCGGAAGGGTAGAAAAAATCGATGTATAGTTTTTGGGGTTAAAAAATTGAGGCAGTGTCGAATGTCCGAATATAACAGCATTGCCATAGTCTCCGGGAAGCCCCGTGCCGCCGTAGTGAATAAGGCTTTGGGATAAATCACTTCCTCCGATAATAACCGTCGCTTTTTCAATATGTAATTTTGGAATTGACACGGCGTAGGTATTAACCGGGGTAACAATTTTCTTCTGTGGCATGGTCGGAAACCAGGCGTTCGCGTTGGTCAATCCCACCGATACCGGCGACACTGGCGAGTCAGCTGCAAGCACAACAGCGGGAAGTGATGGTCGAGATTGACTGGTACTGTCTGAAAGCGGAGAAACGGTCGAACTAAATAAACTTTCGGTAAATACACTAAACGCAACAATCGGCCATCCCACCCAAAACAGTAAACTCACTCCGGCTGTTATAGATAGGAATGAGATGAGAATAGGAATATTGCCGCGTAATCGCGGGTAATTTTTTGTTGATTTGACGTAACGATATAAAGCCATAGAGACACCATACTCACTGCGTTGCTATACGCACAGATATATTGTTTTTGTTTATCGGTAAGCGATCGCGAGACAGCGCGTATCGAAAAATAAATTCTGCTCCCGCAATTCCCTGCATGTTGCGCAGAATTTCCTGCGCTTCTGTGAGAGATTTACCCGCTATTGTTTGTTGGACGGCACCAACATCAACTCCGGGCACGGCTTTTCCGGAAAGAGAAGCACGAACGGTAATCGCCCCATCGCGGGCTACGACAACATCTGCAATGGTTGATGAGAGCGTCGTTTCGTCGAGTGCATACCCTTGCGGTACTTTTGTGGCGACATTTTCTTTCAAAAGCGATGTAATATCATCTTCATTATATGAAACCCCAGCAACCGTAATGGTCAAACTCCCCTGAAGTTGACTTGCTTCTTGATTAACTTCTTGAGAAAAATCACGGCTGGTTACCTTGGTCACGATCGTTTCATCGATAAGCTTTTCCGTTGGGTTCACACCGCCTCGAAGCTCTTTTTTAGCTTTCTTTACAAGTTCATCGGTGAGTTCCTTTGTTAATGCCTCATAATCAGCTCTCGATACAACCGTCACGTCGCGGCTTGTACCACCGATAAAAGCCTTTTCACTTCGTGCTATTGCAATCGAGATGGCCACATCCTTAAACGAAAATTCCGTTCCCGCAGGAAGATTGCTCTGCGGCCCAATATCGACGGCAGTCACGGGCGCGTTTGCTTTTCCAAACGTTACCGTTCCGCTGATCAAATTTTCACTGGCTGACGCTACCGAAATGTCTTCATCCAGAGTAAATTGGAGGCCGTTAGCAACGAACATTGAACCTTTCTTGAGCGATCTGGAGCTCGTCGACTTATTAAATATCACAACTGACCCTTTAGCAGGATCACCGACCTTTTTCTTGCCGGTTGCGGCAATAGCTGACTGCCCGCTCACACTTTTTTCCTGCTTGTGAGCTGGAATACTATGCTCCTGGCTACTGACCACGGTTGCTGTGGGCTCGATACTAATCGAACTTTCCGCCGTAACGAGCTGAGGGAGGGTAAGCACCGTTACCTGTGCGTGCGGGACAACCCATCGGGCTAGCACCGCAATAAACACGATAACAACAACTCCCCCAATCGCTACCCCGACACCCCTACGGGGAAGAGACGGAATCTTAATCTTTGGAAATGTCAATTTTGTTTTTTTGGTATCCGGTACCTCTTGGGACGGTTTAAATCCGAGTTCTTCTGGAGCTACCATAACGACGTTGGGTTCTTCGTCTTCTTGTGGTTGCGGAGCTATACTTTCTTCCATCTCCACTCCCAATGTTTGTGCCAATTCTGTCGCTCCCGCAACCGATACTGCACCAACGGCAAAATCAGTCGGGAGGAGCTCAATTTTGGGAAAATGGAGAAAACTTGCCCGGGTCTGCCACGGGTGATGCAAAAGATTTTCTTGTACTTGAGTGAGTAACTCATGACTACCTCCATACAAAAGCATACGCGAGGGCAGTATCTCTACATCCGTAAAACTTTTAAAAATCTTTTCCGTCGCCGCTGCGTCGTCTCCGTCTCGTGAAACGCTCCGCAAGCCAACGAGCGCACCCACTTTGAATAACGAAACGGTAAGCATTCTGCCAATACCAATAAGAATAACTGTCGGTGGAATTCCCTCATCAATTTTAAGCGTATGGGCAATTGCCTGATGCACGGGTACAAAACCAATAGCAGTTAGGTCAAGTTTTTTGGTGAGTTCTTTTATCGAGCTCCGAATATCAGGCAATATTTCTCCGTCCGGTGATAGATAAGCTGGCGGAAGACCTAAGACAACCTTCTCAATCTTTGCCGGTACCACGGCTTCATCGAGTATCGCTATCACGCTATCAGCAACAGCTGTGCGCTCGTCCCAACTGTCGCTCGAGAGAGGTTTAGTCACCGTTTTAACGACGGTGGGGAGCCCCTTGGGTTGAGCTATCCACGCTGCCGCCGAAACCGATTGGTCGTCGAGAATAAGAGATAACAATACTTCTTTGGCTTCCGGTTTTTTAGGAAGAAATCGCGCAACGAGGTCTGGTAATTTCATACGACTACAACACGAGACAGGATCGTGCTATATCCATAGTAGCCCCCCAATTCGAAAGAGTCAAAGTGAGGAGGAAAGGGTTGCGTAGATTCTTCTTATTCCTGCGCCCAATGATTCTTCTTTGGTGATCGTAAACGAGCCTAAAACTCCTGTTTTATCCACGTGAGGGCCTCCACAGATCTCTTTTGAAAAATCGCCAATCGAGTACACTTTTACTTTGTCTCCATATCGCTCTCCGAAAAATGCCAAGGCACCATTGGCTATCGCTTCATCTTTATCCATAATGTTGAATGTAACTGGCAGATCTTCTCGAATTTTTTGATTAACGAGATCTGAAATGCGTTTGAGTTCATCGTCCGTAACCTTGGTGGGATGGGAAAAATCAAATCGCAATCGCTCGGCCGTGATATTACTTCCTTTTTGCGAGACGTGCGAGCCTAATATTGTGCGAAGTGCTTGGTGGAGGAGGTGAGTGGCAGTATGGAGCTTGATTACTTCCTCACTATGATCTGCTAATCCTCCTTTAAACATCCCCGCTGCAGCAGTTCTCGATTTTCGCTGATGCTCCCGAAATTCTTGCTCAAAGCCTTCCCTGTCTACGATTTGACCCTTCTCTCGCGCAAGCTCCTCGGTCATCTCCCAAGGAAATCCAAAGCTTTCATATAAATAAAACGCCGTTTTCCCATCAATAATGTCCGATTTTTCTACTTCTTTGAGTCCTCGCTCAAGAGTCCTTCCGAATCGCAACGTTTCTTCTACTACAAGGAGTTTTATCTCATGGCTTTGTTGTAAAACGGCAGGATATGCATCCTTATAAATTTCAGCTGCTGGAACAACAAGTTTTTCCACGCTCAACCCCAGGGGTCGTGCGTATAAAATTGCCCGCCGGATAAGCCTGCGCAAGACATATCCCTGAAGTTTGTTTGATGGCAGCACGCCGTCAGCCATCATCATGACCGCAGCCTTAATGTGGTCAGCGACGATGCGTCTAGCGCGAATGTCTCCGGCCGAAGACACGAGTCCTGCAAATAAATCGGTTTGAAAAACATCAGGATCATTATTTGTTGCCGCGGTCATCCGCTCGAGTCCCCCACCAAAATCCACATTCTTGTTTGGCAATTCTTCGAGCGTTCCATCTTTCTTCTTGCGGTACTGCATAAACACGGAATTGGCAATTTCCATAAATCGTCCACAATCACAATTGGGATGACAAACCTTGCCGAATTTTAGATCGTGAGGAACTTGAGTAAATTCAAAAAATACCTCACTGTCAGGTCCCCCTGGTTCGCCGGGCGGCATCTTGTCCGGCACGCCAGCTCTTGACCACCAGTTTTTACTAACGTCGTACGAATAGATTTTCTCCTGGGGAATCCCCAATTGCTTCCAGATCGCAACTGATTCATGATCTCCTTCTAAAACTGAAACACAGAGTCTGTCTTTTGCTAGATGTAGCTCTTTCGTCAAAAATTCCCAGATCCAGGAGAGTTGTTCTTTTTTAAAGTAATCTCCCAGCGACCAGTTCCCAAGCATTTCAAAAAACGTTGTATGGCGATTATTTCCAACTTCTTCGATATCTTGCATCCGTATTGCCTTTTGGCTATTAACGAGTCT
>MFJJ01000061.1:0-3850 GCA_001780895.1 Candidatus Gottesmanbacteria bacterium RIFCSPHIGHO2_01_FULL_46_14
CCAATCCCGTCGCTTCTTCTCTCCCCTGGCTCCCTCCGTCTTTGATCGATTTTCCAGTAAATGTAGCGCGTAATTGTTTTTCATTTTGAATTTTGAATTTTGAATTTTGAATTCTGACGTACTCATCAGTCATCCAGCCCATGATCTTGCTATTGGTGTTGACGTCCGGTGCCGGAACATCCAATTGGGGTCCAACCACATCAGCTATTGCCCGAATATATCCTCGCGACAATCGCTCGAGTTCTCCTTCGGAGAGTCTTTTTGGGTCGACAACGACTCCTCCCTTTCCCCCGCCAAACGGAATATCAACGACCGCACATTTAATCATCATCCAAAACGCGAGCGCTTTGACCTCATTGAGATCCACATTCGGATGAAATCGGATCCCGCCTTTATACGGACCACGCCAATTGTTGTATTGCACGCGATACCCATGGAAGGATCGCATCCTTCTGTCGTCCATTCGCACAGGGAAATTCACATCGACAATCCGCTGCGGCTCGGACAAAAGTTTTAAAAGTTCGGGAGATGCAACACGGCGAAGTTGGGTAATAGCATTGATAAATGGATTCTCTCTCATAGGTATCCTTTCATCGCAAGATAGCGTTGTACGTCGAGCGCTGCCATACAGCCAAATGCTGCAGCCGTCACGGCCTGCTTATAGCGGGCATCATGGACGTCTCCTGCCGTAAAAATACCCGGGACATTTGTTTTTGTAAAATACTCCAAGACTCCTGTTTCTGCGCGAGACTCGTATCTTTTCACGTACCCGTGGGTATCAAGTTCAAGTCCGGTAAAGTTTTTGGTGTTTGGGTTTAAGCCAATCGCGACAAACACACCATCGCGCGGCAGCACCCATCTTTTACTATCCCGCTCCAGTAAAAGTCCAGTCAGTTTATCTTCTCCTAACATCTCCACAACCTGCGTGTTATAGAGAAACCGTACGTTTTTCATAGATGACACTTTATCTATCATCGCTTGGCTCGCGCGGAATTTATCACGACGGTGAATGAGCACCACGTCCGGACTTACTTTGGCAATTACTTGCGCCTCCTCCATCGCACTATCTCCCCCGCCGACAACGGCAACGGGTTTTCCACGAAAGAAAAATGCATCACAGGGCGCGCACGAGGAAACGCCGTGACCGCGCAGTTTTTCCTCACCCGGAACCCCAAGCCAACGCGTATCAGCGCCCGTTGCCATAATCACCGCTTTACTCTCAATCGTTTTATCCCCCGTCGTAACCATATATGGCTGTTTGGTGGTGTCGATTTTTGAAAAATCCACATCAAGAATCTCCACCCCGAGCCCTTCGACTTGATCGCGCATTCTTTTCATGAGCTCCGGCCCCTGAATCTTGGCAAAACCCGGGTAATTCTCTACGTCGGTCGTGAGCATGAGTTGCCCGCCCCACGCACGACCGGCAACAACAATAGTTTTTAAACCAAATCTCTGGGTATAAATTGCTGCAGTAAGTCCAGCAGGTCCGGAACCAAGAATAATAACGTCGTAGATTGTTTCCATTATTCTAATTGATGAGTTTATTGAGCTCTCCGAGGATGGTCTGTTTGCTTTGGACACCGATGAATTGCTTGACGATGGTGCCGTTTTTGAAAATCATCAAGGTCGGAATGGACATGACCATGTATTTCTGGCTGATAGTGGGATTCTCATCGACATTGAGCTTGCCGACTTTCACTTTTCCCGTCAACTCTTGGGCTACTTCAGAAACGATTGGGTCCTGCATCCGACACGGTCCGCACCACACCGCCCAAAAGTCCACAAGCACGGGCTGACTTGCGTTAAGGACCTCGCTGTTAAAATTCTGATCAGTTACTACGAAATCTGCCATAGCAAAGGGTTTCAGTATACTACCCAACGCACCGCCAACACAAGACCTTGCTTCTTGACTATTTTGTACATTTTGTATATAATAGCTATTATATGAATACGTTCACCGTCACCGCCACGGATCTTCGCAAAAACGCGGCTGACATTTTAAACCGAGTCTATTACGAAAAAAAAGTCGCCCTCATTGAGCGGGCAGGAAAAGTCATCGTGCGCATGAATCCGGAAGAACCATCACTAATACCCTCTCTGATTCGATCATTTGGCGCTATTGCCGACTTTCCTGATGTGACGAAGGACCGACGCAGCAGGAAAAGGCTTCTCAGGCTATGACCCATCTTCTAGATACAGACTGTATTATCAATCACCTGCGAGGAAGAACGGAAATAATCCCTGAATCTGACAAAACGTTTGCAATGAGCGTCGTCACCATGGGAGAACTTCTGTATGGAGCTGAACGTTCAGACAATCCGAAAAAGACGCGAGCGGCCATTTCGATTTTCCAATCCGAGTTTCAAGTCTCGATTATGGATATTACTGAACAAATCGTCGCTCGGTATGCAAGCATCAAGGCCGCACTATCAAAACGTGGGGTGCTCATCGAAGATTTTGACCTCCTTATTGCCGCAACCGCCATCACGCATAACCTCACGCTTGTTACCGCAAACACGAAACACTTCAAGAGAATCAAGGGGCTTCTCCTCGTATAGAATGAAACGGTGTCGTAAATCTTAGCTCACCTCTTCACCACTTCTGACCTTCAACGTCATAAAGCCATACCTTCACCCTCTCAGGTGTCACAAAGCGTTTACCTGTACAAAAATCACTCCCCGGTTGTGTATCTTTGCAGGCTTCCAACTGTAAAGCGGTATCGTGCACACGACACTCATTTCTGTCTAAATATGGACAGTCGTCATGAATACGCCAAACTCCTCTCCCTCTAAAATCCGGAATCACCCTTAATTTAGCGACGTCCCCCCCCATTCTAACCAGGCGATCCGCTTCCTCGTCTGACATTCGTATAGAAACGTTACGGCAACATGCCGCTTCACAATGAAAAAGACAAACCAAAGGTATTTCACTCATCGTACCCTATAGTATATCACGGGGAAAAACTATTTTCTATAGGAAATGATTTGTCACTCCATCGTCTTTTCCGGCCCTTGGTCGCGGTGAAAGTCGATAAAACGCTCGATACGCCTTGCGTCAAATTGGTCAAACTTATCAATATACGTCCACGCAGTCAATGCAATAGTCGTATCGAGTTGCGGCCGCGGAACAACGATCAATTTCCACAATCGTTTTCTATTGGCAAGATCGGAAAGCTGTTGCCTGAGCGTCGCGCACGTTGCGGAATCGGTAATCGCACTCCCCGTTGCCAATTCCGGTTTGTTAAAATCACCAGAAGGACTTGCGTCTTCGTGTGCATACACTTTTTTTATTATGTCATCCCGGCCTCCGAGCCGGGATCCAGTCAAAAAAAACTCTGGATTCCGGGTCAAGCCCGGAATGACAGAAGACTGTAAATGCACACCGCAATTGTAACTGATAATCACATATCCATGCTCAAGAGAGTGAATAAGCTCCCCTTCTGACTGCGGAGCATCATATATACCAGCTTTCACCCAGGTTTCCAGATGGGGACCGGACGAGGGAGGATTACTATTATATGTAGTCGAGGCAACTTGTTCGGGAGCAACATGCTCTCGTCCGAGATCAGCAACTTTCACCCCCGGAACCGGCCGCGTCATCGTCCATCCGAACCATCCGAGCGCGCCGAGCACTATAACACCTATTCCAATTTTCCACCAAGACATGTAGGCAAGTATAGTTAAATCAGAGATAGAGGGCAACCGTCATGTTCCAGAAGACGTGAACGAGGATTGGGGTAATGAGCGAGCCGGTAGTGTAATAGAGAAACGCATTCACAAGCCCTAAGAGAAAATCCGTCACGAAAAAAATCACGAGCGTTGATCCGGTGAATTTTAGCGAAAGCAACAGA
>MFJJ01000061.1:3920-5237 GCA_001780895.1 Candidatus Gottesmanbacteria bacterium RIFCSPHIGHO2_01_FULL_46_14
TCGCTGTTCATAAATGCGACCGAATACAAATCCACGGCTCAACAGTTCTTCCGAATATGCTGTGGCGAGCGAAAGAATAAGCAAAAGCACAATGCCGTACTGTTGATAGGCTTCTATGGGATTAATGGTGATTTTACCGTATTTAAAATAGTTGACCAAAAGTCCTTCGATAGCAAAAAGGAGTCCAAATCCCAACCCGATGTATGTACTTTTGAAAAAATTCTTAAACGTCAACCCCAGCGACTCAAGTGGCCGCTTTTCGTAATTGGTCACATACCAGGCCACCGGCACCACAAAAATCAGGGGCTTAAAGATAAACTCATCCGCCCATTCCGGAAATCGTATATAGTATCGGTAGAGCGCCCAAACGAGCAACACAAGTCCCCACACTTGGTAGACATTCCATGCGGGTTTGACGATAGTAGTTTTTTTCTTCATCCTTCTTCTACGATACCCGCAAGGGAGTATCGTTGCAAGAGGCTGTTATTGGACAAATAGATAGGTCTCAACCAAAAATAGGACTAAAAATCCGACCAATATCCACTGTTGTGTCGGGATCGTTACCGTCCCGGCAACCATTGCATACCAACTTGCCAGGTTTCCCCGCACCTGCCATTCGCCAAGCTGCCACAGGAGAAGAGTGAGGTAAAGCGATAACACCAGTCCTTTGCCCAGCAAGCTGTCGGTTGAAGAAATGACAAAAAAACTGATCACCGCAAATCCAGCAACAAAAACTATTGTTCGAAACGGCGACGGGACGAGGTTAAAAAACACTTCGGCAATATCAAGAAAAAATACACCCAAGACCGCGCCAATGGCATAGTAGATCGCGTCCACTGGTAGTTGTCTCCCCCACTTGAGGAAAGCAATGAGTGCAAGATACACGAGGGAAATAATAAGAAACAGTGGGGGTTTTCTGGCGATAACAGCAAGAAATTTATTCACTCTTTTTAGTATACCACCGAAAAGTTCACAAATTCTCCCGTCGCCTCAGACCACCGTGTATCTACCTTCTCAACCAAACTCACGTCTGGTCCTTTTTGACAGCGCTTCACCAGCTCTTCAACTTGCATTCCTTCTGCGACAACCTCAACACCTCCGTCTTGTCTATTTTTTACCCACCCCACGCATCCAAGATCCCGAGCTTGCCCCCGGACCCATGCCCGAAATCCCACCCCCTGCACATCACCGAAAATAACGAGGTGGACCCGTTTCATTCCTCTCCCTTCCTCAGCTTCCCCATTTTCCACATAAACAGTTTCGCCTTGTTTCGGGCATTGCTATCTTTTACAAACGACAGTGCTTTTTCCAAAATCG
>MFJJ01000062.1:0-3130 GCA_001780895.1 Candidatus Gottesmanbacteria bacterium RIFCSPHIGHO2_01_FULL_46_14
GAACCGACGGCGAGCCTTGATCCGGACATTGCCCAGTTTGTCCGGAAAGAAATTCTCGCCTCACAAAAGCGGGGGATGACGGTCCTCATTACCTCTCACAACATGACAGAAGTCGAAGAAATGTGTGACCGCGTGCTCTTTATCAATCACGGGAAAATAATCGCAGAAGATACCCCCGATGGACTTGCCAACCGCGTACGAAAATCCCGCGTTCACTTTATGATGAAAGACGGGCAAAAGAGAACGCTTTCATTTGCCAAGAAAGCAGGATTTTCTGCAATCGCAGAAAATCGATTCGTCACGATTGATATCGATGAACAGGACATTGCCTATCTCCTGGCGAGCCTTGCGGATTTGGGTGTTTCATACTCTGAAATTACGATAGATAAACCTACCCTTGAAGAATTTTTTATTGAAGCGTCTGCCGGGAGAAGTCTATGAATCGTTCACGCATAGCCGCCATCGTCTTGAAAAACTGGTTCTCGTTCCGCAGGGATTTTTTCCGGATTTTTGATATTTTTTGGTGGCCGACGTTTATGCTTTTTGTCTGGGGATTGTTGAGTATCTACTTGACAAAAACGTCGGTCAATAGTCCGAATTTTGTGACCATTCTTCTGGGCGGGGTCATTTTGTGGAATACGTTTGATCATGCCACGAGGGATGTATCGCGCACGTTTGTTGAAGAAGTGTGGGATAAAAACCTTGCTAACTTTTTCTCAACGCCGTTAACCCTTACAGAATATCTCGTGGGTATCTTAGCTATCGCGATTGTTAAAATTATCGTCGGAGCACTCTTCATGCTCATGCTTGCGCGTCTGTTTTATGCATTTGATCCGATGGCACTGTCTTGGTTTCTCATTGTGGGATTTGTGAGTCTTGTGCTTACAGGGTGGCTTATCAGCATTGTTATTCAGGCTATTATTTTGCGTTATGGACATACGGTTGAAGTGTTTATTTGGGCTGTTGCTATACTCTTGCAGCCATTCTCGTGCGTGTTTTATCCTCTCGAAACGCTCCCCGGTTGGGCGCAGCGTATTGCTCTCGTATTGCCAACGACCTATATATTTGAAAACATGCGCCTGATGATATTTAGCGGAAGCGTCCGAGTAGATCAGATCGTACTTTCATATGCATTGAACCTGTTCTATGGGGTATGTGCCGTCGTTTTCTTCTATCGCACGTTTCGTGTGGCAAAAGACAAAGGCTTGCTCGTCAAGTACGTTTGACAATTATTGTTTTTCTGTTAGGATAATACTAACACGCTGGAATTATGCGTGTTTTTGTACGCAATTTACCCATGAGTTTAGGAGAAAATACCTTTGTTTTATCCCTCGGGGGATCGCTCGTCGTCCCCAACGGAGGCATTGATACCCAGTTTCTCTCAAATTTCAACACCTTCATCCGCAAACAAATCTCCTCTAAAAAGAGGAGATTTTTTATTGTGGTTGGTGGCGGAGCGACGACGCGGCATTATCAGGCAGCAGCCAGCGCGGTCCACGGAAAGATTGAAGATATTGATTTAGATTGGATTGGCATTCATGCGACACGGCTCAATGCCCACCTACTGCGTGTCATTTTTAAGGATCTTGCTCACAGCCATGTGCTTAAACACTACGAGATCATACGAAAAGCAAACGAGTCTGTGGTCATCGCGGGAGGCTGGAAGCCGGGCTGGAGTACGGACTACTGCGCCATCACGGTGTGCCAGGATTACGGGATCAAAAATATTTTAAACCTCACCAATGTAGATCAGGTGTATAACAAGGATCCTAAGCAATTTCCGGATGCCAAGCCTCTTATAGAAACATCATGGAAGAAGTACCGTGCTTCTGTCGGAAACACATGGGTTCCCGGCATGAATACACCGTTTGATCCGATCGCGAGCAAGCTCGCCGATGAGCTGGGCGTGACGGTAAAAATCCTCAATGGGAAAAACCTTGACAACCTCGGTCTTGCCCTCGATGGCAAGAAATTTTTGGGAACGACGATTCAATGATTCTCCAGAGGCTTTCGCTTACTCACTTCCGTTCGTACACAAAAAGAACGTTTCAATTTTCCCCACAATCGTCTCTTATAGTTGGTCCCAACGCCGCCGGGAAAACGAATATTTTGGAAGCCATTATGTTTTGCGCTACGGGCAAAAGCTTCCGGGCTGATGCCGATCGGGAAGCAATACGCTGGGGGAGTGAAATGGCAAATGTCAAATGCCAAATGACAAATGAAACCCAGCTTGAACTTTTTATTACCTCTGGAGAGGTACAGGGGAAAAAAGCGCCGCTTAAAAAATATCTCGTCAATGGAGTGCCGAGAAGAATGGTGGATTTTGTGGGCAATCTCCGTGCGGTCCTGTTTTGGCCCGAGCATTTGGAGCTTGTTACCAATAGTCCGAGTCTGCGGCGAAAATATCTCGACAGCGTGCTCGTGCAGGTAGACCGGGAATACCGGAGAAATCTTACTTCCTACGAGCGGGGACTGCGGCAGCGGAATAAACTTCTCGATGGTATTAACGAGGGGTCAGCACGACGAAGCCAGCTTCTTTTTTGGGATCAATTGCTTATTGCCGCCGGCGGATACTTAACCGATGCACGGGCAGCATACATTGACTACGTCAATAGCTACCAGCTACCAGCGGACGGCTACCAGCTCGAATATGACAAAAGTGTTATTTCAGAAAGCAGGTTGGAACAGTATGCCGATGAGGAGGTAGCTGCAAAAGCAACGCTTGTGGGACCTCATCGCGATGACATTGTTTTCTACAAAGAAAACAAAAATTTAAGTACATACGGAAGTCGGGGAGAGCAACGGCTTGCAGTTTTGTGGCTTAAACTTTCTGAACTTTCATTTATCGAAAAAAAGACCGGCGAACGTCCAATTCTTCTTTTGGATGATATATTTTCTGAGCTCGATGAGACCCATCGGGGTCTTGTTATGGATTTGATCGGCAAGCAGCAGACCGTGCTGACGAGCGCAGATCGCGATATAATGGCTGTGGTTGGCAAAGAGGCGCAGGTAATCCAATTATGAATCCCGTAACGATAAACGATCTTAAAGATCTCTCTATCCCACCGCACGGTTCCCACAAAGGACAAAACGGCAGGCTCCTTATTATCGGCGGGAGCCACCTGTTCCA
>MFJJ01000062.1:3143-19256 GCA_001780895.1 Candidatus Gottesmanbacteria bacterium RIFCSPHIGHO2_01_FULL_46_14
TCTGGGCGCTGACGGTTGCGTCCCGGATCGTTGACCTCGTCCATTACTCGTCTGTTCCCGAAAATAATGAGATCGTACAAAACGCTAAAGAAGAATTCAGGAATGGCATTGTGGTCCATCGGCAGGATCTCGATTCGTATATTGAGGAAGATGATTGTATTCTCATCGGCCCCGGAATGACCAGAGACAGCGAGACCGCCGAAATCACCAACCGACTCCTCAAAAAACATCCGCAGAAACAATGGGTCATTGACGCCGGAGCCATCCAGATGATGGATATCTCGCTGATTCCGAAAAACGCGATTCTGACGCCACACCACGGAGAATATGCCACGGCTTTTGGCACGGAAAAAATCGAAAATATTGCAAAAAAGTATTCGTGTATTGTGCTCTTGAAAGGGGAAAAAGACATCGTTTGTTCCGGAGAAGGATGCGATACTTCCACGATGGAAGTATCGCATCCTTCTAGCGATCCTTCTAGCGTTTGCGTGCCCGGTGACTGTCGAGTCATTGAAGGCGGTAATGCGGGTATGACCAAAGGAGGAACAGGCGATGTACTGGCGGGTTTGATTGCCGCCCTTGCCTGCAAAAACGATCCGTTTTTGGCAACGATTGCCGGCAGCTTGATTAACAAAAAAGCGGGAGATATACTATATAAAACAGTTGGACCATTTTATAATGCCACTGATTTAGCCAACGAAATACCCAAAACAATGAAGGCGCTGTTACTTCGATAACATACTATGGCAGAAGGTGAAGGAGGATTATTAGGGTGGATAAAAAGAAAGTTCGACAGAACGCCTGAGCCTCAATCTTCGAAGCTACCTGGTCTCGGACCACAAGGAGAGCATCCTCTAACGCAAACGAGAACAATTACAGATCAAAATGAAGCTTTTATGAGAGGTCAAGAGAGAGCTATGAGTGGCGGGAGAAGCAGGGGGGACTTTCCGGAAATAGGCATAGATCCAACAAGTTATCCCGAGGCTAGTGGTCCCTCGGAACCGCCTTCGCAAAATTAATTCCGCTTACTTACTGTTCTAATTTCTCAACAATCTTTGTGAGTTGGTAGGTGATCGTGATGGCAAGTGCCGGAAGCTTCATCAACAAAAAAGCCGGGGATATACTTTATGAAAAAATCGGCCCATACTTTATTGCAACGGACTTGGTAGGGGAGATACCAAGGGTGATGAAAGAGCTTCTTTCTTACCCCTTGTAGACGTCGCCACGGTGGCCCACTGCATGGATAGTGACGGTATGCGTATCGCTCGTGTATGTATATAAAATTCTTAACGGCCACGCGTGAAGGCTTCGAAGTCCGCGGAGTGTTCCCCGGAGGGGTTTTCCCAAGGTTGGGTCAGAGAGAAGTGCTGTGATTTTTTTCTTTGCCTTCGCTTTTTCTGCAGGACCCAATTTTCGCAATGCTTTGATTGCTTCGTCTTTGTATACGAGGTCCATACGTCAATTTTACCATCCGATAAGTTTATCCGCTTGTTTTTTGGTATAGACCTTTTTTGCCCTCATTGATCGCAGGAGACTTGCAGTAAACTTTTTATCGGAAAGAATATCAAGCGTTTCTTGCCACCCCTCAAACTCTTCCTGTGACATGACGACGACCGGCGGCTTACCCCGATGGGTAATAGTGAACTGGCGCAAATTCGTACCTGCTTCTTCAAGAATTTGATAGAAATTGGCCCGTGCTTCGTTAGCAGGGAGAATAGGTTGTAAAGTAGCCATACATAAATAGTACCAGTAGTGGTACTATTTGTCAAGGCAGGCTTGACAACGCCTTTAACGTATGTTAAACATATAACACATGATTCGAACGCAGGTGTACCTTACCGAAGATTTGTATGCCCGTATCCAGCTTGAGGCGAAACGGGGCCAGAAGAAAGCAGCAGCGGTGGTCCGTGAGCTTCTTCGCGCAGGACTCGAGCGCACCCAGCCCAACGCCGGCCGGGCGCTTCTTGAGATTGCCAAGCTCAATCTGAAGGGGCCCAAAGATCTCTCTTCTCGCATAGATGACTATCTGTATACATGAAAACTCCCGTGATTGCTGATTCGAGCGGATTGGTATCGCTTGCGTTTGGGACAGACAGCAATCACAGTCTCGCCGTGGCAGGCAGCGTTTCCATCCAGGAACAAAAATTCCCCTTTATTATTCCCGGAGAAGTAATTACGGAAACGATCAACGTGATCGGCAAAAAGATAAGTCATACAGAGGCACTGCGTGTTGGAAGGAGCATCCTCGGGTCGTCGGATTTTAGTATAGTAGAGACAACAGCCGACCTGCGAAGACGCGCTTTGGAAAAATTTGAAAAGCAGGCATCCTCCGTGAGTTTCACGGATTGCCTGATTATGGCAGTGGCTGATACATACAATACACTGCTGATCTTCGGATATGACGAAGTATTTCGGAAAAACGGATACATCCGCTTTGGCCTGGATGATCAAAAATGATAGACACGGGTCCGTACTTTAACGCGACGGATTTGGCAGAGGGAGATACCGGTGGTGATGAAAGAGTTATTTCAGGAAAATCGAGAATAAAAATTAGAGGATTCTATAGGAATTCAGAGGATGTTAGGGGACTGTTCATGAATTTTCAAGTTTTTCTACGAGTTTTGTCAGCTGATAGGTCACTGTGACGGCGAGGATGGTGATGATGAGCGCGTAGAGGAAGAGCGAGAGGAGGCCGCTACCCGCTGGTAAATACGGTTTAATCTGCGTATTAACAAACTCCTGAATCACATTGTTCCAGGCGAGTGCCGCGACCAATCCAAATCCACTGGTTGTCAAGGTCACCATTTGTTTGAGAATTTCGCGATGGAGCTTCTTGGGTTGCTTTTTTCCAGCCATGCGGGTATTATACAGGAAATATGTACTCTCCTCAATTTACCATTACCAACAAGCTTCTCAAGACGATCGGCATTATCGAAGCGGCAAAAGAAGTCATTGAAAACTCACCTTTAGTGCCGGCGTGGGAAGCAAAATTTCGGGAAGATGCGCTCGTCCGAACCGTCCATCATGGAACGCACATCGAAGGCAACGAGCTCAATTTGACCGAAGCCGAGAAGGTCTTGGCCGGGGCCAAAATCGTTGGGCGTGAACGCGATATCCAAGAGGTATTAAATTATAGAAGTGTCCTTAAGTACATCGAAACTTTTGGAGAAGGAGAATTTACCGAAGAAGCATTAAAGCGCATGCATGAACTTACCGTCCGCCGGATATTGCCCGATGAAACCGTTGGTGTCTACCGGAAAACTCAGGTTGTGGTCAAGAACAGCCAGACCGGGGAAGTGACGTTTCGGCCGCCGCCGGCAGTAGAAGTACCGTTTTTGATGACCGATTTTCTCCGCTGGTTAACGACAACGAGTGCTGAGGATGTACACACAGCACTCAAAGCTGCCATTGCTCACTACGAAATTGTCCGCATTCACCCGTTCCTTGATGGAAATGGTCGTGTGGCACGCGCACTTGCGACCCTCGTGCTGTTTCGGGACGGCTACGACGTCAAGCGATTTTTTGCGCTTGAAGAGCACTATGACAGAGAGCCTTTGGCCTACTACGAATCCCTCCAGAGTGTCGGCAAGCTCGGTGGCAATTTGACCGGCTGGCTTGAGTACTTTTCAGAAGGGCTTGCGATTGAGTTGTCGCGAATCAAAGACAAAGTTAAAGCACTCTCGACGGATCTTAAGATTAAAAAATCTTTTGGCGGCCAACAGATGGCCCTCACCGAGCGACAGATAAAAATCGTTGAATTTATCCAGGAGAACGGATTTTTACAAAATAAAACGTTTTTTGAGTTATTTCCAATGGTCTCTGAGGATACCGTACTTCGAGAATTGAAGGATCTCTTGGGAAAAGGTATAGTAAAGAAAGAGGGGACGACCAAAGGCGCGCGATACGTCCTCCGCACATAGTTTTTAGTGTCATCCCGGCCTCCGAGCCGGGATCCAGCGAGAACAAAGACTGGATTCCGGGTCACCTGCCTGCCGGCAGGCAGGAGCCCGGAATGACAAAACATTTAATATGGATCTGTCCAATCCTGGGGTAACCTATATTTTACTCGTCATTCCGACGCTGTTTGCCTTCGTTATGATCGGACAGGGAATGTATAAAATGTCGCGTGACGAAGATGGTGGAGGAGTAGCGATTGCGTTTGGTTTCATCTGCCTCGTACTCGTGGGAGCGACTTACCTGCTTTTTATTCGATGAAATTTTCGATACTTTCGGAGTATTTCAAAAAACTCGAAGATACGTCTTCCCGAAACGCCATAACGGAAATCCTTGCCGACCTTTTTGGCCGTACGAGTGCGGATGAAATAGGAAAGATTTGCTACCTCCTCGGCGGTCGGGTGGGTCCCTTGTATGAGGCAATTGAATTTGGCGTCGCGGATAAGTTTATCATGCGGGCAATCGCACGAGCATATGATAAACGTCCGGAGGAGGTGCTCCTACGTTTCAAAAAAATGGGAGATCTCGGTACAACTGCCGAAGCGCTCCATACAGGCAAGGGAACCAATGTCACCGTTGGGCAAGTCTACGACAAACTCTACGAGATTGCAGTCAGCGGAGGCATTGGGTCGCAGGAGAAAAAAATAGCGCTTCTGTCCGATCTTTTTTCTTCAGTCGATGCGCTCTCGGCTCGGTATCTTGCTCGGATACCTTTGGATAAACTCCGTCTGGGATTTTCAGACATGACGATTCTCGATGCGCTCTCCTGGATGCACACAAGTGATAAATCGCTCCGACCTAAACTCGAAGAACGCTACAACGTCCGGCCGGATATTGGGCTCCTGGCGCAGAAGGTCAAGGAGGAAGGGGCTGCCGGGTTGAGCGCGGTTAAAGCAAAAATCGGCGCACCGATTTTAGCTGCCCTGTGCCAGCGAATTACCACAAGCGACGAGATGATCAAAAAAATGGGGAAGGTCGCAGTCGAGCCCAAATACGATGGCGTGCGGATCCAAATCCATGTTGGCCGCGACTTTGTCCGGACGTTTTCGAGAAATTTAGAAAACACGACGGACATGTTTCCCGAATTAGTGAATGTTAGAAAAGAGCTCAACGCCCGCGAGGTTATCCTCGACGGAGAAGCAGTCGGGTACGATGCCAAGACCGGAAGACTTTTTTCGTTTCAGGAAACGACGACGCGCAAGAGAAAGCATGATATTGAGTCAATGCGGGCAAAAGTTCCCCTGAAATTTTTCATTTTTGACGTTCTTTATAAGGATGGAAAAGATTTACTCAAAGTTCCGTTATTGCTGCGTCGTGACATGCTGGAGAAAACCGTCAAATCCGGTAAATTGCTTGCACTTTCTCCCCAGGTGGTTACGGACGACGCCAATACCCTTCGACGCTACCATGATGAACAATTGGGCAAAGGACTTGAGGGAGCGGTCGTCAAAAAATGGCATAGTATCTACGAACCGGGACGGCGAGGATACAATTGGGTCAAATATAAAGAAGAAGGACAAATCGGTAAACTTACCGATACGATCGATGCAGTTATCATGGGCTATTACCGGGGAGAAGGGAAGCGGACGGGATTTGGGATAGGCGCGTTCTTGGTAGGAGTACGCAAGGGGGAGAGTTTTGTGACCGTTACTAAAATCGGCACCGGCGTGTCTGATGAGCTCTGGAAAGATTTACGCACCAAACTCAATGCAATTAAAGTTTCTCAGCAGCCGAAAGAATATATCGATGTAAGCAAACTCCTGATTCCTGATGTATGGGTAGTACCCAAGATCGTCGTTGAATTGGCCGGAGATGACCTAACCAAATCTTCCAACCACGGCGCCGGGATTGCGGTCCGCTTCCCGCGCCTCGTGAGAATCCGGACGGATAAATCACCCCCGCAGGCGACAACCGTCGAAGAAGTTGAGGAGATGTACAAGAGTCAAAACCCTAGAATTAATTAGGATTTCGCCATAGCCCATCAATCACTTGCGTATTTATGAAGGAGGGAGGCGGCAAGTGTTTGGTAGGGAATACCCTCTTCCATAGCTTTGGTTTTGAGTCGCAATACATCTCGCTCGGAAAGGCGGATATTGATATTGCGAGTTTTTTCCAGCGTTGCCTTCGCGGTGGCCTTCAAACGATTTATTTCTCCGGAAGAGAGCGGCGTAGTCTGAAGTTTGCCCGATTCAATTGCTTCGTTAATTTCCTGTTCTTCTCTGTCTAGTTTGAGATCCTTAAATGGATTACGATATTTCATGTTCCTCCTTTTTCAATAAAATTTTTTGTATATTTCCTACTTGGAAACATTGTTTTTAAGAAAATCTTTTCATCATCTTCAACGTAGGGAACAACAAAAACATACTCAGAAATTTCCAAAATATAGAGTTTCTGGCCAGGATATCGTTTTTGATTAGGATGATCTGTTTTTCCAAGTATTCTTCCTTCAAGAATTGCTGTGATCGCATCTTCAAATGATATTCTGCGTTCTCTTTTTAGTTTCTGATTCTTTTCATCATCCCATCCAATGTATTTCACTTTTGTAGTGTATGACAAATAGTATGAAATGTCAACCATCCGTTTCAAGGAAGTTGAGGAGATGTATAAGAGTCAAAGATAGACGATCCGTTAAGTGAATTAATGCATGAGTCGACTACTGTGGATTGTGGCAGTTTGATCAGGATGATTAATGCAGGGAGTTGTACCGACACGAGCAAGATTTTTCCTCGCAACAAACTTATCAAAGCTGTGACCCGAAGGACATCTATAGGAAACGACGAATGTATCGCCTCGCTCAACTCCAGTTAGATCAAACAGGTCAGCTTGAGCGGCAGATGTAAGTTCAACTTCCTGTTTGTCTGGCATAGTTTTCTCTGGTGAGAGGGAGTTTAGCGCAGAGAGAGAGGCTTTGTCAAACTCTATAAGGGAAATCAGGGAGATAAGGGAGATAAGGGAGATCGGGGTCTGGTAGAATGAAGTCATGCCCGGAAAAACTGCCAAGGGATTAACGTCAGCGGAAGCTAGCATTCGCCTCGCCGCCTACGGACCAAATACACTGCCGGAAAAACCACCGCGGTCAGTGCTTTCGATTCTGACGGCTCAACTTATCAACCCCCTCATTCTCGTTCTTCTGGGAGCAGCGACGGTTACCATCGTCATCGGGAAGATCATCGATACCAGCGTCATTCTTGTTGCGGTAGGTATCAATACCATCCTCGGGTTTATCCAGGAGTATAAGGCCGAAACTGCAATAGGAGCACTCAAACGATTGCTCGCGCCGCAAGCGCGGGTATTCCGAGACGGAGTTCTTGGACAGATTGCGGTGGCGAGTCTCGTGCCGGGAGATGTCGTTGCCCTCTCTGCCGGTGATCGGGTTGCCGCTGACGGGGTGCTCGTTGAAGCAGTTAATCTTTTTATAAATGAAGCAATACTGACGGGAGAAAGCGTTCCGGTCGCCAAACGCGCTGATGGAGAGAACGATGAATATGCGAGGCTTTTGATGGGGACAATTGTAGCGTCGGGTAGAGCGACGATGCGCGTAATTGAGACGGGAGTACGGACCAAAATCGGACAACTTGCGGTAAGTCTCCAGGAGACACCATCAACCGCAACTCCTTTGCAAATGCAACTCGGAAGACTGGCAAAAATACTCGCGATCCTTGTTATTATCACCTGTTTTGGTGTCTTTGGCCTTGGGGTACTTGCCGGCCGCGATATCATTACGATGGGAACGACGAGCGTGGCTATTGCTGTGTCTGCAGTGCCTGAGGGGATGGTTGTGGCGCTCACTGCCATTTTGGCACTCGGGATGTCCCGGATTGCGAAGCGAAAAGCAATCGTGCGGACACTGGTTGCCACAGAAACGTTGGGATCGGTGACCACTGTATGTGTTGATAAAACCGGTACGATCACGGCCGGCGTCATGCGTGTCGTCAAAACCGATTTTGTCGATAGCGCCCAGGCGACGCTGGCGGCAGTACTTGCCAATAATATGAGCGATCCACTTGAGGTCGCGCTGTGGGATTGGGCTTCTGAGCATGTTGATCCACAGAAAATTACCGACGAACATCCCAGGACCGGTGAGGTTCCCTTTGGCGAAGTACACAAATTTATGACCGTTACTACGAAAGAGGGCGTATGGATGAAAGGTGCACCGGAAGTAGTTTGGAGAAAGTGTACGCTCACCCAAAAAGAGAAAAACATATGGGAGAAAAAAGTAGCTCTGTATGCTTCAGAAGGGCTTCGCGTGCTTGCGTTTGCACATGGCCTCACATTCTTGGGGATTATCGGTATTGCCGATCCCGTGCGGGAGGGCGTTAGTGACGCGGTCAAAGAGCTCACTGCTGCGGGGATAGCGGTCAAAATTGTGACTGGGGACTATCGCGGGACGGCTGAGGCAATCGCAAAAACTATTGGCCTACCGATAACCGATCCGAGCCACCAAATTATTGAAGGAAAAGAACTGGCAGCGATGACCAACCAGGAGCTTTCGGGTCGTATCAGCGACGTAGTGTTGTTTTGCCGCGTTACCCCAATGGATAAACTCAAAATTGTGACGGTACTACAAGGTAGGGGCGACGTTGTTGCCATGACCGGTGATGGCGTCAATGATGCAGCTGCCATTAAAAAAGCGGATATTGGTGTGGTCGTGTCTGATGCCAGCGACGTTGCCAAAGAAATAGCCGACGTCGTATTGGTGGACTCCAATATACGAACCATTGCAGCCGCAGTAGAAGAGGGAAGAGGTATTTTTGAAAATATTCGAAAAGTAGTTCTTTACCTCGTATCCGATTCATTTGTCGAAATATTGGTCATTGTCGCATCAATTCTATTAGGATTGCCTCTACCGCTTACGGCACTCCAGATACTCTGGATTAATCTCGTCGCCGACGGGCTTCCGAGTCTAGCTTTGGTCGTCGATCCCTTGCGGTCCGGTCTTATGCATATGCGCCCGCGCGTAAAAGGAACACCGATCGTCGATCAACCCATGGGAGTGGTTATCGCACTCATTAGTATTTCAGCTGTTATTTTTGTTATCGGGGGATTTTATTGGGCTCTTGGTCGGTCAGGAGGAAATCTCGTCTACGCCCAGACGCTTGTATTTACGATGGTTGCTGTTGATTCGCTTATTTATGTATTTTCCGCTCGCCGCATGCACGCACGATTGACTTTTGCGAGTATATTCCATAATCATTGGCTTATCGTGGCTGTAGCTATTGGTGTCGCCTTGCAGCTTTTTGCGGTCTATCACCCATGGGGTAATGACGCGTTTGGAACGATGGCCATCGGAAGTATCGAATGGCTCGTTATTATTGGAGCGTCTTTTTCCATGCTTGGTATGATAGAAGGGACGAAGGCATATTTTTTCAGAAGACGTCTATGACGATTTGGTGGGATATCGGCGTAATGATTGGTTTTGGCCTGATTCTATCAGGATGCGCGCATTTAGTTATCCGAGGAGCAGCAGGGATAGCCAAGCACGCTGGACTGACGAGTTTTACTTTTGGATTTTTGCTGTTAGGAATTCTCACTTCCATGCCCGAAATGTTTGTCGCCATTCAGGCAGCTCTGACAAACATTCCTCAGCTGGCAACCGGAAATCTTTTGGGCGGATCGATTCTTCTTTTGTCTCTGGTTATGGGAGCACTTGCCGTCATACTTGGGAAGGTTGTGCTTGATCATGAAATCAGCTGGCAAGATATGGTATCAACGATTGGAGTGATTGCCGCTCCGGCACTTGTGTTGTGGGATGGAGCGCTAACAAGAGGAGAAGGAATATTTTTGGTGGGAGCCTACGGCGTTCATGCGCTCCTCCTTACTCGCGACGGTACACTCCAGCACCCGCTTCATAAACATGCCGTCGGTCATCGTCATGTTCACCAGAATATCGGCATGTTTATCCTGGGTATTGCGGGACTTGCGATAGCATCGCGCGTCATCGTTACGAGTGCAGAAGTTATTATCCATTCGTTTTCCATTCCGCCCATTGTTTTTGGTTTGTTTTTTTTGTCGCTTGGGACGAATTTGCCGGAATTTGCTCTTGCCTGGAGTGTTATTGCCCAGAAACGGCGAGACTTGGCAATCGGAGATTTTCTCGGGAGTGCTGCAGCTAATACACTTATCTTGGGGATACTGGCGATAATTTCTCCGTATACTGATCCCAATCCAAGCCGCGTTACAGCGGCACTGGTGCTCCTGGGTAGTGTAGCAGCGTATTTTCTCTGGTCGTTTTGGACGGGCAGGTCGCTTTCACGCAAAGAGGGGCTTGGGTTACTGGCATTTTATGCCATATTTGTCGCGTACGAACTATTTGGGTAGTATAATGCGCCCAACATGGCTTCGCCTCGGTTTTCCGTTATTATCCCAACGCTTAACGAAGAGAAATTTTTGCCCGGTCTCCTCACTTCGCTCGTCAATCAAACAGAAAAACCCTTCAAGGTGATTGTTGTCGATGGAAAATCAAAGGATACAACGGTTGCGGTTGCTGAGTCGTTCAAAAAGAAGCTGCCTCTTCGAGTGATAACGTGCGAACAGGCGAGTCTGCCGATGCAGCGCAATCGTGGAGCCGCCCAAGCGCGGGGCGAGTGGTTCGTGTTTATCGACGCCGACAGTGTGCTTCTGCCGTATTTTTTTGAACGCGTCGGCGCGTTTATCAACGGGGAAAAGCCATCATTTTTCACGACGTGGTTTCGTCCAGATAGCGAGTCGCAGGGCGATGCACTCTTTACCCTGTTTGCCAACCTCTATGTTGAAGGAGCAGCGTTTATCAAGCGGCCATTGTCGCCAGGGCCCATGACCATTCTTCGTCGCGAGGTGTTTTTTTCAGTCAATGGGTATGATGAAACCGTTCTATGGGGAGAGGATTATGATCTAACGCGAAGACTGGTCGCACGCGGCGTCCTCCCTCGGATATTGCGGGAGACGCTCTACATTCATTCTCTTCGGCGTCTACGCGTGGAAGGAAAGATCAAAGTTCTGAGTCTCTATTCGAAGGCTGCGCTCGTGGCTCTTCTTACCGGTAAGACATTCCGTCGTGTATCCGACTACATGATGGGCGGACATATTTATGAGAAACGTCGTCGCTGATTTACAACTCCATTCTCGATTTGCCCGCGCGGTGTCGCCGCAGATGACGATTCCCAACATTGCCCTGTGGGCACGGCGAAAGGGGATCGGACTCGTGGCGACCGGTGATTGGACCCACCCCATGTGGTTTTCCGAAATCCAACGGGATTTGGAGGAAATGGGCAATGGACTGCTGCGATTAAAAACAAAAGAAGAAGCGCCGCTATTTCTTTTAGCAACCGAAGTTTCTTCGATATATTCCCAAGGCGGACGGCTTCGGCGGGTGCATACACTGATTTGGGTTCCGACTCTTGAAGCGGCACGAAAAATAAACAGTGAATTTACGCGCCGTGGGTGTAATCTCATGAGCGACGGCAGACCTATCATAGGGCTGTCTAGTATTCATGTTGCGGAGCTTGTTTTAACCATCGAGCCCAAAGCGCTTATCATCCCGGCTCACGCCTGGACACCATATTTTTCTGTATACGGAAGCTTGGGAGGATTTGATAGTTTGGATGTGGCGTTTGGACCGTATGCCAAGAACATTTACGCCGTAGAAACAGGACTCTCGAGTAATCCAGCGATGAACTGGCGCATCAAAGAACTCGACGATCGCACCATTCTTTCCTTTTCCGATGCACACTCAGGCCCCAAACTCGGGCGCGAGGCGACGGTTTTTGATGTCAAAGATCTTTCTTATAAATCTATTTATCAGGCAATTGCCGAAAAAACAAATATTGCCTATACGCTTGAATTTTATCCGGAAGAAGGGAAGTACCATTACACCGGCCACCGCGCCTGCGGCATTCGCTGGAGCCCTCAGGAAACCAAACAAAAAGGAAAGACGTGTCCGGTGTGTGGCAAGCCACTCACAATTGGGGTGATGCACAGAGTCGAAGATCTTGCGGGGAGATCGGAAGAAGAACTGAAGCTTGAGGAAACGTATATTGATAATATGCTTGCCAAAGCGATACGGAGTAAAACATTTCCCAATCGTCCTCCGTTTGTGATGCTCGTGCCCTTGCAGGAGATTATCGCCGAGGCGATCGGTTCACCGGTGGCCAGTCCGAAAGTCCAGACGCCGTACGGAAGACTCACGGATGAGTTTGGTGGTGAGTTTACTGTATTACTGTCCAGTAATACAGTAAACATTGCAAAGATTGCCGGAGAGCGGGTGGCTCAGGGGATTGATAGAGTTCGCCGTGGTGACATTTCAATCGATCCTGGATATGATGGAGTTTTTGGGACGGTGAAGATTTGGGCTGATGACGAGGATCGGCTTGTTGATCCTTCCAAAGAGCAACTGACGATGTTCTCATGAGTACTTGCGCATTATCTCTAGTAATTGTTTGGGAGACAGAATGATTATCCCTTTTATTTTTCCATTGAGCGACAAGACGTGATGTTTATCCAGAGACACGAGATAGGTAGCCTTGGCCTCTTGACACGTCGCGAACAGATGAGCATCGCCGGGGTCGAGCATGCGATTTTTGTAGCCTTCAACATGTTGTTTTTCCGGCGCAGGCAGAATTTTAGGAAAGTATTTTTCTATCTCACCTTTAAGCCGTTCTCTATCCATAGGAATCTTATCTGCGTGTTTGAGCGTTTCATCGAGAATTACTTCGCTGATCATTCCTTGGAGCTGTTTCTTTTTAAGAAGTGTGAGAAGTTTTCGAGATCCACCTTTGGATGAACGAAATGCAGAGAAGAGAACAGACGCATTAAAGACAATCTTCATGTAATGATGCCTTTGCGACGAAGCTCTTCGCCTTCTGCTTTATCCAGCGCGAGAAATTCTTTCAGTTCTTCGTCGGTATACGATCGAACCTGATAGGGAAGCGTGCGGAGAGGCTCAACGGTCATCTTCCCTCTTTCCATGCGTACTCTTGCGATCGTTTTCGGTTCTAGATTTAGCGCTTTGCGTATGCGTTTGGGAATGGTCATAAGGCCTTTTGGTTGGATCATGATGATATCTTCGATGGGCTGAATTTGCATAGATGGAATTTCTAACTTTCTATAATTCTATCTTTTTTATTGGGAGATGTCAAGTGTTGATTTTAACAGAGAGAGAGAGTACCATACACGTTGTATGGTAGAGCTATCTGATCGAGAATTATTCGATGCGGCTTCTCAAGGTATTCCAATGGCAGACCATAGACACCGCGAGCCTACTTCCGAAGAAATAAAGCGGATGAAAGCGCTTACCGGCAATAGTACGTTTCAGGATAAAACGCGTATGATTGCAGGATTTAGGCGTGACAGTGAAGAATACAATATTGCCGTCCGGGAATTGAACACATGGTTGGAAACATCAGGACTTGCAGATGGGATGAGCGGATCAGAAAAACATTGGGCGATTACTGCAATAGGATGGGCAGATCAGAGAAGTCGTTTAGACAGACCTACTGATTTCACCTAAGCGTCCTTCTTCACGGAGTTCCTTCGTACAAGACAGTACAAGACAGGGTTCCACCCTGTCAAGCAAGCATAAAACTTGATTTTATCAGAGAGAGAGAGAGAGTAATATTCCTTTCATGTCCGAATTATTACATCCAATAACCAGTGATGATATTGATAAGACAGGCATCGATTTATTAACCGGTGGAACACCAAAAAACTCTGTTTGGCAGATGAGCAGAATGAGAGCTGTGGATTTGGCAAATAATCCTGAATTTCAGAAATTGATAGGCATGGAAGTCGCCAGGCCTTTGCCAACTACCAGTGAGGAGATGGAAGCCGTTGCTGTTGGCGCTCAGGCTATCTTGGATTGCGCCAATAAATTATATCCAGCAATAGACTCGTCTGATTTAAGCGCGGCGTGGGGCGCAGTTATCGACGCTTATAAAAAAGCCGGCACTCCATCTCTAGATTGAGCGTTCGGAAACACCGTATCACAAAAGCAATCCTTTACTCCTTCGCTACTCACTTTTTTATGTATGTTGCAAGTAGCCGCTGCGGGTTACAACGTACAGAGATCTAAAATTCAAAATGTCCAAAACACGAGATCCTCGCGCGTCATTTGGAAAAGGATTAGGGTAAACATGTTGACAAATAGATGTTCGGCGGGTAGTTTAGATATACTATGCGTCTTTCCAAGCTCACCGGAGGAATCATTTTTGTGATTATAGCGGGAGCTGTAGCGTATGCTGCGTATCAATCCGCAGCCAGTTTCTTATTGATTGACGCAGACGCTGCGTTCATGATACCTTGAGGGCAGAGAGGTGGTGATAGACAATGGTAGAATCAAAAGGAAATGAAAATTTGATGGCAGCGGCAAGCTACCTGTTGGGCTTTGTCACCGGCATTATTTTTCTTCTTATTGAAAAGCAAAGCAGGTTCGTACGATTCCATGCCATGCAATCGACGATCCTCTTCGGCGGAATCTTTGTCGTCAATTTAGCACTTGGATTTATTCCGATTTTAGGCTGGCTCGTCGGCCTACTCTTATCTTTGGCTGCATTTGTTCTCTGGATAGTCCTTATGTGGAAAGCATTCCAAGGCGAAATGTACAAAGTGCCCTATGTTGGTGCGATTGCAGAAAAGCAACTAGCTAAAATGGGGTAAGGCGAACGCGTGACGTTTAACGATAGACATTCAGCCGGACTTCTTCTGTTGGAAAAATTGAGAACGTTTTTTGATGGGAAAGACGTGGTCCTTGTGGGTTTAGCGCGCGGTGGGATTGTGGTCGCAGCAGCGATTTGCCGAGCAATGGACGTTCCCCTCGATGTTCTCGTGGTAAAAAAAATACCTGCACCCGGTCAATCTGAACTTGCTATCGGTGCACTCGCCCCGGACAATGTTTCGTTTATAGATTGGAAATTTGCCGGAAGGTTGGGAATTGACGAAAATTATATACGAACGCAGATTTTGGAGCTTAATGTCCAAATAAAACAAAAAACTTCTCTTTATAGAAAGGGGAGGAAGCCAATCGATATACGCGATAAGACGGTTATCATCGTCGATGACGGGGTAGCTACCGGAGCGACGTTGGAAGCTGCCATCAAGTGGACGCGCAAAAAGCATGCGCGTAAAATTATCGCAGCTCTTCCCGTGATGCCAACAGACAGTATGAAAAAAATTAAACCGGAAGTTGATGAGCTGGTCGTCCTGGAGACTCCGCGTGATTTTTCAGCAGTCGGACAGTTTTATCGCGACTTTCCCCAAGTGGGCGACGGGGAAGTGGTAGAATTACTTGCACCATGAAACTTATTGTAGGACTGGGCAATCCGGGAGAGAAATTTGAAGGTACCAGACATAATATAGGATTTGATGTCGTTGATCTCCTGGCGCGTGATATGACGACCGGGCAAGTCACGTGGGATAAGAATCAAAAACACAATGCGTTCCTATATAAAATCAGTGATGTAGTATTTGTAAAACCACTGACCTTTATGAATAACGTGGGTATAACAGTCGGGAGTCTTGTTGCTTTCTACAAATTAGACCCTTCTGACGTGTGGGTCATCCATGATGATATCGATTTGCCACTTGGGAAAATCCGTGTGCGCAGAGGCGGGGGATCAGCAGGACATCATGGTATCGAGTCTATTATGGCGCATCTGAAAACTGACCAATTTGTACGTTTTCGTCTTGGTGTTGGTCGCGATGTGGTGTCCCGGGGGCCGAATGTCAACAAAAAACTGGATCACCGTCGGGTCATTGCATTTGTATTGTCGCGTTTTGGTAGAGGAGAAGCAGGGGAGATGAAGCATCTGGTAAAGCGCGGAAGCCAGGCCGTTCGTGTTGCACTCTTTGATGGTTTCGATCGTGCGCAAAACCAATTTCACTAAGGTTTTTATTGTCATTCCGGCCCACGAGCCGGGATCCAGTTATTTAATGAAGCTGGATTCCGGGTCAAGCCCGGAATGACAGGAAGAAAGAACATGCAGACGGTTGGCGATATCCTCAAAACGTTTAATCCCATTGAAGACAAATATATCTCCCGGGAATTTCAGGCGTATGGGATATATCTTGCCGAGACACTTGGGGATTATAAACATAAATCCCTCTATATCCGGCTTGCAAAAACCGTCCCGCGGGCGATTTTGGAAAAAGCACTGTCGTTTGTAAAAGATAGCAATGCCCGAAACAAGG
>MFJJ01000063.1 GCA_001780895.1 Candidatus Gottesmanbacteria bacterium RIFCSPHIGHO2_01_FULL_46_14
GGTTGGAGTTGTTCCTCGAGCTTCCGTTCAATGTAGGAAATATCGGTGTCTTTGAGCATCGCCTCAAGTTCCGGATCACGCGCATTTTTTGCGCCGGCTAAAAGCTGAAGCACCTTGGTGAGTTCCCGTTCGGCAATCAGATTGGTCTGCAGGATAAGTTCGTCTCGTACCGAGCTAATGTAGCTCTGGCGATTTTGGCTCATGAGCACAATGACGGTAAGCATAATCGCTTCTAACGAAACCACCATGGTCAGGAGAATATACGGAAATGGATCAAAAGGTTCGATCGCCGGGCGCAGATACCCGCGATTTACCCCAATCCATGCGACAAAGAGAACGACATTTCCAACCAGAAAGCTCATCGAGCCAAACGAACTCGTCAAGCGGTCGGCGATGCGTACCGCCAACGGCCGTTTCTTCATGGCCTTGGCCTCAAAGCTCCGAATGATCTGATGGGTGGTTTTATGAACTGCAGGCATTAGGATTATCGTAGAACTCCTACCAAATCAATGCAAGGAGAATGTTTGAACGTAGACAGGTTTTGTATTTTGTTCTAGAATATGCGTCATGAGTCCGGCACTAATTTCAGCAAGAAGGGGCGGTGTGGTGTATGATCTATTGGCTAAACATAATCACACTGAAGGAGAGATCGCCGATCTGGTGCTCGTCGTGAACAGGAAGGGCCGCCCGAGGGGTCCAAATTGCGTATAGGAGCGTTTTATAGACCACGGATTGCTTCTGGGTCTCCCAGATTTACCGTATAAATTAGTCACTGATATCCGGAAAAAGAATTGTATTTACCGTTGCGACCGCAACGCCATTTACAATACTTTATACGTGCTAGCATCAACTCCGGGATTTGCTACAATACCTCTCATGCAATCAAGTATCCGTAATTTTGCCATAGTGGCTCATATAGACCACGGAAAAAGCACGCTGTGTGATCGGCTCTTAGAGCTTACCGGGACGATCCAAATGCGCGATATGCACGCGCAACTTCTCGATAGCAATCCCATCGAGCGCGAGCGGGGGATTACTATAAAATTGGCACCGGTACGGATGATCTATACCCGGACAGGGTGGAACCCTGCCGGCGGACGGCAGGGTTCCACCCTGTCCAATATCCTGAATTTGATCGATACCCCCGGGCATGTGGATTTTTCCTACGAAGTTTCGAGGAGTTTAGCCGCATGTGAAGGCGCGCTTCTGGTTGTTGACGCGACGCAGGGCGTCCAGGCGCAAACACTTGCCAATCTCCGTTTAGCCCGCCAGAACAAGCTCACCATTATTCCTATTATCAACAAGATCGATATGGCAAGTGCGAGTATAGAAAAAACGAGTGGAGAGCTTCAGGAATTAGGGTTTAGAGAAGAAGATATACTTAAAATATCTGCAAAAACAGGGGAGAACGTGGAAAAGGTTCTGGAAGCAGTTGTCCAGCGGATTCCACCGCCGCGAGGTAATCCCGATAGTCCGCTGCGCGCGCTCATTTTTTCCTCACAGTTTGATGCACACAAAGGAGTAGTGATTTATGTACGAGTAGTTGATGGATCGATCCGCTTTGATACGAAACTAACATTACAATTCCTCGCTTCCGGAGCACAAGTCACACCCATTGAACTCGGGCATTTTTTTCCTGCTATGAATTCAAGGCCCGGCCTTGAGGCCGGAGAAGTGGGATATATTGCGACAGGTTTGAAAGATATTCGTATGGCCCGCGTCGGAGACACCATTACCGTCCCAGGAGCGTCGGTCGAGGCCCTTGCTGGTTATCACGAGCCCAAGCCTATGGTGTTTTTAGGGCTTTTTCCGGTTGACAGCGCTGACTACGAGCACGCACGGGAGGCGATGGAACGGTTGCGGCTTTCTGATAGCGCATTTAGTTTCCGGCCGATTTCGTCCTTGGCGCTCGGAAACGGCTTCCATTGTGGTTTTTTGGGCCTTCTGCACGCTGAAATCGTCCAGGAGCGCTTGCTGCGGGAATTCGACATGACGATGTTGGCGACCACACCATCAGTGGAATACCGTTTAACGCTGACAGGGTGGAACCCTGCCGTCCGCCGGCAGGGTTCCACCCTGTCAATCCAATCCGCCACCGAGTTTCCCGATCCAAGTTTGATCGAAGAAACCAAAGAGCCCGTTATGCGCGTCACCGTCTTCACCCCGTCCCGTTTTGTTGGGAGGGTCATGCAGCTAGCTCAGGAGAAGCGGGGCCAGCAGATGAATATGATCTATCACAACGATCAGGTTGAACTCGAGTATCTCATACCGCTCTCCGAGATGATTATTGATTTTTTTGACCGGCTCAAAGCCAGTACGGAAGGCTACGCGAGCCTTGACTATGAGTTTTTTGATTACCAGTCTATCGAGGTCGTCAAAGTCGATATATTGGTCAATAAAGAGCGCGTCGATGCCTTTTCCTTTTTGACGGTAGCTCAAACGGCGGATCGCAGGGCCCGTGAGATTGTCGAGCGTTTGGCAGGTGCAATACCCCGGCAGCAATTCGAAATTCCCATTCAAGCGACGATAGGGGGCAAAGTGATCGCACGGGCTGACGTCAAATCATTTCGAAAAGACGTTATCGCCAAGCTCTACGGCGGCGACCGGAGCCGCAAAGATAAATTACTCAAAAAGCAAAAGAAAGGCAAGGCGAAGATGAAACGCATCGGAAATGTAGAAATCCCCCAAAACGCCTTCTTTGCCGTGCTCAAACGGCAGTAGCTGCCACTGTTGTTTTCCACCCCGCTTTCATTCGGGCATAGACGTGCCGATTGAGGGAAAGTTCAGGAATCTCAGTTTGACGCATGGCAACAGTAAGAGCGTCTATCGGCACACGCGTCCAATCAAGGGACTGTATGCCCAAGAGGCTGACAATGTCGACGAGGTCCTTCCTGCCCTTACTGGATCCTAGTCGAGACGTGTATGCTCTATATTTGAGTGTGAGGAGGTCTTCGGGTCGCGGGACAGAGAAACCCTCCCGCATTACCGCACGTTCAAGAATAGTCTCAGCAGGAATGAACTTCACCCTGGTTGATTTCATATTTTTTGAGCCGGGCGTTTTTGATCAGAGGGAAGTCTTTTCCGAGTTTTCCAAGATCAGCACGCGTTACAACGATGTCGATATCTTTGGATTTGAGCGCGTGGGTATACAGCCACACCGCCCACCCGCCGATCAAAACAAACGAGTATCGCTTTACCAGACCACACAGAAAGTTCCAGCTTTTTTGGGTGACTTGGTTGCGATAGTATCCCGTCATAAGGTTTCTTCTATTTTCCTTTTTACAAAAGTGCAAAAGTCTTTGGCATACCAATCCGTCATGTTCCAGAGATCGACAAAGAGCTGGGCGAGGGTGACGGTATCCCCGAGGTGGGGATCGGACGTGAGGATAAAAAGGTTCGGCTCGCCGGGGCTGCTATCTCCCATGAGACGCTGAGCGACTTCTTGAGGGCGGGCATGATAGCAATAGACGTTTCCATACTCTGCCGGCGGTTCGCCAAATCGTTCTCGGACTGCAGTATATGCGGTCGGGATGGTACCTGCTGGCAATCTGCCCTCAATCTCCCTGATCGGAACGTCGAGACGGAGCCGAATGGCGATATCAGAAGCAATATTCCGATGATTTGCCCAATGGTAGAGGATTTTTTCATAGTCGATGACTTCTGAATGGCGTTTGCCGATAGTGACTGCCCCCAAGCGTCGGATGGGTGAGAGGGCGAGATTGACGGTAGAGGAGGAAAGGCCAAGCGATGCGGCGAGCTGTTGCTGCGCAAATGCCGGTTTTCGCTCTTCTATTGTACGGTAGAGGAGCTCACGCCATACATATTCGATTTTTTTCATATATATACCCTCTATTTTCGATAGTAGTCGAATATAGGGATATAGGGATAAAGTCAAGAAGCAGTATAAAAGCCTTCTTTGCCGTCTTAAAGCGGTCTTGACTCGATCATACAAAAGTAATACAATGGTACTATTATGAATAGAACCGTTTTACAAATTCCCATTGCCCCTTTACTCCGTCAGCAGGCCGAAGCGGCATCGCTCGATCTCGGATTCTCCTCGCTTCAGGACGTCGTGCGGCTTCTCCTGCATAAACTTGCCCGCCGTGAACTTACCGTGGCCATTGGGGAAGATGTGGTCAAGCTTTCCAAAAAAGCCCGTGATAGGTACGCAAAAATGGACGAGAACTTCCGTACGGGGAAAAATGTGTATTCTGCCAACAATGTGGACGACTTCCTGCGACAGTTGCATTCATGATCATCCGGTATCACAAAAGATTTTTTAAGCACTTTAAGCAACGAATCGTTTCCAACCTCTCACTTGATCGGAAGTATACCAAACGATTACCGCTATTTCTATCAGATCCGAAGCAGGCGTTACTCAACGATCATGCGCTCCATGGCGACCTGGAAGGGTATCGATCATTTTCCGTTACCGGAGACATTCGTGTGGTGTATCGATATGAGGATGAAAATATTAAATTTTACGACATCGGCACGCACAATCAGGTGTATTGACGTAGCCAGCGGAGGGAAATGTGTAATATACGGAATGCTTTTTGGTGTAGAGGATAATATCAGCGCGCTCCGAAGAGCAGTTAAGGAAGGCCGTGTGCATGGATTTGAGGAAGTGGCAGAGTATCAACTGAGAGTAGGAAGAGGGGTCTTACTGTCCGATGGTTTTTTCTCCAGATTCATCAGGAACAGCAGGCAACCCGCGTGACCTTGTGAGTCTGTCCATAAAATCGGCGATAAGCCCTAGTGTACGTGTGTGTGCGGCTTCGCCCTCCGGGCCATTCATGGCAGGCACGATTTTTAAGGCTTTTCCTAGCCTTCTTCCAGTCGTAACAACATCGGAAGGAACGGGTTGTGTAGGTTTCCCCTGGTTTACCTCTCTTTTTGCCACTGTTTCCATTGCGGCGTTCGTTTCCACACTAAATGTCTTTTCATATATCTTGATAGTACAAAATAGTACTAATTTGGATATTGACACTTTGCAATTTAGTAGTAAAATGATACCATAGGAAATCATATGCTACTTAAACGTTCTATTGATACGCACGTTGCAAACTATCTTAAAGGAGACTCGTATAAGACCTTCTACATCTGGGGGCCGCGCCGCTCCGGCAAAACGACGCTTCTTGAGCGGCTTTCAAAAGAACTGGGGGTTGCCTTTTTTGATTTTGATCTGCAAACAGACCGGGAGTTGTTTGTGCCCAGAATCGAGGCGCTAGAGAAGCTTGTCGCAGCGCACAACGTTATCCTCATCGATGAAGTACAAAATTATCCCGGCGCCACTGTTGTGTTTAAATTACTGCAAGGGAAATTCAAAGTAAAAGTTATTGCAACGGGAAGTAGCGAGCTTCGGCAGAAAGCGGGAGAGGATTTTGATACGATGGCGGGAAGGTTTCATGAAGCATATTGCTTGCCGCTTTCTCTGGCCGAAATTGCTGATAACACGTCCGTTGTTCCCTACGAGCAAGCACGATTTTTTCAGGATCTCCAGACGCGACTTCAGATTTTTGGTGCATATCCGGAGGTGTACGCGCCGGAGCATATTTCCGAGGGAGACAAAATAGAGCTCTTAGAAAAGATTGTCAACACATATGTCTTAAAAGACGTTATTGATATCTATCAGTTAAAAAATGAGAAGCTTGCGCGGGATATTTTAACCAAAATTGCCCTCCAACTTGGCAGCGAGGTGTCAATAAGAGAAATCGCGAGTAGCTTGGGTTCAAATAGCGTCACGGTTGCCAATTACATCGAGATCTTTATCAAAAACTATATTCTCATTGCCATCCCCAGTTTTAAGACCAATGCCAGACGGGCCGTGTCGGAAAACAGGAAGCTCTACTTTTATGATCTGGGTATCAGAAATGCCCTGGTAAAAGACTTTCGGGAGATGAAGCTCCGGCCGGACGGCGGCGGACTATTTGAAAACTTTATTATTATAGAAATTGAAAAGCAGCGCAAAAACACCAACGCCAAACAAACGCTCTATTTCTACCGGGAGTATGGAGGAAAGGAGATTGATCTGGTCATAGAAGATTATTATAAAAGGTACACCTGTGTAGAAATAAAGGCCGGAAAGCCGCGAGGAAATAAAAATATTTTCCCTCTGCCGCACACATTCGAAACCATCAATGCCGCAAACTATTATGACGTTATCCGAAGGGTAGCTTTACTTATTTCCCTGCCCATTGGGGGGAACCGTCGCAACAGCCAGAGGATCTTTTCCCGTCTGGCGTAAGGCGTCGATCACCAAGCCGAGAGCCATCGATAGGTTGTTTTTCCATTCTCCCAGCGTGCTCCCTCTCTGTTGTAGTGCTTTGAGCGCTCGTACGATTGACTCATATTTGCCGTTAAGATTCTGCGGACTGATATTACGAAGAAAAGCTTGGTGTTCATTCATCTCGGCATATGCTGCATCCAGTAGCGATTGCGTCTGCGGGTCTCCAGTCGGTGGGGGAGTCTGTTCCGGTCCTGAAGAGGGAGGCGGTGAAAATTGAGCTCCTCCTGCTGGATCTTCTTGTCTTGCCACAAGTCGTTCTCCTTCTGTGGGAGTCGGCGACCAGTGGGTAGTTGACGTGCTTGTTGATTGATTTAGAATTTGTGGTATCCTACCTTTGGTAGTAGGCCGGGGCGCTGCCGTAAAACGATCAATCGCTCTCATTGCTGAACCCCTCATCACCATCCTCCCCGCTATGAAGGCCAAGATGCTTCCCGCAATCGTAATTGTACCGGCGATTGGGAGAGCGTCTGGTCCTGTGATTTGGGGGAGACCAGAGGGTGAGGTATTATCTGGAGCACCATAACTCAATGTTAACACGGCTCCTTCAGTAGGGGGATCATACACAATTGTATCTTTCTCGAAGCGCAGGTATGGAATGTCTTCATTCATTTGTGGAGCTGTAGTTGCACAGTAGCTCACTACTTGTCCATACTCCGGCTGTTGTGGATTGTTGGGAAGTTCTGGATTCCCCGTTCTTGCTTTTGGTAATGCCCAATTGCATATCGTTAATTTATCAAATTCGTCGGGAACTTTCCCCAGATGCATCGTGACGCTGCCGTCAGCGTTTACCTCGAAGACACATTCAAGAAGGGATTTTGCATTACAATCATTTTGTCCGGGAGGACGAAAAGGATCTCTTTTTTGCCTCGTGAGAGAGCCATATTGTATGGCATTCAGGCGTTCTGACATAGACAGCTACTATACTATAGGTTACTATTATTGTCAATGCGCGGATTTCCTTATCACATCAATCAAAATTCGAGAAAATAGCAGAATACTGGTGTTGACTGCCAATACGATTCCGAGGCTTCTGGTGAGATTGTTTCCGAGAGTCGTTATAAAAGCTGGTGACTCTGGTAGGACGATGCGAAAACCCGCGATACCAGCTCCGATTGCAATTATGAGGATTGTCACCATAAGCTGCCAGACGCCGGCCATGTCAACGGCAGAGGGAAACATGCTCGTGGAAATGGAAAACAAGAGATAATAGTATAGAGTTATAATTATATTGTTCTTTACAAATACATCGTTGGCGTACAGATAGGTGAGGGTAGCGACGGCGAGCATGCCAACGATAAGCGGAGCCAGCCCTATGACTGACCTGCGAAAGGGTCCGGTTTTGGCAATTGCCACAGAGCCCGTTTGAATCTCTTCGTGTTGAATGCCTTCCGGTACAAGCGTGAGTTTACCGGTGCGGACGCCCAAAATCTCTGCGGTAAATAAGTGGCTCAATTCATGAACCACCGTACCAGGGAAAAGCAGGAGTGTTACCAAGCTTACGCTGATGCTTCTCGTGCGAAACAGCGCATGGAAGAGACCATAGAGCGTCTGTGTGAGCCATCGGGAGAGGAGGTATAAGCCGATGAGTTCAAATGTAAGATAGACAATCGTCACGATGATAGTATGTCTTAAATATGTTCTTGTGTCAGGGTGAGAAGTTGTTCTGCCATTGTAATGGCTTCTTCTGCGTCCCGTTTCGTTGGTAAACCTTCCGGCAGAGATCCGGGGAGCGCGTCCGGGTAGCGAGTCGGGATATAAAATGTGTCGAGGACAATCAACTGGCGGCGGAACTGTTCGATTTCTCGGAGCGTTTTGGCAGCACGTTCTGCAAGTTCTTGCAGTGTATGTACTTTTGGTGGTACCTTTCCCGTTGAAAGGATATACGCTTTGAGAGCTTTTTCAGCTGCCTGCTGACAATGAAAGCATGCTATGTGGTAGATGCCATCATGAGCAAGAATCCGTGCGCCGTCAAGATCACTTTGGGCAAAGAAAAGCCAGTCAGATGGGTTAGTTTTTTTCATAGAGGAGTTTTCCCTTCTCTACGATTTCGTCGCGGACGAAGTAATTATCTCGTGCCATTTTTTCAAATTCCTCCGGTGTATAGACGACAAATTCCGTGGCAATTTTTGATTGAGCAAGCATCATCACGTCCTGGAGTCGATCAAGAAACTTCCGGTTTGTTTTCTTGACGATTGCTATGTCCAGGTCGCTCCATTGGTGGGTAACACCATTTGCAAACGACCCATAGGCAAAAACTTTTTCCGGTTGGTATTGATCCCTGATGATCGGGAGTATCCGATCAAGTTCATCTTGAAGTTGTTGTTTTCGTGTGCGGGCGTTCATGAATTCATTGTAAGCGGTTTGCCCTTCTTGTGCAAGAAAGAACTGCTTTATGGTCGCCTCTGTAGACAGAGAAGAAGCGGCATTGGTAACAGTACCCCCCCCAAACCATTGGAGGATCTGCGGCCAGAAAATACCTCATTGACATTATAACAATTTTGTTATAAATTATTATAGTGGAACTGATCGTTATTCAAAAGCTAGAAGATTTTATTGCGAAATTAACGATTCAGGATAAGGCAAAACTAACAGGTACATTTCTATTGTTTAAAGAGTACGGAAGAACTCTTCCAGTTAAGTATCTCAAGCGGATAACCGGTACAAAAGACTTGTGGGAGTTAAGAGCAAAAAAGATACGAATATTTGTCGCTATGTATGGAAATACAGGCATTGCGGTCCATGGCATTATGAAGCAGTCGCAAAAAACGCCGAAACAAGATATTGATCTCGCTGTCAAAAGAGCAGCGAGAGCAAAGGAGGATTTGCTATGAAAACATTACCAAAAGGGTATCATCGGTGGGAAGAACTTGAGAAAAAATGGATGAAAAATCCCGAGTTTATCCGCGAATGGAGAAAGATTGAACCCGAATATAAGCTCGCACGATCTCTTATTGGAGCCAGGCTCAAGAAAAAAATGACGCAAACCCAACTTGCTAGGAAGATGGGTACCAAGCAGCCGGTCATTTCCCGAATTGAAGCAATGTCTTCATCGCCGTCGGTTTCACTTCTCAAGCGTGTAGCAACGGCCCTCGGTGCCAAACTGGAAATCAGTTTTTCCCTTTAAATACGAGGTAAAGGAAAGGTAGAGGTAGCATACCAAAACCTAGCCACTCCAAGATCTGCGGCCAGAAAAACACTACAATATTTTTTCCTCTCCTTCAGGCTTCCATCCATTGGCCCAATTGTTGACGAGGATATGGATTCTGAGTTGTTTGTCAAAGAAGAGCATTCACTTATACTGTGATTATGGAATTAATTATCCATACAGAGGTTGATGCCTTTGTCGCAACGCTAGAAAAACCCACCAGGTCAAAATGGACCCGTCATCTTCTCCTTTTAGAACAGTATGGGAAAGCGTTAGGCATGCCTCATGCCAGAAAGATTACGAGTACACTTTCCGAGCTTCGCATTCGAGGAACGCAAGAAGTACGGGCGCTTTATGCGTTTGAACAGGGAAGAATATGTATTCTCCATGCTTTTCTGAAGAAAACACAAAAAATACCTGCCCGCGAAATCGCAACGGCAGAAAAACGTCGACAAGCATTGACAATGACATAACATATATGTGATAATAATTGCTATGAAAGACTTTATCTCGTTTGAAGAGCATAAAAAAAAGCTGTTAGCCGACCCGGAGGTCAAAAAATACTATGATGAGCTCGAACCGGAGTATGCGCTCATTCGTTCGGTCATTGACAAGCGATTGAAAAAGAAGATGTCGCAGGCCCAGCTTGCCAAAAAAGTCGGTACACGACAGTCAGCGATCTCACGGCTCGAATCGGGAGAGAGCAATCCTTCGTTCAAATTCTTGCAGAAAGTCGCTCGCGCCTTGGATAGCGGTCTTCACATTTCCTTTCGATAACGAATTGCCCAAATAAAGGGAAGGGGCAGGGCCAGAAAAACACAACAATCGTCGAATATCCAATATCCAATACCCAATACACAATCTCCTTTGTACACTTGACTTTGTAACGCATTGCGTTACAATGATGTTACATGATTCGCATCGAGCGTTTGATTTGGAATGAAGATAATGTCGCTCATATCGCTCATCACGATGTCACACCCGAGGAAGTTGAGTCTGTGTGTCAGGGAGATTTTGAAGTTTTCAAGGGTCATTCGGGAAGAATTGCAATCGTCGGTCCCGGCGCTAAAGGTCGAATTCTTTTTATCGTCGTGGCACCCAAAGGAGAAGGAGCATATCTTCCGATAACCGCACGCATTGCAGATCGCAAAGAGAAACAGCTCTACACAATTACAAAAGGAGGTGGTACCAATGGAAATCAAAAAAAATAAGAAATCACGAATTCCCAAATTCAAAAATTATGAAGAGGAAGCCAATTGGTGGGATACCCATAGCCTGGCCGACTACAAGGATGAATTTCAACCCGTGAAGGTTCGATTTGCAAAAAATTTGTCCCATGGCATTACGGTGCGATTAGATCCCAAAACGATCGATATGTTGCGCAAAAAAGCCCACGTCAAGGGTATCGGTCCCACAACGCTAGCCCGTATGTGGATCCTCGAGCATCTCGCGACTGCCTAATGTTTTTTTCCGAAGAGAAGGACCAGCGGCAGTGGGAGAAGCAAAAATCCGATCCACTCCAGAAGCTGCGGCCAGAAAAACACGACAATATTTTTTCCGTTTCCTTCAAGCGTCCATCCGTTTGCCCAGTTGTTGACGAGGACGTGGTGACGAGCAGGCCATGTAATCCAGCCAGGGTCAAACGCCTGCGAATTTGTATACATATTATCTTGCTCGCTCAGCGAAGCTTTAGCGAAGTTGGGATACGGTAATGAGTATACAGTTATTCTTCTGATATGGTTTACTGAGGTGCGGCCGCGGATAGTAAAATTGTTAAAATTAAGCGTGTATCCACTTCCGTAGTCGCGCAAAGGCAAGAGCGCAAATCGCTCCATTACAAATTCTTTGCTATCCTGCAAATGTTCAAACAGGTCGCAGTGGCTGGTCAAGTTATTACTGATACAGAGCTGCATGGGGAATCCAGTTTCATTTCTGCTTTCGATTTCCACGATATATGATCGTGCATGGTCAAGAGTTGGGAAAGAGAGATAATCGCATAGAGGGATATCAATGCTTTTGTAGCGCATTGCACCTTCTATTGCCGTGCGTGACCCTTCATTGATTGTTTGAGTATAACCGCAGGTTTGTGCTAGGCCCCACGCGTCAGGTGTGGAGGTAGTCGCTTCAAATAAAAATTCCCCGAGCGTCTCTCCTACGTATCGTTCTCTCGAATCAAGAGGTATATTGTTATATATTGATTCTTTATTATATGGTTGACCGATAACTTCGTAGACCGCAATATCCTCGCCAAACTGCTTTTTGGGTAAAACGATGCCGGTTTGAAGCAGAATATCAGGGATTCTCCACGTCAATACAGCGCTTTCGAGTTGTCCCGGTGCCATGACTGCTCGGTCAACGAGGATCCAGCGGATGTTGTATTTGGTTAGCACTGCCGCAACCTCTTGTGGATTTTGACTGTAGACGGCATAGCTCATTTCTTTTTGATATTGCTCGTTGTACCCGCTCCAACGGTCATAGTCTCGGTCTAGAATGGGTTGCGGAATGCCAAATTGCAAAAACCCTGCTCCCTGGTAGCCCCAGTCATAGTACGTCCAGCCCCAGAAGGAGTGGACAGGGAGAATTGCTATGAGACCGTTTTTGGGTTGCCTTGCAAAGAAATCAAACATTTGAAAATATTCATTTGGTATTTGTATGCGAAGTGCAGGATGAATCAGCTTGCCTTGGAAGGCAGGTAAGAAAAAGACGAGCGCGTAGACAGAAACGGCTAGTGCAGTTGGCACAATGAATTTACCAATAGCCCGGATCCCAAGGCTGGCATAAAAAGAAAGTCCAACCATAGCAAGCAAGGAGAACTTGGTAAAAGGAAATCGTAGTGCCTCTTTTGCGATTGGTAGATAGGTCTCAAGTGAAACAAAGATACGGTCGATCGGCCAGGTGCCATTGAGGATGATCCCAAAAGCAAGGATTGTCGTAGGGATCAGGGCAGCAAGTTTTGGTTTACGAGAAGACGTCACCATTCCCACAACTGCAAGTGCGAAGATAAGGTACGGGAATGCCGCAATGACGGGATTTTTCAGATGATCTTGCCAGGCTTGGAGTACTTGTTCAAATTGGCCTGTTTTAGGGTTCATGATTTGCCAGTCAAAGAGGAAATTTTTGAGCGCCATCGTATTGAGTGGGTTTCCAAACATCTGACTCTTGGCAAATGCCTCCGGGCTAAAGAGTCGGTTGATTTTAGATTCCTGGACTTCCTGTCCATGAGTTTTGATGAAATAGAGATTTGGCCCGATCCAGTAGGCATTGACGGCGAGAAGCGTTCCAATCAGAACGAGGGTAGTCTTGCCTCGTTTATACAGCAAGAAAAACAGTGCGATTCCGATAAACGAGGCATACCAGAGAGTGGCTGCGTAAGCCATGGGTGCGGATAAAACTGCAAATATGAGATATAGAATGTATTTTTTCTTACTATTTTGATCTATATAACAGGCGCCAGACCATAAGAGCCAGGGCAAGATCGCGTAACCGGTAGCAAACATTTCAAACGGCACGATAAAGTGCTGGACTGTGCCCAGGTTCGTAAGATAAAACAGGCTTCCCATAAATGCGATAAGTTCAGAGCGCTTCTCGTTCCTGAGAACGTGACTAATGAGCTTGTAGAGTCCTTGTGGACCAGCAACGAGACAAGCAAAATAAAATCCATACCGCAGGAATTGAGGCTGAACAATAAGAGACCCGAGCCACAATATGGCTACGGGCACAAGATCAGCCATATGAGAATGGCCAGCCACGGCTCCAAGTCCTTGGTCAGCACGCCAGACCCCATTGAGCATTCGTTCGAAAGCCAAAGGGAAATTGAATTCGGGGTTTAAGTTATCCCAGCCAATAAGCCATGTGCCTGGAGTGTAGTTTGCCGCAGCAATGACCCCAGTAAGCAGGGCAAGAAGAAGGGGGAATATCCATTGTTTGAACAGGTTCTTCATATAATTTCATAATAGTTCGTTTCCACAGATAAATCATTATCTAGAGAAACGAACTAGGCATAACAGGGTGGCATAAAAGCCAAAACACCTTATGGTGCAGCCTAGATTTCGTTTTGACCCGTGGGGTCAGGAGCTTGAGTAACTTTGCCATTTATTGGCGGAAGAGCTTTCTCGTAGGCCGATTTTTTGGGGCCAACGGAAAGGTTCACGCGTGCGACGTTATGTCGCGGGCAAAGACTTCGGCGGCTCCCGACCCCTTCGGATCAGGCGGGTGGCCATGTTGGCCTGCCGTTTAGCGCACTACGGTGTGGCCACGGACCAACAGCTCGTTACCCGAGAAGATGCCGAAGGTGATATCCACCCCCTTGCATCCACTTGGAATTGAGCAGTTGGCGCCCGGGTTGGCGGGATTGCCCGTCGGGATGCCGATCATGCGATAAGCCAGATGGCTGGCCAAAGCGGAAATCGCTTGATCGTTTTCGTTTCCGTTCCAATACAGGCCGGTGATTGTGTGGCCTGTGTCGACCGACTGGTCTCGGAACGAGGCGGTCACATCTCCGACGTTGAACAGCAAGGCCGCGCAGCCGATGCCGGTGCCATTCTCGTGGCATTCGCCGAGGCCTTCTACCTTGTAGTCCGCCGTGATACTGCGATAGGACCGCGCCGCCACCGGGAAGTCGCAGTAGACGTCCTGCTGGCAGAAGACGCTCAATTCCTGTCCGTACTCGAGGCCGTTCTTCGCCTGGAAATTCCGATAGTCAACATTCGGAAACTGCTCCCAGGTCTTGTCCGGCGCCGTAAAGACGAAGTCCTTCATGAGCTGAGTCGCCCCAGTGTAATACTGGACGTCCCAGGTTCCGGACGTGGTCGGCGATTCGGTGGCTGGCGCTTCGGTCGTGCTCGTGGGCGTCCATACGGGCGCGGTGGTTGCCGCGGCCGGGGAGCCCGATAGGTTGTTTGTGCAGGCCAATGCGGCCAGCACGAGCGCAAAAAGCGCGGGGAACAGCTTGTTCTTATTCACTTTTTCTCCTTTTGTTAGTGTCGACGCCACAGAATCACACCGATTACGGTTAGGATGACGCCAACAGCGAAAGCGATCAGCATTGTGGTGGTGCTCCGTTCCCACATCAAGACGATAGCGTCTCGAATAACGGGATAGAACGGTATCACAAACCAGCCGATCAACAGTATTATTCCTGCGGCGAGTAAAACAACGCCGAGGTTGTCTTGCGCAGTGATTCGTTGCGACAAGCTGTCCCGCATTGCGATCAGCGTTCCCACGCCTACCAGCAATCCGGATAAAAACCACACATACCATGGAATCGAATTAGGGTCCATTTTTCCTCCAGGTGAGATTAGATTTGAGCCCGTTGAGTTGTACCGCGAAGCGGTATCCAGGGTGGGCTCTTACCCCGAGAAAGGTTTGGGTGGTAGGGTCGGGGAGACCAATTGCTTGATCTTACCGGCCTAGCCACCCAGGAACCCCTCGCCTTTGGAGGAACATGAGTCCCGCGTTTCCGCTTTTATTAAATCTAGGATTGTCGATTGAGGCTTTCTCATAATCTATCCGCATTTGATTAGCAGATAGGCTATATGTCTGCAAAAACCAACAATTTCCCTGTTATGCCTATGTTAAAGTGCTTCCTTTGAGAGCTTCTTACTCTGCGCAAACGCAAAGAGAAATTCTTCAAAGAATCCCGATTGATATCGGGAGAATACTATCGAAGTATATCGATAATAATCTTCCTATATCAAAATAATCGTATTGACAGTGAGTTATTGTCACGGTAGAGTAGGAGTATGGCTAAAAAATCTATACTTTCTTCGATTGACATTGCGTCACTTATCAATGCAATGAAACTTGTTTTTCCGACGAGAGATGAAGTTTTGGCTATGATTAAGGATGGAACGAAACATCTTCCTACCAAAGATGATTTTTATACGCGCATGGACAAACTTTCCGGTGAAATCCAAAAAGTTCGCGATGAACAAGAGCTTCACGGTGGTCAGCACCGAACGCTCAATGATCGTCTCGAAAAAATCGAGAAACAACTTCGAGTTTCGTAAGGCATTTCTTCCCACATCGGGCGTAAGTATTTATAACCCAACTTTTTTAATGTGCAATTGTTGAAGCGATAAGTGATTGCAAATACGTGGAGCGAAATGCAAGCATTTCATCACATATCTCAACCTTTCTTATTCTTCTCACCCGATTGATATCGGGAAAGAATCCGCCTTGGGCGGACTCATTTCCGGCATCAATTTTATTTTTTCAATGTGCTATACTTCTCGTATGAAAACTACCTTACTTCGCTATAACGTCATTTTCAGGCCCGAACCGGAAGGCGGATTTACAGTTATCGTGCCATCTTTGCCCGGATGCGTGACCTACGGTAAAGATTTACCTCAGGCCCGCGTGATGGCCGCTGACGCAATTGGCGGCTATATAAAAAGCCTCAAAAAGCATGGTGAACCAGTACCAACCGACGATACGTCGTTTTTCACCAGTGTTGACGTCGATCTTACCAAGCAGGCACATTATGCCTAAACTGCCGGTTCTTACCTCAAAACAACTCATCAAGAAGCTCAGCAAACGGCGAGCCGTCGTGCCATATCATCTCGGAGATTTACCCCCGGGTACCCTCCATGCCATTCTTAAAGAGGCAAACATCTCCCGAGACGAACTACTTTCGAAATAACAAATTGTCTCCAAAATTCTCAATGTGCACCCGAAATTGATATCGGGAAAGAATCCCTCCGTAGCCTTGGCGTAGGGGGACTCATTTCCGTGATCAATATTGACGACTCATGAGTGGTCAGTTAGCATAAAAGTATGAATCCACTCGACCTTAACACTGTTCTTACCAACACACAGATTTCTTTTGGTATAGCGACAATTGTCGTGATACTTCTTCTTATTTTCTGGCAACTGTCCGAACGCAATAGAATGGACAGAAACAAGAGAAAATAACTTCTTCTTAAAGTGCA